>PMHH01000075.1 GCA_003156595.1 Acidimicrobiaceae bacterium
GTTGACGTAAACTTCGGTATCCCGATGCGGTCGTAGCCGCAGGCGACCAGAAACCCTGTGCCTGTGCGGGTTTTCCCGACACCGAGGGGCCGAGATGGGCCGCCAGGCCGGTTTTGGGCGCGGACGCGACTTTTTGGGCTCAGCTGCCGATTCGCAGCCCACCCGCGGGCGGGGCGGATGGGCCGGCAGGCGGCGGTTGCGATGCACCACGGGGCGGCCGGGCGGCAGCTGCAGCGACATGGTGAGGGTGGTGGCGGTCACCGCCGGTCAGTCTCCCACGGCCGTGGCTTCGCTCGCCCACTTCGATGCAGGAGGATCGCCGGAGGTTTCAGCGGCCGTCTGGACGGCCCGGCGGCCGGCGGCTGAGAAAGCAAGAGCGGGGTTTAGTTGGCGACGTGGATGGCGATGCCCAGGTCGGCGGCGATGTCGGCCATGCGCACTCCGACGTTGGCGGGGGTGCCGAACCACAGCTGGCGGCCGTAGGCGAACCCGGCGGCCAGGATCTCGGGGACCAAAAGACCGCCGGTGTGGTAGCGGGCGGCGATCGAGGCGGCCTCGTCGAGGATCGGGCGCGGGTCGAGAACCTGGACGATCTCGGGGTGCGGGTGGCGGATGGCTTCGCGGTCTTGGGGGCTGAGCCGTCCCAGGATGGCCGACAGCTGACCGGTGCCGGGGTCGTGGATGCGTTGCAGGAGCCGGTAGTGGCAGGTGACCGGCAATCCCAGCACGTCGTCATCGGGCAGGCCGTCGGGCCAGTCGCCGCGCACCACGTCGACCGCGAGGTACTCGTCGATCACGATCACCGCAAGGCCCGCCGCGCGATGTCAGTCGGCCTGGTCGGGATGCTCGCCGCCCAAGTCAGCGTCGGCGACCAGATCGGCGTCCAGGGCGGCTTGGAACTCCGGTTGCAGATCGCCCCGGGTGACCCGGCGCAGGATCTCCCGGCCCTCCGCCGACAATCGCGGGTCACCGGCGCGGCGACGCCGGCGGCGTTCCTCGAGGATTTCCTCACCAACACTCACGCCCACCAGTCTGCCGCAGTGCTGTGACGAGATGCGCCGGTGTCTTCCTTCAGCTGCCCGGCGCCGCCGTCGAGGAGGTGGGCGTCGTAGTGTCGACCCGGTTCTTGATAGCGGCGAGGACTATGCCCGCTCGGGAGCACACACGCACAACCGTGCCTCCAGGCCCAGCCCCTGTCGGCGACGACGTTGTGATCCCAGCAACCCGTCGTGACAGCACCAGGAGCTGACGCCCTCGCTGGCGCTCGGTTGTCCTGGCGCCCCTGCGGCCGGCCTTCGACCGGTCCTCGGGTTGCCGGCGAAGAAAGAGCTGGGCGGGCCGTGGCGGCTGTTCAGAAACGGGCTCAGGTGCCCTGCCATGGTCACGCCGGTGGTGTGTCTCGAAACGAGACAGCCAGTGATCTCCTCCTCGATGTCATCGACCTTGTTCTGCTTCGACAATCTCACTGAAGACCACCGTCATCACCGCTTCGACTGCCACCTTCGACCTCATCGCGCCTTCCCGTCATCGAAACCCGAAGTCGCGCAGACACTTGCCGCCGAAGGTGGCCGGGTTCCCCAGGCCAGGCGTGGCTCTCACCATCGAGGGGCGGCGGGCTGGACGCGGCGGCGGACCCGGCTGCTGGAGGGCAGTTCACCGTAATGCTGTCCTGTCGAGCATGGTGATGAGGGTCGGGCGGCGACGATGGCGGTCGCGAAGGTCAGCGAGGTGATCGGCGAAGTCTTCGCGGCGGTCCGCGGCATCCGCGGCGCGACGAGCTTCTTGAGAATGGAAACGGTCCGGGTGTACGCGGACTTCCCGGTCGTTTCGAGCTCGACATCGGCGAGCCGTAGGTAGACGTCCAAAGCGTCGCCTGGGTGGGCCGCCTCCCGGGCTTCGGCCAGGCGTAGCGATCGGTGCTGGCCCGGATCCCATTGCGGATTGTTCGCCGCGACCCCCAGGCCACGTCCGGGTCCCCGTCAGCGAGCAAGACGTCACCTCCACGATCTGCTGTCGTCCTTGGTCGCCGTCCCCGCCACCAGACCGCCCAGGTCCGACGCGGCCAGCACCAACCGGGCCGCGTCGCGATCCGCGTCCCACGCCCCGGCTGCCAGCGACGCCCTTCGGAACGCGTTGTAGGTCGACAGCGACGGCATGCGACTCAGTGTTGGTCACGTCGCAGATCGAGCACCTCAGCGGTGGCGACCCGCTTGGCGTAACTCTCGCAGGCCAAGTCGTAGAGCTGCGCGACCTGCCACCCCCGCGTCTCAGCAATCCCCCGCGACACCCAGGCCACGACGTCATCGTCTCCTACCAACTCAACCATGCTTCGGCCACCCGGATGAACCCCTACGGGGCGGTCAGATCGCCACCAAGCAGCAACACGATGGCCTCTGCGTCACCGTCAAGACCACAAGACGCTCTTCGGCGTACTTTGCCGCGAACGACGCATCGTCGGCCTCCCGGCGCCGCCCGACCTCCCGCCGGTACCACGCCAGACCAATCTCGCCCAGAACGTTCGCATAACGGACCGGGTCGACTTCGAAGAAATCCTGATCATCGAAGCAGAACCGGACCATCCACTTCGCCAACTTCACCGGATCACCAACACTGCTGTCGCACGCCTGCGCGTGCAGATCGAGCAGCTCACGGGCCAGGTCCCCGATAGTGCCGTCCGAATCGTCCGCGTGAAGGATCACCTTGACGACATGCCCCACGGCCCGTTCGATCAGCGCCACCAGCTCCGCGGACGGCGACGACGCCACCGCGTCGCGGATCGCCGCCACACTCGGAGCTGCCTGCATCGCCCAACCCGAACTCTCCCGAGAGCCGAGATGTCGACTGGCCCGAAGACCCCGTCGACCTCGGCCTGTAGCTCGCCGAGATCGTAACCGCGACGGCTCGCAGCCAGCCGCACCGCCCTCGCCATATCCTCGTGGCGGTCGGCCGCGCCTACGATGATCTCTCGCAGCTCGCTGACATCGAGCGACAACACCACAACCTTCAGGTCGCTGTCCCGCAAGCTCCGAAAAGGTCCACCCCGACTTCGCCGCTCCCCGGTCATCCCCCGACCGTACCTTCCAGCAACAGGAAACCCAGCCGGGCGCCGTTCAAACTCACAGGCTTCGGACAGGACTCGAACTCCTGTCAGGCTGCTGTGAGCCAGTGTCGTCCGCTGCCCAAGAGGATCAATATTCAAGCTACCGCTATGTTCTATCGGCGGCTTCTAGGAGCCGCAGACGGCGAGACTGCTCCTTTCGATCCGACAGTATTAGCTTGCTAGCGGAGTCTCGATATTCATCCTGGAACTTTCGGGCAACATCTTTCTGACCTAGGAGTAACGCCAGAGCGATCGCGAGTTCAATAGTTCGATATCTACCACGGTTCCCAACAGGAATCGTCTTCCCAGGTGCAGCGAGTCCTTCAATGAGAACTCCTAAGACGTCCGCGGCACTATCGATGTGGCGGAGACCAACGGCGATCGTCTTGAACTGCGTATTCAGCTGCGTCACAGCCTCCTCAAGCGGCACGCCGTGATCTTCATCATACCCGTTCGTCACTACGATGCTGGGAACAGTTAATGAGCGATCAAAGTAGTTCACCTGGCCCATGAGTACCGGCGTCGGCGATGAGCTGCCAGAGGTGCTGAGCCACGTTGCGAGTCCGTCGACATAAACCGACCAATCCCATTGAATAAAGTGCTTGACTGACGATGACTGAGGAAGTCTGAAAATCTCGATCGTCTTCATCACGTCTGACGAATGCGATTTCCACACCCTCCCCGACCGCTTAAGCCCGAGATCGATAGCTGTACTTTTGACCTCTACGGAAACCCGCTGTGCTAGGTCAAGCATTAGATTTGCTGCCACTTGGGAAAGTCACCCCCCTGCAGTAAGGACCATGACATTGTACGTTCCGTCAGTGTTGTACAGGTATAGAAATCCGTAATCACTGCCGATGGCCTTCATGTACCCTTGGAGTTGCGATTGGCCGGCAGCGATCCCACTCGTCGTATTGGGTTTCAACTCAATTGGATTACCGTCCAGGAAACCGTCGGGAACCACATACCCTCCTTCGGCTAACGGGACGCGCGCAGGTGTTGCGAAGGGCAAATCCTGATCTTGCAACGACCGTAGAGCGCTCGTGAAAGTAGTATGCGCAGCTCGACCTGCCGCTGCAGCTGTCGGAAGCGGGTGAGGGCGTGGCGTTCGACCGGGTCGGCTTGGCGGCGGTTGACGGTCAGCTCCGCCACCGCCACGGTGCCTTGTCCGACTTGTTCGGCCAGCCAGGGGGCCAGCCCGCCGGCGCGGACCGGCTGGGTTTGGAGGGGATCGCCGACCATCCACACCTGCCCGCCCGGACAGGCCGCTACCGCGGCGAGCACCACGTCCGCTTCGTGGGTGGGCAGCTGGGAGAACTCGTCGACGATCACGACGGTGCCCACCTCGAGGACCGGGTTGTCGAGGGCGAAGCGGGCCACGGTGCGGGCTTCGATGCCGACCTGGCGGAGCTGGTCGACGGCCTGGTTGGTGGTCGACACCGCCAGGGTCGGCCGCCCGGCCCGGCGGGCTGCGTCGACCGCCACGGCCAGGGTGGTGGTCTTGCCGTGCCCGGGCGGCGCGATCAGCGCCCGCAACGCCGGCCCGGCCGCCCACAGGGCCCGCACCGCGGGGGCCTGATCATCACCCAGGCGGGCGGCATTGCAGATGGCGTGATCAACCGCGGGCGGCCGCAGTGGCACGGTCTCGCGGGCCTGGACGACGGCCAGATGCT
>PMHH01000127.1 GCA_003156595.1 Acidimicrobiaceae bacterium
GACGTCTATCAGCTCGATCCGCTGAGCTTGGCAGACCTGGGCAAAGCCACGTGGGGCGGGTATTTTCCTCATGAGATCGGGGTCTCGGCGCATGCTCGCGTGGACGAGCACACCGGCGAGCTCATGTTTTTCAACTACGGGACCACCGCGCCGTACCTCCACTACGGGGTGGTCGACGCCGAACGGCGCCTCACCCATTACGTGCCCATCGACCTGCCCGGGCCCCGGTTGCCGCACGACATCGCCTTCACCGAGCGTTACACCGTCCTCAATGACCTGCCCCTCTTCTGGGACAGCGAGCTCCTGGAGCGGGGCATGTACGCAACCCGCTTCCACCCCGATCTGCCGTCGCGCTTCGGGATCCTGCCTCGCCACGGCGGCCCCGGCGAGATCCGCTGGTTCGAGGCCGACCCCACCTACGTCCTGCACTGGGCGAACGCCTACGAGGACGGCGACGAGGTGGTCCTGGACGGGTTCTTCGAGGGCTGCCCGGAACCGGCAGATGTGTCGACCGGGGGGCCGGCGGACCGGATGTTCCGTTTCCTCGCTGCCGATGTACTGCAAACCAAGCTGCACCGGTGGCGCTTCAATCTGACGACCGGGCTCACCAAGGAGGAGGATCTGGCCGAGCGATTCAGCGAATTCGGCATGATCAACGGACGCTACCGCGGTCGCCCCCACCGCTACGTGTACTCAACCGTCAATGAGCCCGGCTGGTTCGTGATGAACGGCATCCTCCGCCACGACACCCGCACCGGCGCCGTCGAGCAGTACCACTTCCCCGAGGGCGTCTTCTGCAGCGAGACCGCGGTGGCGCCGCGGGTGGGCAGCCGAGCCGAGGACGACGGCTATCTGATCACGATCACCATCGACGTCAACGCGGACCGGTCTGACTGTGCCGTGTTCGACGCGGCTCGACTCGCGGACGGNNTACCGTCCGCCTGCCGGAACGGGTGTCGAGCGGGACCCACAGCTTCTGGGCCGCGGCCAGCACCATCGCGGGCTGGTGACCGCATGGGCTCGCCGGCGCTCCTAGGATCGGCGTATGCCCCTCGAAGGTGAATATGAGCCCAGCCCGGCTGCGTGGGTCCGCGATCAGGTCGAGGCGTACGAGAGCTCCGGCGGCAAGCGCGGCAACACCTTGCTCGAAACCGGCCTCCCCGTCGTCATCGTCACCGCTCGCGGCAAAAAGAGCGGGAAGGTGCGTAAGTTCCCGCTCATGCGGGTCGAGCACGATGGCGAGTACGCCTTAGTGGCGTCCAAGGGCGGGGCCCCCGAACACCCGGTATGGTATCGCAACCTCGTGGCCGACCCGGATGCCGTGACCATCCAGGACGGTCCCGCTCCGTTCGATGTGCACGTGACGGAGGTATCCGGCGACGAGCGGTCCGAGTGGTGGGAGCGGGCGGTCGCCGCCTACCCGCCCTACGCCGAGTACCAGACCAAGACGGATCGCCTGATCCCGGTCTTGGTCGCCCGCCGGCGAGGGTGACCGCTGCAGCTGTCTACAGCTTGGGGAAGTTGACGAACTTGTGGCCCCAGAACGCCCCTTCGGTGATCTCGTAGACCGGTTCGTCGCCTTCGACCTGTAGCCCATCGAAGCCGAACTCGACCGCGAAACCGTCCGGGCTGATCACGTAGAAGGACACCATCCGGTCGTTGGTATGGCGCCCCAAAGTCTGCATGACCGGCACCTCGAGCCGCTCGGCTCGGTCCCACGCCTGGCCGACGTCATCGATGGTGGCGCCCTCCACCATGAAGTGCACCAGTCGGCCGGGACCCGCCATCGGCAGGATTCCGATCGTATGGTGACGCGGGTTGCAGCCGAGGAACCACAGCGTCTCGAAGCGGGGGCTGCCGTCAGGTCCCGGTGCGGCGGGCAGACGCAAGGTGTTGCGACCCTTAAAGCCGAGGGCCTTGGTGTAGAACTCGTACGCCGGCTGCCCTTCGGGGACCGTGACGACCACGTGGCCCATGCCCTGGCGGCCGGTCACGAAGGCGTTCACGTTCGGCATGACCACCGGTTTGTGGCTGAGCGCCGGCCCATAGAACAGCTCGAGGGCGTTGCCGGCCGGGTCGTCGAAGCGAACCGCGGCGGTGACGCGACGGTCCTTGCACTCTACGGCGTCGAGGGGAGTGACCTTGGTTCCGGTGTCCTCCACGGTTGTGGCCATCTCGTCGAGCTCCTCGCCGCCGAGGACCTCGAAACCGATCGCTCCCACCCCGGCCTGGGCGGCAGGCGAGATGACGAGCCGGGCCGGGAAGTCGTCCATCCGGTAGTACAGCGACTCGGGGTCGTCACCTTCGACCGCCATCATCCCGAGGAACTCCCCAGCGAACTGGCGCCAGGCTTCCACGTCTTCTGTCCCGACCCTGAGATAACCAAGCGAACGGACTGGCATCGACCTCTCCCTCTTTGCTGACTGATGCAGCGTACGGGGCCGTCACCGGCGGCCTGTGGGGGCGTGTCCCGGCAAGCGGGACGGCTGTCGTTCTAGGCCAAGCCGGAAATCAGCCGGGCGCCGCCGGCCGCATCCAGGCGCCACCCGGTTTTCAGGACGCCCGGATCCGTGAGCGTTACGACGCAGCCGCCGAAACCGGCCCCGGTGAGGCGAGCGCCATGCACCCCTGGCCGAGACGAGAGGTGGTCGACCAGCTCGTCGAGCGCGGCGGTCGATACCTCGAAGTCGTCGCGAAGGGAGGCATGGCTCTGCATCATCAAGGCGCCCGCGGCGGCCAGGTCGGACGACCTTAGCGCATTGGCGAACGCTGCAATGTCACCGTGGTGCCGAATTGGATCGCCATGGGCAGCACCAGACCACCGGAGTAGTCGGTGTGATCACCGATGAGGTTGACCCGGCCCGGGGCGAAGGCGACGGTCGGCATAGCGCTCACCATTCGGCGAATGGTAAAACAGATCATCGAGTTGGGGGGCCGTGAGCGGTCCAGCGCGCTCCGTCCGTCGAAGCTATGATTTGGCGCGCATGGCACTGAAGGGTTTGAACGTCACCGTAAAGCTGCCGTTCCTGGAGATCGGCGGAGATTGGGAGCCCAACCAGGCCGAGCAGAAGGCCGCGTGGGAGATGTATGTCGAGCTCATCACCCGTATCTCGGTGATCGATCTGGGCCCCGACGAGGGCCTTCTTCGAGAGGCGCTCAGTTCGCTGTACTCATTGTTCGCGACTACTCGGGACATTTTGCGAAGGTATGGCCCTTCTGTGGCGAAACCTTCGCGACGAGCAGAGCTCTCCTTCGGCTATATCGCTGTGGTAGTCCTCAATCGCGTCCTGCGCCCCCTCCTCGCCACCTGGCACCCGCGCCTAGAGGAATATGAGGCAACCCGACCCGATAAGACCTCCAAGGCGGAGCACGAGCGGAACTGGCCGCAGGCCACCGAACTGCGAGCAGCCCTGACGTCGACTCAGACCATGCTGCTGGAGTACGCCTCGCTGCTCGGTGAAGTCAGCGGCGCACCTAGTCTTCTTTACGCCGTCAAGACAGGAGGGGACGATCATGGGTAAGGGCCAAGGGGTAGCTGTATTTTGTGACGTGGACGGGGTGCTCACCGACGTGCCGGTCAATATGCAGCTTGCCACCCTGTTTCGCATCGAGAAACAGCTCGAGCTTATAGAGGACAAATTCTACAAAGATGGTGACACCGATGCCTTCAACCGGGCGTTCATTCCCCTCTTTCGTAGCGCCGGATTTACCGAGACAACGGCCAAGGACGTCTTCGATCAGGTAGAGCTTCGCAACCGTGCGGTCGACCTGCTCGATGTACAGGGCGCGGATCTCTACCTGGTGAGCAGCGGCCCGAGTTACTACCTCGATATCCTCGCCAACACCCACCACCTGGATATCGACACTCGCTGCAAGTACTCGCGTTACTCGTTTGGTATCGATGGCACGCTGTCATCGGTACGATACGTCGCGGTAGGCGAGGCCGCCAAGAAGACCTTCGTACGAAGCAACGTCGATCGTTATGCGCTGACCGTCGGGATTGGAAACAGCGTACAGTTGGACGGTGCATTCCTGGCCCTGTGCACGATCCCCATCCTGGTAGGCAGCCTCGCCAAGGGCTTTCTTTGCGTCAAAGAGCTTGATCCGGTGATCGACATGATCAGCGCACTGAAGATTTAGTCCTTTTTGTTGTGGCCAGCCATCGGATATTCCTCAGCCGGCCCACCACCCTGAGCGTCGCCCAGGAGCGATTCTGTACCGCACTCGGGCGCCTCTTTGTCGCCTATCGCCTCGACCCGCACACGGTCGGCACCCAGGACTTCACCCATCGGTCGCCGCTGGGCAAGGTGCTCGAGGTCATGAACACGTGCGATGGGGCGTGCATACTGGGCATGGTGCAGGCCCGCGCTTCCGAGGCGGTGATCAAGCCGAGCACTCCGGCCGAGCGATCCCTGACCGACGTGGTGTTCGCCTCTCCATGGAACCAGCTAGAGGCGGGCATGGCCCTCATCCGGGGTCTGCCGCTGTTCATCATCTGCGAGGCCGGTGTTTCCGGCGGCGTCTTCGACGATGGCGTCGCTGATGCCTACATTCACCGGCTACCACCTCGGGGGCGTGAAAAGTGGATCGAGCGCACCGCATTCGTCGAGTCGCTCAAGGCCTGGATCGACGACATGAACCGTGCCCTTCCCCGCGGTCGGGAGCGTTGAGGGGGGAGCGGTGGCTGGCAGCCGGGCTCACAACCGCGGATCCTGTCGCACCGGGTCCGTAGCCTGGCTGGCGTGAGAGTTCGCTGACATGTTCTTCGTACACCGATCCGAGCGGGCCGACCATCTGGTCGAGGTCCTGGGCCGCGTGCTGGCGCAGCCATTGGCGGACCCGATGACACCCGAGGTCGTCGCCGTGCCGACGCGGGGTGTGGAGCGTTGGTTGTCCCAGCGCCTGTCCCACCGCTTGGGGATCAGGTCCGGGCGGGGGGATGGGGTGTGCGCCAACGTCGATTTTCCGTTTCCGGGCGTGCTGGTTGGCCGAGCCGCGGCGCGGGCGAGCGGATTCGATCCGGAAGCCGATCCATGGCCACCGGAGCGGTCGGTGTGGCCGCTGCTCGACGTGGTGGACCTGCACCTCGACGAGAAGTTCTTGGCGCCCTTGGCGGACCACCTCCGGGCCGCGTCTCCCTCGCCGGCTGCGCCCGCTGGACGCGACCCGGCCGGCGTCCGTCGGTTCGCCACCGTCCGTCATCTGGCGGACCTCTACGACCACTACGGCGTGCACCGGCCGGAGATGGTCCGCGCTTGGGCCGCCGGCGACGACAGCCCCTCCTGGCAGGCCGAGCTGTGGCGCCATCTCCGTCAGCGCATCGGGGTCGACAGCCCGGCCGAACGCCTCCAGGCTGCGTCAATGCGCTTGGCGGAGGATGCGAGCGGCCTGGACCTGCCGCCGCGGCTTTCTCTCTTCGGCCTCACCCGGCTGCCGGCCAGCCACCTGATGGTCCTCAGAGCCATCGCCGTCCACCGGGACGTCCATCTCTTCCTGCTCCATCCGTCGGGCGCCCTTTGGGACAAGATCGCCGAGCAGGAGCTTCATCCTTTGGCTGGGCTGCGGCGGGCCCAAGACCCGACCGTGAACATGGCCGCCAACCCGCTGTTGCGATCCTGGGGCCGTGACGCTCGCGAGATGCAGCTCGTCCTGGCCGCCCACGGAGCCGCCGGCGGTGAGTACCGTCAAGTGGCCGGAGAGGGGTCGACCCTGCTCGCCCGCATTCAGGCTGATATTCGCGCCGACCGACCACCGCCGCGGCCGGCTCGGCTCGGCGACGAGGATCCCCGTCCGTGGTTGGGTGAGGGTGACGACAGCCTGCGGATCCACTCCTGCCACGGCCGTTCCCGCCAGGTCGAGGTTCTGCGAGACGCGGTCCTGCATCTCCTGGCGGCCGACCCGAGCCTCGAACCCCGCGACGTGATTGTCATGTGCCCGGACATCGAGACCTTCGCCCCGTTGGTGCACGCCGCGTTCGGGGCCGGCGATCTCGTTGACGCCGACGGAGGCATGCGTACCGCGGCGGTGGGAGGCACCGACATTCCCGAACTCCGGATCCGACTCGCGGATCGATCCCTCCGGCAGACGAACCCGCTGCTCGCTGTGGCCGATTTCCTGCTCGAGCTGGCGACCAGCCGGATCACCGCGTCCCAGGTGCTCGACCTGGCTTCACGAGAGCCAGTGCGCCGTCGCTTCCGTTTCGACGACGCCGACCTCTCCCAGGCCGAACGGTGGGTCGCCGGCATGGGGGTGCGCTGGGGTCTCGATGCCGCGCACCGTGTTCCCTGGGGGCTTCGCGATCTGCCCGCCAACACGTGGTCTGCTGGGCTGGACCGGCTGCTCCTGGGTGTGACGATGGCTGACGAGGATCAGCGGCTCTTCAGTGGCACGCTGCCGCTCGATGATGTGGCGAGCGGGAACGTGGAGCTCGCCGGCCGTCTGGCTGAGCTCGTCGATCGGTTACGAGCTGGCCTTGACGCGCTGACCGGGCTCCAGCCGATCCAGGCGTGGAGGGACGCGATCGCGTCCTCCACCGCGGCCGTGGCGGTCGCGGCGCCGGCCGATAGCTGGCAGTACGACCAGCTGCACCGCGTCCTCGACGAGGTGGTGGAGGAGGCAGACGCGGGAGTGTCGGCTTCCGGCGTGGGCGCCGCGGGCGCCTCCAGGGCGGCTGTCGGGGAGACAGCCCGTCCTATCCTCCTGGACGTGTCGGAAGTCCGCTCGCTTCTCGGGCACCGACTCCAGGGCCGCCCGACACGCGCCAACTTCCGCACCGGCGACCTGACCGTCTGCACACTCGTGCCGATGCGGTCGGTGCCCCACCGGGTTGTGTGCCTTCTCGGCCTCGACGACGGCGTCTTTCCGCGGCACACGGCGCGGGACGGCGACGACTTGCTGTTGCAAGATCCCATCGTCGGCGATCGGGACGGGCGAAGTGAGGACCGTCAGCTGCTTCTTGACGCGGTGCTGGCCGCTACGGACCACCTCGTCATTACCTTCTGCGGCCGTGACGAGCGGACCAACCACGAGCGCCCGCCCGCCGTCCCGATCGCCGAACTTCTCGAAGTCGTCGACAGGACCGTCCGGGTCGCCGACGAAAGCCGGTCCGCGCGTGACGACGTGCTGGTCTGTCATCCGTTGCAGTCCTTTGACACCCGTAACTTCACGGCGGGGAAGCTAGGGGTGGACGGTCCCTGGAGCTTCGATCCCCTCAACCTCGATGGAGCGCGGGCCCTCGCTGGTCCCCGCCGAGCCCGGCATCCATTCCTGACCGGTCCCTTGCCGGCGCCGATCGGGGACGTGATCCAGCTCGAGTCGCTGGTCAGGTTCGTCGAACATCCGGTGCGGGCGTTCTTGCGATCACGACTCGGGCTATATGCCACCAACCGCTCCGACGAGATCGGAGACTCGTTGCCGATCGAACTGGATCCACTGGAGAAATGGGCGGTAGGCGATCGCCTGCTCACCGCCCGCCTCGGCGGGGCGACAGCCGAAGGCGCCGTAGCCGCGGAGCGGGCGCGGGGCACCCTCCCGCCCGGTCGACTGGCCGATCCGCCGCTCAGCGAGGTAAGTCCGACTGTCGAGGCCCTTGTCGAGGCGGCTCGGACTCTTCCGTGCGCGGCGTCCGAGCCGCAGTCGATGGAGGTCAACCTCCGGTTGCCGGACGGCCGCCTCCTCATCGGGACGGTGCCGGGAGTGCGCGAGGGGACAATCGTGCGCTGCCTCTACTCCAAGCTGGCGCCGAAGCACCGTTTGTCAGCGTGGGTGCGCTTCCTGGTCCTGAGTGCGGCTTGGCCCGAGCTCCAAGTGGCAGCAGTCACTTTGGGCCGCGGGCGCAAGAAGTGGGGCGGCGAGCAGCTCATCCGCATGTCGACCTTCGATCCGTTGGCGGCCCAGCCCGACCAACGGGCGTCGGCCGCGCTGGCCGGCTTGGCCGTCATGATCGACCTGTACGACCGAGGCATGTGCGAGCCCTTACCTATCTACTGCGAGACGTCGGAGGCGTGGGCGACGGCCCGCGGTGCCGGCAACGACCCGGTGGACGCGTCGCGTGCTTCGTGGACCTCGTCGTACGACTTCCAGCACGAAGACGCCCAGCCCGAGCACGTGATGGTGCTCGGCCCAGCGCTCGCCTTTGACGCCCTGCTGGACGATCCTCCTCGCCTAGACGAGACCGGAGCCGGCTGGCAGGACGACGAGCCCTCCCGTTTCGGGCGTCTGGCGTGCCGACTCTGGGATGGACTACTCGAGCACGAACACTGGCAGGAGCAATGATGGAGCAGGACGAAACTCCGGCGCCTTTCGATCCCTGCGGGTCCATGCCCGATCGCGGGATCACGGTCCTCGAGGCCAGCGCAGGGACCGGCAAGACCTTCACGATCGCCGCCTTGATGACCCGGCTGGTGGCCGACGGCATTCCCATCGACAAGATCCTGGCGGTCACGTTCACCCGCATGGCCACCGCCGAGCTTCGGGACCGGGTCCGCGCCCGGCTCGTGCTCGCCGAGGAGCGGCTCGGACGATTCGTGGACGCCGACGAGGCCCCACCAGAGGACGACCGAGTGGTCTGTCTTCTCACCAAGGGAAGCGGAAAGGAGGTCAACGAGCGGCGGACGCGTCTGGCTGACGCGCTCGCGGTGTTCGACGCGGCCACCATCACGACGACCCACGGCTTCTGCCAGTTGGTGCTGGATAGTCTCGGTGTGTCAGGGCGAGTCGGGGTCGGGGCCGCGCTGATCGAGGACGCCAGCGACACCATCACTGAGACGGTCGACGACCTCTTCGCGGGGCGGGTGCTGCGTGCCGGCCCGCCACCGTTCGACCGGCAGGTAGCCCACCGGATCGCTCGGGCCGCCGTGGACAATCCGGCCACCCCTCTCGAGCCAGAGGCCGGCGACAGCACTCCGGGGCGCCAGCGGCGCCTCGCCGAATCGGCACGCAAGGAGGTCGCCCGGCGGCTTCTCGACCAGAATCTTCTGACCTACGACGACCTCCTGGTGCGCCTGCGGGACACCCTCATCGCGCCTGAGCGTGGCGAGGCCGCGTGCCAATTGCTGCGCAGCCGATACCAGGTCGTCCTCGTCGACGAGTTTCAGGACACCGATCCGGTCCAGTGGGAGGTAGTGCGCAGGGCGTTCGGGGACGGGCAGACCACGTTGGTGCTGATCGGCGACCCGAAGCAGGCCATCTACGCGTTCCGCGGCGCCGATGTGTACGCCTACCTGGAGGCGGCCGGGGTGGCGAGCTGCCGGTTCACTCTCACCGAGAACTGGCGCAGCGATCAAGCCCTGCTGGCCGCGTACGACGCGCTCTTGGATCCCTTGCACGTGGGCCACCCGGATATCCCCTATCGCCACGTGGCGGCGACACCCGCCCACCGGCATCCCGGCCTCCAGGGCGCGCCCGCGACGACCCCGCTCCGGTTTCGGGTCCTGCATGTCGAGGACCGTCTGGGGGTTCGCCTCACGTCCAAAGGGTTGGCGCAAAAGGATGCGGCCCTGGAGTGGGTAGCCCGTGACCTCGCCGCCGACATCACAGGCGTGCTCGCGTCCGAGGCCCAGCTAGTAGGAGTCTCGGCCGTCGGTTCGGAGCGACCTCGACCGCGAGCGGTATCGCCGGGCGACATCGCCGTGCTCGTTCGCACCAACCGCCAAGCGGGCGTCGTGCAGTCCGCCCTGCGGGCTGTCGGCGTTCCGGCGGTGGTTGGCAGCACCGACAGCGTCTTCGGCTCTATGAGCGCCCGCCATTGGCTCCGACTGCTCGAGGCCCTGGAGCAGCCGGCATCACGAACCCGGGCCGTGGCGGTCGCTCTCACCCCCTTCGTTGGCATGACGGCTGATGACGTCGCCACGGCCGACGAGGCCTTGTGGGAAGACCTGCACGCCCGTCTGCATCACTGGGCTGAGGTCTTGCGACGGCTCGGGGTGGCCGCCTTAGCCCGAGCCGTCCTGGTCGCCGAGGGGCTTCCCGGACGAATTCTCGTTGAGGTCACCGGCGAGCGCGATCTCACCGATCTCGGGCACGTGGCCCAGTTGCTGCACGAGGAGGGATCCGCAGCCCAGCTCGGCCCGCCTGCGCTCCGGGCCTGGCTGGCCCGGAGGATCGAAGGATTCGACTCCGAGACGGCCGACGCGGAAGACCGCAGCCGGCGCCTCGACTCCGATGCCGAGGCGGTCCAGGTTCTGACCGTCCACCGCGCCAAAGGGCTCGAATTCCCGATCGTCTACTGCCCGTACTTGTGGGATGCCGCTCAGATGGCACGGAGAGACCAGCCCGTCGTCTTCCACGACGCCCTGCACGCCAACCGTCGGACCCTTGACGTCGGTTCCGCTGACGCTCCCGCTTCCTACTGCAAGCACTTCGATGAGGCCCACGACGAACAGCGAGGCGAGGACCTTCGTCTGCTGTACGTGGCTCTCACCCGGGCCCGTCACCAGGCCGTCGTCTGGTGGGTACGAGCTAAAGACTCGGAGCATTCGCCTTTGGGCCGCCTACTGATGTTCCGAGACGCGAACGGCAACGTAGCACCGAGCGGGAGGTTCTCCCCCAAGGATGCCGCTGTGCACCACCGCCTGGAGGAGCTGGCCGAACGGGCGCCAGGCCACATCAGTGTGGAACGCTGCTGCGCGCTGCGTGACGCCCGCTGGGAGGAGCCGCCGAGGTCTGCGGACCAACTCTTGGCGGCTCGGTTCGAGCGTCGTCTCGATTTATCATGGCGACGCACGTCGTACACCGGCATCACCGCCTTCGACTACCACGGCGCAGTGGTAGGCAGCGAGCCGGAAGATCCGGGCCTTACGGACGAGCCCCCTACGTCCCGCGGGTCTGGGTTCGGGCCCACGGCCAACGGCGCTGGCGAGTCCCTTTCCCCGCGACCGCACTACGGTGCCGGCGTTCCCGGCGACGAGGCCCGGCTACGGGCCGTGCCCTCCTTGCTGGCAGGCACGCCGGCCGGGGCCGAGGTCGGCACCTTCGTCCACGGTGTTCTCGAGCGGGTCGACTTCAGCGCCGACGACCTCACTGCCGAGGTGACCGCGGCTATCGCCGCCGAACGGGCCCGCCGCTCGATCGGGGTGGGCGACACGGGCACCCTGGCCGCCGGCCTGGTGGCAGCCATCTCAACCCCTCTTGGCCCGCTCGCCTCCGGGAGACGACTGCACGACGTCGGACGAGGCGACCGCGTCGACGAGTTGGGCTTCGAGCTGCCCCTGGCGGGCGGGGATCGTCCGGCAGGCGAGATCATTATGGGAGATGTGGCCCGTCTGTTCGCCGCCCACACCGAGCCAGGCGGCACTCTGGATGGTTACGCGGCCCGGCTCGCCAGCCCGGCGCTCGCCAGCCACTTGCGTGGTTATCTCAGTGGCAGCCTCGACCTGGTGGTGCGATTCGACGACGACGAGGGCCGGGCGCGTTTCCTGGTCGTCGACTACAAGACCAACTGGCTCGCTCCCGAAGGCGAGGCGCTCAGCGCCTGGCATTATCGACCGGCCGCCCTCGACATCGAGATGCAACAGGCGCACTATCCGCTGCAGGCCATGCTCTACCTGGTGGCGCTCCACCGCTACCTGCGGTGGCGGTTGGCAGGATACGACCCGGCCACGAACCTGGCTGGGGTGCTCTACCTCTTCGTCCGCGGGATGTCCGGCCTCGACACCCCGGTCGTGGACGGTGGCCCCTGCGGTGTCTTTGCCTGGCCGGCGCCGACCCGGTTGGTCACCGGGCTGTCGGACCTTCTCGACACGGGGTCCCTGGCCCGATGACTGTCGTCGCCGGGGCGACCGGGACCGACCTTTTCGACGCCTATGTGGTGTTGGCCGCCACTGGGACGCTCGCCGCCTTCAACCACGCCGGCGTGCTCGTCCCGGCAGACGTCCACGTCGCCACCCGCCTGGCCCGGCTCGGATCCGAGGGCGACGAGCGAGTGGCACTGGCCGTCGCCTTGGCGGTACGCGGTCCGCGCTTCGGACACGTCTACGTGGATCTGGCCACAGTCCGCGGCACCGTCGCGGACGTGGACGACGAAGTGGACCTCGACGCTCTCCCGTGGCCCGACCCCGAAGGGTGGGTGGAGTTGGTTGCGGGCAGCCCCCTGGTGGCGGTGGGCGAACTTCGGCCCGGCGACCGGCCGCTCCGCCTGGTCGGCACGGCGCTCTACCTCGACCGGTACTGGAGGGACGAGCGAGCGGTTGCGGCAGATCTGGCAGCCCGGGCCGCAGGGGTCCAACCGGTCGTCGACGAGAAACTGCTCAGCAGCGGGCTCGCCCGCCTCTTCTCCGACGACGCCTCCGGCGAACAGCGCTGGGCGGCCGCGGCGGCGGTCCTGCGACGTTTGTCAGTAGTCGCCGGTGGGCCCGGCACGGGCAAGACGACCACCACGGCCCGGATCGTCGCCCTCCTCGAAGAGCAGGCCGCGGTACTCGGCAATCGCCCGCCACTGGTCGGCTTGGCGGCGCCCACCGGGAAGGCCGCCGCCCGCATGGAGGAGGCCGTTCGGGCCGAGGCCCAACGGATCGAAGTGGACGACGCGGTCAGGGATCGCCTCCTCTCTGTCAGTGCCTCTACCCTGCACCGCCTTCTGGGCGCGCGCCCGGACAGCGCCAGCCGCTTCCGTCACAACCGCCACAACCTTCTACCCCACGACGTGCTCATCGTCGATGAGACCTCCATGGTGTCCCTGTCGCTCATGGCCCGGCTCATCGAGGCCGTGCGGGCTGACGCCCGCCTGATCTTGTTGGGTGATCCCGAGCAGCTGTCGTCGGTGGAGGCCGGAGCCGTCCTTGGCGACATCGTCGGGCCGGCCCCGGACGGCATGCGAATGAATAGTGAGGCCAGCGACCAGCTCCGACGGGTCACGGGCATGGCTCTGCGGTCCTCGTCGCCACCGACCGGAGTACGGGTTGGCGATGGCATCGTGGTACTGCGGACCAACTACCGCTTCCGGGGCCCTCTGGCCGAGTTGGCTGCGGCCATCCGCGCCGGTAATGGCGACCAGGCCGTCGAGGTGCTGTCGTTCGGCCACCCGGCTATTCGCTGGCTACCGGTGGATGTGGCGGGAGACGAGACGGCGTTTGCCGAGTCCGCGGTTCTCGAGCCGGTGCGCGTCGCGGTCACCGCAGCCGGCACGGCGCTTCTCGAAGCTGGGACCGCCGGCGACGGGGACGCCGCGCTCGACGCCCTGTCTCGCTTCCGGGTGCTGTGCGCCCATCGGCGAGGTCCGGCCGGCGTGAGCATGTGGACCCAGCGGATCGAGGACTGGCTGGCCGCATCGGTAGAGGGATTTACCGCAGGACGGGCCTGGTATCTGGGCCGGCCCGTCATCATCACCGCCAACGACTACAGCCTCCGACTCTTCAATGGAGACACCGGTGCAGTGGTCGCTCGGGAGGATGGGGGGGTCGGTGTCGTGTTCCGGCGAGGTGGCTCGCTGGTCTCGATCAGCCCGTCCCGTCTATCCGCGGTGGACACGGTCTTCGCGATGACCGTGCACAAGTCGCAAGGGTCCGAGTTCCGCCAGATCGCCATACTCCTGCCGCCGCCGACCTCCGCGGTCCTGACGCGGGAGTTGCTCTACACCGCGGTGACCCGAGCCCAGGAGAGTGTCATCGTGGCAGGCAGCGAGGAATCGATCCGCGCTGCGGTCGCCCGCCCGATTGCCAGGGCGTCCGGCCTCACCCGGCGGTTGTGGACTTCCCCCGGCGGCTAGAGATGCCCGAGGACCGGATGCGGCAGGTCCGTCCAAGTGCTCCGATAGCCTCGCCGGGATGCCGCTCGACCCCACCGATGCGTCGCCGGACTGGTTCCGAAATGCTCTGGCGGCGCCGGTGGTGACCGCGGCGACCGAGGTCCGGGGCTGCGACATCGCGTTCCGGAAGTGGGGCGATCCCCCGAAGCCCGGCATCCTCCTGGTGCACGGCGGGGGCGCCCACAGCCGGTGGTGGGATCATGTGGCTCCCTATTTTTCCAAGGAATGCCAGGTGACCGCGCTGGATCTCTCCGGGCATGGCGACAGCGGCCGGCGCCCCGAGTACCGCTTCGAGTACTGGGCGGAGGAAATCGCCATCCTGGCCGCCGAGACGGGCGGGGGTTCGGGGCAGCCGCCGGTGGTCGTCGCCCACAGCCTCGGTGGGTTCGCCACCTTCTGTGCAGCGGCCGCCTACCCCGACGCCTTCGAGGGGATCATCATCGTCGACTCGCCCGTGCTCGAACCGACGCCCGAACAGGAGGCCTCCTCGCACCGCCAGGCGTTCGGTCCGCTCAAGGTCTATCCCACCCGAGAGGCCGCGCTGGCCCGGTTCCGGACGATACCGGAGCAACCCTCGTCCCTGCCCTACGTGACCAAGCACGTGGCCGAGACGTCTATTCGCCAGGTTCCAGGCGGCTGGACGTGGAAGTTCGACCCGGCCGTCTTCTCGCACGTCGGACCCTTCCACCCTGAGGTGCTGGCCCGGGTGTCCTGCCGGGTGGCCATCCTGCGAGGGGAGTTTGGTTTGGTGACCCCGGACATCGGCGAGGACATGTATGAGCTGCTCGGGCGGACCGCGCCCGTGATCGAGATTCCGTTGGCGTACCACAACGTGATGCTGGATCGGCCCATGTCGCTGATCACTGCGGTGCGGTCGTTGTTGGCCGACTGGCGCCACTCGTACGCCATGCGGTCCGTGGGGTGACACGGGCCGGCGGGGCCGGGTCCGGGCCTCTCAGGTTGTGTTCACGTGACCGGATAAAGATCTGACTATGCAATCGGCGCCACCCGAATCCGGGACCGAGCCCGAGGCCGCTGCGGCCCGCCGGCCCGCTGCCATCGACCTCCTAGCGGGTGGGCTCCTGGCGGCCACGGTCATTCTGCACGTCGTCGCTATGTTGCCCCACTACTTCGGCGGAGCCGGCCAGGCGTCGCTGTGGTCCCAGCCTGACCAGGCCGCGGAGTACGTCGTGCTGGCAGCGGGGTGGGCGCTGGCCCTCGGCCTGGGCCTCAGTTCTCCTGCCCGGGCGGGCGTCGCCGCCGGCCTGGCGGTAGGGATCGGGGCTACCGAGCTCGGCTTCCGTCTTTCGGATCTGGGTGACGTCTTCCGTTACGGATCGGGCCAGGCGGCCGCAGGGTTGTGGCTGATGTCGGTGGCGTGGGCGGTCGGCGCCGCAGGGGCTGCGGTGGCCGTGATAGCGGCGCGCCGTCGGGCGGCCCAGCCTGCCATCCAAGCGGCCCTGCCCGAGCCTCCCCGGTACGGGCCCGGGGCCGTCGTGCTCGTGGCGGCGTTGGCGCTGGCGACCGCCGGCGCGTTCCTGCCGGCGTGGAACAGGTACGTCGGTGTCGCCACCACGACCGGTCGGTCCATCAGTTTCAACCTCGGCAACGCCTTCTCCGGTCCGTGGCAGGTGGTCCTCGGCACCGTGATCGCCGGCCTGGCGTTGGCCGCCGTTCCCGTCCTGGCCGTCCGGCTGCGGGCCCGGGCCGTGGGGGCTGCGGTCGTCGCCGGCTCGCTCGTAGTGCTGGCCTCGCAGTTCGTTTCGGCCATCGCCCAGGTCGACGAGGCGGTCTCGCCCTCAGTCGCGGGCCTCAACGCGACCCAAGCCAGCCAACTCGGGCTGCAGCTCCATATGACGCTCAGCGGATGGTTCACCTTCGACCTGCTGGCTGCGTTCGCCCTGTTCGTCGCCACCATGGTTCTCGCCTACGCCCGACCGGAGGAGGACGGGGCGGACCATCAGACCAGCTCGGTCGGGACCTGGCCGAGCGCCCCCGACGCCCGCAGGGCGGCCACCCTGCCCTGGTCGTAGCCGACCTCGGCCAGAACCGCGTCGGTGTGCTCGCCGATGAGCGGGGCGGGCCGCCGCACCGCCTGGGGGGCCCGGGCGAACCGGACCGGCGGCGGGATCAGTTTGTACGTGCCGGCGTGTGGGTGTTCGGCCTCAGGCAGCTGGTCGACGAGCTCGTCGAGGGTCGCCACCTCGCCGGCGGGCACGTCGAGTTGGCGAAAAAAGGTGAGCCACTCGGCAGTCGTCCGGCTGGCCAGCATCTGGCCCACCTGGTCATACAGAAAGCCGGAGTTGGCAATGCGCTGGCGACCGGTGGCGTAGCGATCGTCGCCTAGTAGGTCCTCCCGTTCGCCGGCGCCGAAGATGCGGTCGTAGTGCTCCCTCGTATAGGGAAGCACGACCATCCAGCCGTCCTGCGTCGGCCAGGGTCGGCGGTGCGGGGTCAGGATCCGCGGGTAGCCGGCCGGGCCGAGCGGCGGGCGTGGCACCGCGGCCGCCCCGTGCTCGACGAGGGTAAAAGCTTCGACCGTCTCGAGCATCGGCACCTCGATGTGCTCACCGTCGCCAGTGCGGGCCCGTCGGTACAGGGCTGCCGCCACCGAGTAGGCGATGGTCAGGCCGCAAACCTTGTCGGCGAGAAGGGTGGGGGTGAGCAACGGTTGGCCGGCCACCCTCGTCGCGGCGTCGGCTACCCCGCTCTCGGCCTGAATCACGTCGTCATACGCCGGATCGTCCTGCCGGTCCCCGCCCGTCGGGTAGCCGTGGGCCTGGCAGTACACGACGTCGGGGCGGACCGCCGCCACCTCCGCGTACGCCAGCCCCGCCCGACTCAGGGTCCCGGGGCGAAGGTTGGTGACGAAGACGTCGCAGGTGGCGGCGATGTCGAGCAGGGCGCGGTGACCGTCGGGGTGCTTGAAGTCGATCGATACGTTGCGTTTGTTGCGAAGCAGGTTGAGGGAGACACCCGACAGCTGGGGGTGAGGTCCCGGCCCCATGGAACGGTTGGTGTCACCGCGTCCTGGCTCGACGGCGATCACGTCGGCTCCGAGGTCGCCGAGCAACTGGGTGGCGTACGGTCCCATGATCACCGAGCTCACGTCCAGGACCCGAACCCCGGCCAGGGGACCGGTGGCGGACGGCGGTTCGGTGGCGGCGTCGAGAGCGGTCATCGCCGGCCAGGATGGCACGCCGCCACAGGGGGCGGGCGCCTGGCGGGGGCGCTTGGCACAATTCAGTGGTGCCTTTGACCTTCCGCTTCGCCACCGGATCTGACGACGACGTCGCCGCCATCGTTGGTCTGGTCGAGTCGGCCTACCGCGGCCCGGCCAGCCGCGACGGATGGACCACCGAGGCCGACCTCCTCGACGGGCAACGCACCGACGTTGAGGCCGTCCGCCAGATCATCGCCACGCCGGCGAGCGCGCTGCTGCTGGCCGAAGAAGGCTCCGCTCTGGTCGGCTGCTGCCATTTGGAACGGCAGGCGGGCGGGGAGGCGTACTTCGGGATGTTCTCGGTGCGGCCCGCCCAGCAGGGCCAGGGCCGGGGCCGGGCCATCGTCGCCGAGGCCGAGCGGATGGCCCGCCAAGATTGGGGGGCGACCCGTATGTCGATGGCCGTGATCCGGCAGCGCCTCGATCTGATTGCGTGGTACGAGCGGCTGGGTTTTGCCCTGACCGGGGAGTCCCGCCCGTTTCCCTACGGCGACGAGCGCTTCGGGATTCCAACCCGTCCGGACCTGGAGTTCGTGGTCCTGGCCAAGTCGCTTGGGTGAGGGCGGTGGTCGCCGACTAGGGGGGCGCCCTAGGACGTATATCCACCGGCGGCCCGGGCGGCCTCGGGGATGGTCTGGCACGCCTGGGCCGCGGCCGTCCCGTCCTTGGACAAGGCGCTGCTGTTGTGATTGAGCACGTCGTCGGCCGCGGCGATGAGATATTCCCCCAGGGTCGTCCACTGCGGTAACGGCTTACCCGCGGCCTGGTCCTGGGAGGCACCGGCGAGCAGCTGATCGGCGTCGGCGGTGAGAGCCTTTCCGACAGACTGGGGGATCCGCCCCTGGCCCGCATCGGCCAGGTAGGTAGTAAACGCGGCACAAGCCCGGGCTGCGGCGACGTCCGCCGGCGTGAGTGGCACGGTCGTCGCCGGCGCGGTCGCGGCCGGCGACCCCGTCCCTACCTTGGCCGGCGACGACGAGAACTGGCCGAACGCCACGACCCCGAGAAGGAGCACGGCGACGAGCACTGCGACCACCAGCAGCCTAGGCTGTGACCGTCGCCGCGACCGGCGCGGCCGACGGTTGCGGGAAGGCACGGAAGGCGCGGAAGGCGGCACGGTCCTGACTATGTAGCAGCCGGCGGGGCGTCCACCCGGTCAGCACCGACCTCTACCCGCTGGCGCCGGCCTCTGCCCACGGCCGCCCACCCGCCCGCTACCGTGACGGCCGCACCAGCGCTACTACGGGAGGTCACTGCATGTCCGACGAGATCACGCCGTTCCGGATCGAGGTGCCCGAGGCCGAGATCGCGGATCTGGTGGCTCGGTTGCAACGCACCCGCTGGCCCGAACCGGCGACCGTCGACGACTGGTCCCAGGGCGCGCCGCTCAGCTATGTGCAGGACCTGTGCCGGTACTGGGCCGACAAGTACGACTGGGCGGCGCGGCAGGAGCGGCTCAACAGCTTCGCCCAGTACCGCACGGACATCGACGGGCTCGGGATCCACTTCGTGCACGTCCCGTCACCCCATCCGGGCGCGCTGCCGCTGGTACTTACCCACGGGTGGCCCGGCTCGATCGTCGAGTTCCTGGAGGTCATCGGTCCCCTCACCGATCCGCCAGCCCACGGCGGGGACGCCGCCGACGCCTTCCACGTGGTGGCACCGTCCCTCCCGGGCTACGCCTTCAGCGACAAGCCAGCCGGCACCGGTTGGGGGGTGGAGCGGACCGCCCGGGCCTGGACGGCCCTCATGGCCCGCCTGGGCTACGACCACTACGGGGCCCAGGGCGGTGACTGGGGGTCCATGGTCACGACCAGCATCGCCCAGCAGGACCCCGAGCACGTGGCCGGGATCCACCTCAACATGATCCTCGGATTCCCGGGTCCCGACGACGGCGAGATGACGGAGGTCGAGCAGGCGGCCATGGCAGGTGTCAACGACTACATGCAGCACGACTCGGGCTATTCCAAGGAGCAGTCCACCCGGCCCCAGACGGTTGGTTACGGCCTCGTCGACTCACCGGCCGGTCAGTGCGCCTGGGTCCTCGAGAAGTTCTGGGCGTGGAGCGATACGGACGGTGACCCGGTCGGCGCGCTCGGCGCCGACCGCATCCTGGACAACATCATGCTCTACTGGGTGCCCGGTACCGGGGCGTCCTCGGCTCGCATGTATTGGGAGTCCTTCAACAACCCCCCGCTCGGGCCGGTCACCGTTCCCATGGGCGGCTCGGTGTTCCCGAAAGAGATCTTCCGGACGTCGAAGCGGTGGGCGGCCCACCAGTTCAGCGACATCCGCTTCTGGAATGAGCCAACCAAGGGCGGTCACTTCGCCGCCTTCGAGCAGCCGGGGCAGTTTGTGGACGACGTCCGGGCGTTCTTCCGCACCGTGCGCTGAACCCGTGCACTAGTGCGCTGAACCCGTGCGCTGAACGCTCAACGGCCGGCCAGGCCCTGATATCGGCCACAGCGGTGCAATCTTGTACCCGATTGGCGCCATGATCGCACCACTGTGACGGTACGGCCGGGCCCTCCACCCAGGGGGCCCGGCCGTCTGTCTCACTGTCCGAGTGAGGTGGCGGTCAGACGCTGACTCCCGCCTGGGCCAGCTTGGCCAGCTCGGTCTGCACCAGCGCCTCGTGCTCCTCCTCGTCCTTCTTGGCTGCCGACGGGCTCCAGCGGCCTTTCATCAGCGGGACGGTAAACAGGAAGAAGATGATGCCTCCGAAGCAGATCCAGTACCAGTTCTTCCACTGGCTGGCCGTCTTGGCGGCTGCCTTCGTTACGGCGGTGGCGTGAGCTCCCATAAAGGCGGTGACCGAGGGCGGCACCGCGGCCAGCGCGGTGAGCTCGGTGCCGTAAGGAGCAATGGTGGTGAGTTGGGCCGAGTACGGTGCCATGGCTCCCAGCTGCGTCGCGTAAGGAACCACGGTCTTGAGTTGCGCCGCCACCGCGATCACGCCACCGATGGCGGCCTTGTTGGTGGCGATTGTGGTCAAGACGGCGAGCCCCTTGGCGCCTCCGCCGGCCGCAGCTACGGCCTGGGCGTCCAGGGTCGGCGACGTGGGATTGGCGGCGAGAGCCGTGAAGAGGGCTGGGTTGGCCTGGATCACGGCCAGCTCAGGGCCGAACTTCACCGCGTTGCCCAGTTGGGTGGAATAGGTCGTGGCAGTGGCGATGACCGAAGCCGGGACGGCCTGAGCATCCGCTAGCACCGACGCGGGAATCTGCTTTACGGCCGCGATGACCGTGGGATGGCTGCCAGCCCAAACCAAGCTGGGATACTGCGCGGCGTAGGCCTCTACGGTGCCCCCGTAGGTGACCAGCGGCGTCACCGTGTTGATCACGGTTGGCAGGAGCATGTAGGCCGCGAACACGATCACCCGGATGATCCAGCCCCAGATGGCCAGGCCGGTCGCGGTGAGCGCCGGGTTGCGGGCCTCGACCGTCTCGGTGAAGCTCGCCATCCACGGCACGTAGGCCACGCCCAGGCAGAACGCCAGAGCCGCCAGCACCACAGCCAGGTGGTAGTAGGTGGTGTGGTGGCCGAAGAGCGACAGGAAGACGACGATCATGATGGCGGCACCCACGCCACCTACGATCATGAAGGGCTTCCTGACCCGGAACTTGTCCGAGATGATCCCGAAGAGGATCACCGCGATGACGTTGAACCCCCAGTTCCAGTTGCCCAGGGCGTCGGCGTCATGCACGGAGAAAGCGAACACGGTCGTGAAGAGGATGACCGCGGCCAGGACCGCGGTGTAGTAGACGAGCAGGAAGATCGACACCCCGATGGCAGAGACGATCACGTCGGGCTTGAGCAGCTGCCCGAATGGGTTGCGTAGCGAAGCCTCGATATCGAGGCCCTTGGCCCTGGCTTCGACCAACGCCCGATCTCGCATGGTGACCATGAGCTGGTCCCGCAAGCCCGGTGACAGTTCGCGCAGGCCGGCGAAGGCGATCACGAAGACCACCAGCCCGATGATTCCGCAGATCTTGAACTCATGGTTCCAGAACGCGGGATGGGGGTTCGCCCCGATGGTGTGGCTGGCCACGACGAATACGATCAGGCTGCCGAGGACCGGGCCGCTGGTCCAGAAGCCCATGGCGGTCGCCCGTCCGACCTGCGGTGAGAAGTCCCGGATGAGTGCCGGGGTGGCGACCAAGCAGATGCCCTCGACGAACCCGACAAAGAAGCTCTCGATGGTGAAGGGCCACTTGCTGGTAGCCGCCGGCAGGACGAAGGCCGTCATGACGCCGGTGATGAGCAACCCGTAGACCACCAGGTTGGTCCGGCCCAATCGGTCGGTGATGCCGGCCAGGAGAGAGCCGAAGGCTCCGCACAGCGCCCCGAACGCCACGGTGTAGACGAGGAACCCGAAGGTCATGTGTAGCTTCACCAGATACAAGGTCGATACCGAACCGCCCACGTAGAGCTCGTAATAGAGCATGGTGGTGGCCAGCACCGTGATGCCCAGATACATCATCCGCCGGCCGGTGTCCGGGTACGTATCAAGCTGCCGGTTCCAGATCGCCGACCCCCCTCCGCGTTCAGACACAGAGCCAGCTGCGGTAACACTCATGCAGACCCCCCGATCTCTTCTGTTGTGCACATCACCGGGCGAGTGCCCGGTACCGTGAGTAACGCTTACTACACGATACGCATGCGTTCAACGCCTAATGGTGTACTCCACGAACGATTCGTACCGCTCTGAACTGAGATGCGTAGAACTTCCTCAGCCGGACCGCGGCCATTTGGACTCCACCGCACTCAGCCGGGGCCCACGGACGCCAAGATATTTATTGTCTGTGGGGACGACTCGCAAGGGTGTCCCGGAGGGTGGATCGGCCACGTTGACGCCCCAGCCGGGCGCGCGTACGTTCGAGCCCATATGACAATGCCGGCCTTTGACCTAGCTGACTCCGCCAACTTCGTGTCCGCCGTTCCCCACGAGTGGTTTGTCGAGCTGCGTCGCCAAGGCGTGGTCTGGCAGGACGAGCCCATGGGCGGCCCCGGCTTCTGGGCCGTCACCCGGTATCACGACTGCGTGGCGGTCAACCGCGACTTCGATCGCTTCTCTTCGGCCCGGAAGGCCGTGTACCTGTGGGATGTCGCCGACGAGGACCTGGCCCAGCAGCAACTCATGATGCTCAACATGGACCCGCCCCTCCACACCCGCTACCGCCGGCTGGTCAACAAAGGTTTCACCCCCCGCATGGTCGCCCAGCTCGAGGAGCACATCCACGAGACCGCCGACGAGATCATCGACGGCCTCATCGAGAAAGGCCAGGCCGACTTCATCACCGACCTGGTGTCGGAGCTCCCGCTTATCGTCATCGCCGAGCTGCTGGGCGTCCCCCGTGAAGACCGGCACCGGGTCTTCGACTGGTCCAACCACATGATCGGCAACGAGGATCCCGAGTTCCAGACCAATACCGACCCCGCCCAAGCGGCCATGGAGCTGTACGCATACGCCGCCGAGCTCTACGCGGCCAAGCGCGCCGCCGGCGAGGGCACCGACCTCATGACCGTCCTCACCCAGGTCGAAATCGACGGCGAACGACTCACGGATCTCGAGCTCGAGCTCTTCTTCCTCCTCCTGTCCGTCGCGGGCAACGAGACCACCCGCAACCTGATGGGCGGGGGCATGCAGGCCTTCTTCGACCATCCTGACCAATGGCAGCGCCTGCTCGCCGACCGCTCTCTGCTGCCGACGGCCGTCGAAGAGATGCTGCGCTACGTCACGCCAGTCATGAACTTCCGCCGGCAGGCCATGATCGACACCGTGGTAGGGGACCAGCCGATCAAGGCCGACGAGAAGGTGGTCTTCTTCCACATTTCCGCCAACCGGGACGAGACGATCTTCGAGGCGCCCCAGGACTTCGACATCGGCCGGGACCCGAATCCCCACATCGCCTTCGGTGGGGGCGGCCCGCACTTCTGTCTCGGAGCCAACCTGGCCCGCATGGAGATCAGGGTGATGTTCGAGCACCTGCTGGACCGCATGCCGGACCTGGCGCAGTCGGGGCCGGCGGAAAGGCTCCGGTCCAACTTCATCAACGGGATCAAGCACCTGCCGGTTTCGTTTACCCCGGGTCCCCGCATCCTTTCCTAGGGAAAAAAGCTCCGCCGTCGTTCGGCTGCTAGACCCATGCCTGGCGGCTCTCGAGGAGCTGCTTCAGCACGGTGGGCCGGTCGGTCATGATGCCGTCAACACCAAGATCGAGCAGGCGGGCCATGGCGGCCTCGTCGTCGATCGTCCACACGTGCACCTGGAGACCGGCCCGGTGGGCGGTGTCCACGAGTCGGTGATCCACCAGCTGCATCCCCCACTGGCGGATCGGCACTTGGGCGGCACCAAAACGACCGAGAAGCGCGGCCGCCGGCCCCCCGAACGGCCCGGGAAGCAGGCTGGCCAACCGAAGGGCGCTCACTGCGGCGGGCCCCATCGCCGTGCACAGCCCGGGGCCGAGCTGCCGCCGGATTCGGGTCAAGCGGCGGTCGGAGAAGGATGTGATGCCCACCCGGTCGACCGCGTCCGCCCGTCGTAGCGTTTCGATGAGCGGCTCGACGACGGAGTCGTGCTTGGCGTCGATGTTCCAGCGCATCTCGGGCCAGGCGCCCAGCAGCTCGTCGAGGCGGGGTATGGGTTCGTCGCCGTTGATGCGGACCGTGGCCAGCTCCGTCGAGGTCATTTCCCGGATGAGGCCGTGGCGGTCGCTGACCCGCCGGAGGTCGGGGTCGTGGATGGTCAGCACCACGCCGTCCGAGGTGACGTGGACATCGGTCTCCATGTAGACGTAGCCGAGGTCGCGGGCGTGGGTGAAGGAGGTCCACGTATTTTCGAACGCCTCGAGCGCACCGCCCCGATGGGCAAAGGCGATGGGCCCCGGATGGTCCAGGAAGGCGAAGCGGGGCCGGGTCACGCCTCGCGACGCTAGCGATCCCGGCGGGCGGGGGCGGCATAGGGTCCGGCGCAGCGAGGGGCGTGGTCTGGCNNACCACGCCCTGTTTCGCCGGACCCCGTTTCACCTACGACCGGGCTGGGCTTCCTTTTTCCGGAGTGCTAACCGGGGTCCAACTCGTGGCCGGCGGTGCGCAGGCCCCGGTAGGCGTCGACCGGCCGCTGCTCACCCAGCACCACCTTGTGGATCTCCTCGCAGATCGGCAGCTCGACCCGGTAGGCCTCGGCCAGGGCCAGGGCGATCCGGGCGGTGCCGACCCCCTCGGCCACCATGTGCATCTCCGAGAGGATCTCATCCAGGGGCTTGCCCCGGCCGAGCAGTTCCCCGACCGTCCGGTTGCGGCTGTAGGGGCTCATGCACGTCGCCACCAGATCGCCCATGCCAGCCAGGCCGGCGAGGGTCTGCGGCTCGGCTCCCATGGCAACGCCGAGCCGGGTGAGCTCGGCCAGGCCCCGGGTCATCACGCCGGCCCGGGTGTTGTCGCCGACGCCCAGTCCCTCGCCGATGCCGGAGGCGATGGCGATGACGTTCTTGAGCGCCCCACCGACCTCGCAGCCGATCACGTCGTGGTTGCGATACACCCGGAACAGCTTGTGGCGCAGGACCGTCTGCAGCGCCGCGGCGACGCCCAGGTCCTTGGTGGCGATCACGCTGGCGGCGGCCTGCCCCGCCATGATCTCCCGGGCCAGGTTCGGGCCGCTGAGGGCGGCCGCGGGGTGGCCGGGCAACAGCTCCTCGATGATCTGGGTCATCCGCAGGAGGCTGTCACTTTCGATGCCCTTGGTCAGGCTGACGACCGGGATCCAAGGCCGGATCGACTTGCGAACCTCCTCGACGGCCCCCCTGAACCCCTTGGAAGGCACCCCGACGATCAGCACGTCGGCAGACTGGACCGCCTCGTCGATGTCGGCGGTGCTGCGGAGCCGCCTCGGGAGGGTGACGGAGGGGAGGTACGAGGCGTTGGTGTGGGAATCGTTGATCTCGGCTGCGACCTCGGGGTTGCGAGCCCACAGGATGGTGGGGTTGAGGGCCGTCGTTAGGCTGGCGACCGTCGTCCCCCAGGATCCGGCACCGAGCACCGTCACGTTCATGTCGTCTCCCCACACGCGTTGGTGGGTGCACAACCTATGGGATACCGCGAACGGACGCGGTCGAGGGCCGGCGCTACGGGCGAATCGGTGGACCCTGCCACTCAACACTGTGACATACGCGAGTGTACGATTACCTGGTATGGCAGCCAGCCCGGACGCCAACGGGTACCGGATCGACGAGGTGTCCCGGCTAGCCGGCACCACCGTCCGCAACGTGCGGGCCTACCAGGACCGAGGTCTTCTCCCGCCACCGAAGCGAGTGGGGCGGGTCGGCTGGTACTCCGACGCCCACCTGGCCCGGCTCCGCCTGATCGGGGAGATGCTGGATCGGGGCTACAACCTGGGCAACATCGCGGAGCTCATCGACCGCTCGGAGCGGGGCCAGGGCCTGAGCGACGTGCTCGGCCGGGAGGCGGCGCCGGCCGGCCCCGGTCGAGATGGCCGGTCGACCACCTTCACCAAAGAAGATCTACGGGAGCGGTTCGCCCCGCTCGGTTGCGGCCACCTCGACCGGGCCATCGAGATGGGGTTCATCAGCCGGGAGGGAGACCACTTTGGGGGCGCCGGCCCCCGGCTGCTAGAGGAGGCAACCGGCCTTATGGACGCGGGAGTTCCCGCCGAGGTGATGTTCGAGACGGCGGCGCGGATCGCCGCCGCGGCCGACCTCGTTGCCGACCTGTACGCCGAGATCCTCACCCCGCACCTGGTCGGTGGCGCAGCCAACCCGATGGCCCCCGAAGGCCGAATGGCCCCAGAAGAGGAGCCGGGGCTGACCGAGGTGGTCCGCCGGCTGCGCCGGTTTGCCGCGGATCTGGTGGACGCCAGCCTCGTCACCGCCCTCGACCGCCGGATCGGAGTTGCTGTGAGCGCGCCTCCCTCCCAGACCGGCCCCGGCGGGGAATCGACCACGGACTGAATCGTTCGGCGCCGGCGGGACGGCCGAGGCCGTCACAGGGTCGGGGTAGGGTTGCCGGCTATGGCCGACCAGGCCCACTTCGCCGATCAGGCTATGGAGTACATGGGATCGCTCTACAGCGCGGCCCTCCGGATGACGCGCAACCCCGCGGACGCCGAGGACCTGGTGCAAGAGACCTACCTCAAGGCCTACCGGGCCTTCGGGTCGTTCAAGGAGGGCACCAACCTCAAGGCCTGGCTGTACCGCATCCTCACCAACACGTTCATCAACTCGTACCGAGCCCGCAAACGTCGCCCGGAGCAGACCGAACTCGATGACGTCGAGGAGCTGTATCTTTACCGTCGCCTCGGCGGCCTGGAGGCCGTCAGCGCCGGCCGGAGCGCCGAGGAAGAGGTGCTCGAGCACTTCACCGAGAGCGAAGTCAAGGCCGCGGTCGAGTCGCTGCCCGAGCAGTTCCGCATGGCGGTGCTGCTGGCCGACGTCGAGGGTTTCTCCTACAAGGAGATAGCCGACATTCTCGACATCCCGATCGGTACCGTGATGAGCAGGCTGCATCGCGGAAGAAAGGCGCTACAGAAGACGTTGCATGATTTTGGTATGGAGCGGGGGCTGGTTGCGCCCGCGATCGAAGCCCAGTAGTGCACCAGAGACCAAGCTAAGAACGACAGCTCATCGACGAAGAGGCAGGCGAGCCCGAACATGGACCAACCGGGGAGTGACGGGGACTGCACGCAGGCGTTGCGCACCCTGTACTACTTCCTTGACGGTGAGTTGACCCCGGACCGTCGTCTCGCCATTCAGCGTCATCTGGATGAATGTTCTCCATGCCTGGAGGCGTTTGACTTCGAGGCCGAGCTCAAGATGGTCATCGCCCGCTGCTGCCGGGACCAGGTTCCGGACGGTTTGCGCCAGCGGGTGGCTGAAGTTCTGGCCCAGGCATCCGAGACAACCAGGAAGCTCGTATAGAGGGGCAGGAATCCGGCGCAGCCTGTGAGCGTTAGGTGGAGTGATGAGCGAACGATCTCTCGGAGGACACACCCTTAGCGGCAGTGAGCGGCCGTCAAAGTCGTTCGGCAAGGATCGCACGTGCCGGGAGGCGGGCTGCGAGACCAAGTTGTCGATCTACAACAACGGCAAGTACTGCTACCAGCACGAACCTATGGCTGTACCGCGCACGCGGGGCAAGAAAATAGCCTGAGCCCGCCCCGGTCGGGCCAGGTGGACGGCCGTAGCGCGTCACCGACGGTACGATGTCCCATGCACTGGCGCGCGCATGGCTGAGCTGATCTCGTGGGAGACAGCAGAGAGCGTGGCCACTTGGGTCGCCGGGCGCCACGCGCCCCTCACGGCTGGTGAGCGGCGCGGCTTGGAGGCGGACTTCGAGGAGTTGACCATCGAAGCGGAAGAGCTGGTGGCGGCCGAGACGGGTCTCCGTTCGTTGGCCGGCCCGGCCCGGGCCCGGGTCGCGGACCGGGTCCAGTGGGTTCAGGCCAACGTGGCGTCCTTCCAGCGGCTCCTGCGTCCGGTCACGGACAAGCTGGGTGCTCAGATCGACCGGAGCAGCGGGTGGAGCCCGGTGCCGGTCGCAGTATCCCGCCGGGCGACCGGGGTGCAGGTCGGCCTCCTCCTCGGCTGGATGTCTACCCGGGTACTGGGCCAGTACGACCAACTGCTTATCGAGGACGAGCATCCCGAGGATCAGGACATCGTGTACTACGTGGGCCCGAACGTGGTGTCGATCGAGCGCCGTTATGGGTTTCCATCTCGCGAGTTCCGACTGTGGCTGGCCCTTCACGAGGTGACCCATAGGGCCCAGTTCACCGGGGTGCCATGGATGCGGGACCACTTCTTGGGTTTGGTCGAAAGGACCCTGGCCGGCATCGACACGGACCCCAAGCAGCTGTTGGTAGCCCTGCGGCGGTCCGTGGATGAGATTCGGGCCGGCCGCAACCCGCTCAACGAGGGGGGCCTGTTGACGCTGGTGGCCGGGCCCGAGCAATATGCCGCCATCCAGGAGATCGGCGGCCTCATGAGCCTCCTCGAAGGGCACGGGGACATCACGATGGATCGGGCGGGGGCCGAACGGATCCCGAGCGCGGCCCGCTTTAGCCAGGTGCTCAGGGAACGGCGCCGCCAGAGGGGAGCGGCCAAGTTGCTGAGCACCCTGGTCGGTTTGGACGCCAAGTTGCGCCAGTACGAGCAGGGAGAACGGTTTATCGAAGCTGTCGAGGGAGCGGGGGGCCGGGACCTCCTGGCCAAGGTGTGGGAGGGACCCAGCTGGCTGCCGAGCTGGCCGGAGATTCGCACACCTGCGGACTGGATCGCTCGGGCCGGAGCCAGCGCCGGCGCCGGGCCCGCTCCCCTCGTCCTGGGCTGATGGCCGGCGGGGATGGTTGCGGCGGGTCACCCGCCGGCCTGGCCCATGCGCTCCTCGCTCGCTGCCGGTTCCCTGAGACGGAGGCCTCCGGCCCGGCCGGCGACCAAGTCACGCTGGCCGTGTCAGGCGGAGCCGACTCGCTCGCCCTGCTGGTACTGGCTGTCAGGGCCCGCTTGGAGGTCGTGGCCATCCATGTGGACCACGGGCTCCGGCCCGGTTCGGCCCGTGAAGCCGAGGTGGTGGGGGCGGCGGCGGCCCGATACGGCGCTCGCTTCGAGGCTCGTTCGGTGACGGTTGCGCCCGGTCCCGACCTCGAGGCTCGGGCCCGTTGCGCCCGGTACCGTGCCTTGCCGCCGGGTGTCCTGACCGGACACACCATGGACGACCAGGCGGAGACCGTCCTGCTGGCTGTGCTGCGGGGGGCTGCGCTCGATGGCCTCGCCGGCATGAGCTCCGACCGTCCGGGGAGGCCCCGCCGGCCGTTGCTCGCCCTTCGCCGGTCCGAGACTGTCGCCCTGTGCGCAGCCGAGGGACTGACTCCGGTCAGCGACCCGAGCAACGACGACCCTCGCTTTCGCCGCAACCGGGTCCGCGCCGAGGTTCTTCCGTTGCTGTTCGAGGTTGCCGGGCGGGACCTGGTGCCGGTACTGGCCCGCCAAGCGGGCCTCCTTTCCGGCGACGCCGACCTGCTCGATTCCCTGTCAGCAAGCATCGACCCCACTGACGTCCGGGCCCTTCGCGCCGCCCCCCCCTCGTTGGCGCGCCGGGCCATTCGGCGCTGGTTGCGCAGTCCGGGTGCGTTCCCCGATGTCGAGACCCATCCCCCGTCGGCTGACGAGGTGGCCCGGGTGCTGGCGGTCGCCGCTGGGGAGATTCGGGCGTGCCAATTGGCCGGCGGGCGCCGGGTGGAGCGGCACGCCGGGCGGTTGACCGTGGCGGGCCGGTAGGGTCGACCAGTCATGATCGAGCCGGGGACAGCCACGCCTACTGCCGGCCCGATCACGTCCTATGTCGATGCCGCGGTCGGGGACCTGGTGGTCTCCGAAGCTGACCTCCAGCGGCGCATCCGTGAGCTGGGGGCCCAGATCACCAGGGACTACGCCGGGCGTCCACCGCTACTCGTCGGGGTGCTCAAGGGCGCCTGCTTCTTCCTCTCGGATCTGGCCCGGGCCATCGACCTGCAAGTGGAGATCGACTTCATGGCGGTCTCGTCCTACGGCAGCGCCACCCACACGAGCGGGGTGGTGCGCATCCTCAAGGATCTCGATCTCGACCTCACGGGGCGACACGTGCTCATCGTCGAGGACATCGTCGATTCGGGGCTGACGCTGTCGTACCTGCGCCGCAATTTGGCCGCCCGGCATCCGGCCTCGCTCGAAGTGGTGGCTCTCCTCATCAAAGAGGGGCTGCAGTCGGTCGACCTGGACCTCGCCTACGAGGGGTTCCGCATACCGCCCGAGTTCGTGGTGGGCTACGGACTCGACGCCGCCGAGCGTTACCGCAATCTCCGCTACGTCGCCGTTTACAAAGGAAAGCCGGATGATCCGATACCCGGAGCTAGCCTGGAGACTCCATGAAGAAGGCCCTGCGAAGCCCGGTCGCGTACGTGCTGCTGGCCGCGGTTGTGGCGCTGCTGCTCTTTGACGTACTGCGCTCCGGGCCGAGCCAGACGACACTCAGCCTGAGCGAGTTCGAGCACGCCCTCAGCGTTCCGGGATCCGTCGCCACTGCGACCATCCACGACAGCAGCGACGAGGTCACGGGCAAGCTCAAAGGCGGCACCAGCTACGTGGTGCAGTACCCGGACCGTCTGGCCGAGCCGCTGACCGTCAAGCTGCTGGCTTCCGGTGCGAACGTCGTCACCACGCACGCCAAGTCCAACCCGTGGCTGACGTTCCTGGACGACTGGCTGCCCATCATCCTTCTCGCCGGGCTGTTCCTCGTTGTTATCAACGCCATGCAAGGCGGGGGCGCGAAGGGGGTTATGGCCTTCGGCAAGGCCAAGGCCAAGACCGCGAACAAGGACCAGCCCAAGGTGACGTTCGCCGACGTAGCCGGTGCCGACGAGGCGGTGGCCGAGCTACAAGAGATCAAGGAGTTCCTCGAGGCCCCGGCCCGCTTCCAAGCCATGGGAGCCAAGATTCCCAAGGGAGTGCTCCTCTTCGGCCCGCCCGGTACTGGCAAGACGTTGCTGGCAAGGGCGGTGGCCGGCGAAGCGGGAGCGCCCTTCTTCTCCATCTCCGGTTCGGACTTCGTGGAGATGTTCGTCGGGGTGGGGGCCAGCCGGGTGCGGGATCTGTTCGAGCAGGCCAAGGCCAACGCCCCGGCCATCGTCTTTATGGACGAGATCGACGCCGTCGGTCGCCATCGCGGGGCCGGGCTCGGAGGTGGGCACGACGAGAGGGAGCAGACTCTCAACCAGCTCCTGGTCGAAATGGACGGGTTTGACGTCCGAGGCGGGGTCATCCTTATCGCTGCCACCAACCGTCCCGACATCCTCGACCCGGCCCTGCTCCGCCCTGGTCGTTTCGACCGCCAGATCGTCGTGGACCGGCCCGACCTGGTCGGCCGGCGCAAGATTCTGGCTGTCCACGCCAAGGGCAAACCCCTCGCCAAGAGCGCAGACCTCGATGTGCTGGCGAAGCGGACCCCCGGCTTCACGGGTGCGGACCTGGCCAATCTGCTCAACGAGGCGGCCATCCTCACCGTTCGGCGCAACCTGCGCCAGATCGGGATGCGCGAATGCGAGGAGGCGATCGATCGAGTGCTCGCCGGTCCGGAGCGCAAGACCCTGGTCATGAGCGAGCACGACAAGCTGGTGACCGCCTACCACGAAGCGGGCCACGCCCTCGTCGGTCATGTCCTGCGCCATTCCGACCCGATCCACAAGGTGTCGATCGTCGCTCGGAGCCGCTCCCTCGGGCTGACGTTCACCCTGCCCGAGGACCGCTACAACCATTCGCGCAGCCAGCTGCGTGACGCCATGGCCATGTGCCTCGGCGGTAGGACGGCCGAGGAACTTGTCTTCTCCGAGCCGACCACTGGTGCGGAGAACGACATCGAGAAAGTCACCCGCATCGCGCGGGCCATGGTCACCGAGTACGGCATGAGCGACGTCCTCGGCCCGCAGCAGCTTGGTCAGACCGGAGGCGAGGTCTTCCTCGGGAAGGACTTCGGCCACCAGGCCAACTACTCGGAGGAGGTGGCCGCGGAGATCGATCGGGAGGTCCGCAGACTCATCGAAGAGGCCCACGACCGGGCCCGGGCGGTGCTCGCCCACCACCGCTCCACCCTCGACCGCATGGCCCAGGAGTTGGTCGAGAAAGAGACCCTGGACGCCTTGGAACTGGCCGCCATCTTGGGGCCGCTCGATCCCTGGCCCGTGTCCGACGAGGCGGCCGCGCCGCCATCGGATCGGCCCCGGCGCGGGCGTGGACGGGGCCCGGGAGCCGCCACCCCGCCGGACGCCATCCCCGTTGGTCCGCTCGGTAACGGCGCTCGGGGTGGTTCGGCGGCCGGCTCAGGCGGCACGGGCGGAGCGGGTCGGTCGGGTGGGTCGGGTCGCAGGCGGCCGGTGGTAGCGCCAGGGCGGAGACCACCCGTTGGTGCGGCGACGCGGATGGCCACGGCTGCTCGGGGGATTGCGCCAACGTCGGGTCCAGTCTCGCCGGCAGTGGCAAAGCGGGGAGCGTCGAAACGGGTGGCGGTGCCGGCGGTCTCATCGGCGCCGGCGACGAAACGGACGGCTGTGTCGGCGGCAACGGCAAACCCGGCGGCCACGGCCGCGGCGACGCCGGTCCGTCCGGCCGCCAAGCGGGCCACTACGCCGCGCCCGGCCCACCCGCTTGCCGCGGCCAAGACCACGTCCCGGCGGCGGAACAGCCTGGCCCAACCTGAGGAGGCCAGCCCGGTCCGCCGGGCCCGGCCGCGGCCCAAGCCGTCGGAGCCGTGAGACTGGTTGGTGAAGGTGGGGAACCCGCCGGCTCTTCGATCGACCTGGGTCGGATCGAACGCGCCGTTCGCGAGATCCTGTTCGCGATCGGGGAGGACCCTGACCGGGACGGACTCGTCGCCACTCCCCGCCGGGTGGCCAAGATGTACGAGGAGATCTTCGCCGGGCTGGGCGAGGACCCCGGTGAGCACCTGTCGGTCTTGTTCGAGGCCGACCACGACGAGATGGTCATGCTGAAGGACATCCCGGTGTACAGCGTCTGCGAGCACCACCTGGTGCCGTGGTTCGGCCGGGCCCACGTCGCCTACATTCCCAACGACGACGGTCGAATCACCGGACTCTCCAAGCTGGCCCGCCTGGTGGACGGCTTCTCCCGGCGCCCGCAAGTCCAGGAGCGGCTGACCACCCAGGTGGCTGACCGCCTCGAAGCGGTCCTGGCGCCGCGAGGAGTGCTGGTGGTGGTTGAGGCCGAGCACCTATGTATGTCCATGCGGGGGGTGCGCAAACCGGGAGCAGTGACGGTTACCTCAGCGGTGCGAGGTCTCATGCGCGACAGCCCGGCGGCGCGCAGCGAGGCCATGAGCTTCATCCACGGCCGCTGAGCGCTACCCGAACCGGCGCCGCCTGCGGAAACCTCAAAACAGCAACAGAAACACTGCAACTCATCAACAGGTAGCCGAACCCGGCGCTCAAAACCTGGTTCCCGCCTCGGAAGGGGAATCGCTGTCACCTGTACGCTACGTGGGTGACCCGCGTGATGGGCGTCCTCAACGTGACGCCAGATTCGTTTTCGGACGGCGGGCAATGGCTCGACCCGATTGCGGCGATCGCCCATGGCCGGGAGATGGTCGCGGCGGGCGCAACGATCGTCGACGTCGGGGGCGAGTCGACCCGGCCGGGTGCCGTCGCCGTCGCCGAGGCAGAAGAGTTGCGGCGGGTGCTTTCCGTGGTAGAGGCCCTGGCTGAGGTGGTGCAGGTATCGATCGACACCCGCAACGCGGCGGTGGCGAGAGCGGCCGTCGCCGCCGGTGCCACGATCATCAACGACGTATCTGCCCAGCTGTGGCCGGTCGCGGCCGAGACCGGTGCGGGGTGGGTGGCCATGCATATGCCCGCCGAGCCCCCGGTGATGCAGCAGCACGCTCGCTACGACGACGTGGTATCCGAAGTGCGTGATCACCTGGTCGAGCGAGCCGAGACGGCAAGGGCCGCTGGTGTCAGCGAGGTGTGGATCGACCCGGGGATCGGCTTCGGAAAGCTGGCCCGCCACAATCTCCTGCTGCTCCGCCACCTCGACACCCTGGTCGCGACGGGGTTTCCTGTCCTCATCGGGACCAGCCGCAAGTCCTTCCTGGGTGTCTTGGCCCCGCAGGGTGACGGCACGCCAGCCGCGACCGATGACCGCTTGGAGGCGACCGTTGCCACCTCCACCTGGGCCATTACCCACGGAGTGGACGTCATCCGCGTTCACGACGTTGCCCCCGCCGTGCAAGCCGTTCGCCTCGCGGGCGAGGCTCCAGCACCCAGCTTCGCAACAGGAGGATCCGTCCGATGAAGGGCAAATGGGCCCGCGGCATCCCTCCCCGCTTCTTCGCCTGGGTCATCAAAGGTCATCTGGCGGTCAGCGAGCGCCCGGGGGGGTATGCCCGCAACCATCGCAAGGTCCGACGCCACGAAGAGATCCTGTGGCTGCGAAGCGAGGGTTTCACCCGGGTTGTTTCATTGCTCCCGTCCCCACACAACCTTCATGCCTACGACGAGCTGGGTGTGATCTGGAGCCACATCCCCTTTGGACCGCACGACGACCCAGCGGTGGTGCTCGCCGACCTGTACGTCAGGATCAAGGAATGGCTTACGGACGGTGAAACCATCCTCGTCCACCAAGAGGAGCTCGGCGACCGGCTCATGGGTGTGTTGTCTGGCTATCTCCGCTGGTCAGGCATGGTGCGGAGCGGGCCCCAGGCCATCGCGGTGGTCGAGAAGATCCTCGGCCGCCAAATGGGCCCGGCCGGCCGGGAGTTGGTTGCCATGGTTCCCAACCTCACCGGTCATGCCACCGAGCCCCTCGGTAGCTGAATGAGCGACCAAGGCGGCCCGGGCCACGGCCCCGGCGAGGGCCACGGCGAGGGTCACGGCCGCGGCGAGGGCCACGCCCAGGATCAAGGGAGCCCGGCCGACCGGATTCAGCTGCGGGGACTCCGCGCCTTCGTCGCCCACGGGGTGCTGCCCGAGGAGCACGGACGACCCCAGCCTTTCGAAGTCGACCTCGACCTCGAGATGGACCTCCGTCCGGCCGGCCGATCCGACGCTCTCGCCGACACCGTCGACTACGGCGCGGTAACGGCGGCCGTCGCAGCCGTCCTGGACGGCCCGCACGTGGACCTGCTGGAGCATCTCGCCGAGCGGATCGCCGCCGCGGTGCTCGCCAGCGGGGCGCCCCACACCACCGCCGTCACGGTCAGCGTCCGCAAGACCCGGCCTCCCGTCCCTTTCGATTTGGCATCGGCCGGCGTGACGATCCACCGCCGCCGCGCCGCCTGACCGTTGCCTGCTCCTCGACGCCCGCAGGGTCAAGCCCCGGCGCCCCGCCGGCCGCTGGCCCCGGGAGGCGATGCCCCTTCGCCACCGACGGCAGAGAGTGCCCTCCAGGAACGGCTGACCCCCCGCCGGCCGGTGCGGGCCTTTCTCGGGCTCGGATCCAACCTGGGTGACCGCCGGACCTACCTGCGCGCCGCGGTCGACCGGCTTCCCGACCTGGTGGCGGTGTCGCCGGTGTACGAGACCGACCCGGTCGGGGGTCCTCCAGGTCAGGGTGCGTACCTCAACTGCGTCGTCGAGTTGTGGACGGCGCGTACGCCACGCGAGCTCCTGACCGCCGCCCAGGCCGCCGAGGCTGCCGCGGCACGGGTCCGGGTCGAGCGATGGGGGCCCCGCACGCTCGACGTGGACGTGCTGCTGGTTGGTGACGAGAAGGTCGACGAGCCGGACCTGACCATTCCGCATCCCTGGATGTGGTCGCGCGGGTTCGTGCTGGTGCCTCTCGGCGACCTAGCCCCCGAGCTGGTGCTCGGCAACCTCACGTCCGAGCTGGCCCGAGGCGTACGGGCCGCCGGCAGTCTCTGAAGTCAACGAGTCTCCGGAGGCATCGAGTCTCTGAAATCAAGTAGTCTCGCGGTCAACGAACGGCACCCGCTCCGGGGCTGGAACGTCAGTGAGGCCCAGTGACCCTCGAACTCATCGAAGAGCCTGCCGCGTGGCGCGCCATGCTCGATGCCTGCCGCACCAAAGGGCAGCGGGTGGGGCTCGTTCCCACCATGGGAGCGCTGCACGCCGGCCACCTGTCACTGATACGCCGGGCCGCGGCCGACTGTGACGTGGTGACGCTCACCGACTACGTCAACCCACTCCAGTTCGGGCCCACCGAGGATCTCGCCGCCTACCCGCGGGACCTGGATCGCGATTGCCGCCTGGCCGGCGAGGCCGGCGCCGAGGTGGTGTTCGCTCCCACCACCGCGGAGCTGTGGCCCGAGTCACCCCGGACCAGCGTGCGGGTCGAGGGTTTGACGGAGGTCATGGAGGGGTCGTCCCGTCCCGGCCACTTCGACGGGGTGGCGACCGTCGTGGCCAAGCTGTTTGCCCTGGCGGGGCCGTGCTGGGCCTACTTCGGCGAGAAGGACTTCCAGCAACTAGCGGTGATCCGGCGCATGGTCGCCGACCTGTCGCTTCCCATCGAGGTGATCGGCTGCCCAACCGTCCGGGACCCGGACGGCTTGGCGCTATCGAGCCGCAACGCCTACCTCACGTCAGACGAGCGCGGCGCCGCCGCTCGGATCTACTACGCCCTGCTCGCCGGCAAGCGAGCCATCGAGGACGATGGGGTGGACGACCCCCAGCTCGTGTCCCAGGCGATGGCCGACGCCCTGGCCGCCGGGGCCCACTTCGAGCTCGACTACGCCGAGGTAGCGCATCCCGACGACCTGACCCGGCCCAAGCGGGTCCAGGGCGAGGTCCGGCTGCTGATCGCGGCCCGTCTCGGCCGGGCTCGGCTCATCGACAACATCGCCGCCACTGCCCCCGGCCCTACCGAAGGAGGAATACCCTGATGCGTCGCCGCATGCTCAAATCCAAGATCCACCGCGCCACGGTCACCGAAGCCGACCTCAACTACGTCGGCTCGATCAGCCTCNNCATCACCTACGCCGAGTACGAGGACGCCGAGCTCGACGGCCACACGCCCGTCGTCGTCCACGTCGACCAGTGGAACCGGGCTGTGGCTGCCCCGACCGCGCCCATCACGGCTACCGCGCCCCTTTGACCCCAGAACCCCACCTCGACCTGCTGGTCGTCGGCAGCGGGGTGGCCGGCCTGTCTGCCGCGGCCCGGGGCGCGGCCGAACCCGGGGTGCGGATCGGGGTGCTGTCCAAGGGAGCCCTGTCAGACTCGGCGACNNCAGTGGGCCCAAGGCGGGGTGGCGGCCGTGTTGCACCCTGCTCCCGCCGATGTTCGCCATCCGGGGGACTCGGTCGCCCTGCACGCCGCTGACACTCTGCGGGCTGGCGTCGGCCTGTGTGACCGCGCCGCCGTGGACGTCCTCGTCACCGAAGGGCCCGCCCGGGTCCGGGAGCTGGCTGCCCTTGGCGCCGACTTCGACCGGGACG
>PMHH01000047.1 GCA_003156595.1 Acidimicrobiaceae bacterium
TCATAATCGAGTTGTCGTCGGTTCAAGTCCGACCGCCGCTACCAAAGCAAATCAATCAGCGCAGCAGAGCACGAGAGGTTCCATCCGTTGGCAAAGAACGAGAAGCGTGTCAAGATCACCCTGGCGTGCGACATGTGTAAGCGCCGGAACTACATCACCACGAAGAATAAGCAGAACGATCGAGAGCGGATCGAGATGAAGAAGTACTGCCGCTGGGATCATCAGCACACCGTCCACAAGGAGACTCGCTGAACCGGGAAGGGGCGCGGCTGGCCGTCTGGCCGGCCCCAACCGACTTGCGGTCGCTGGTGGAGGCGGCCCGGAGTGGTGATCGGGCCGCGCTCGACGAGCTGGTGCGGGTGACCTACACCGGTACCTACACCCTGGCCTACCGCCTGACGGGGAACGAGGACGACGCGCGCGATGTCGTTCAGGAGGCGTACCTGCGGGCGTACCGGGGTCTGCGGCGGTTCCGGGGGGACGCCCAGTTTACGACGTGGCTCTATCGGATCACGGCCAACTGCTCGGCGAACCTATTGGCCAAGCGGGCCCGGACGCGCACGGAAACCCTCGCCGACGACGCCCTGGTGGTCGACGGCCGGGCCGAGCATGACCCCGAGGGCCGGATCGCCGGCGAGGACGACCGAGCCAGGGTCGCCGGGGCCTTGGCAGTCCTGCCCTGGCGGTTGCGCCAGGTGATCGTGCTGCGGGACATCTACGACCTGCCCCACGGCTCCATCGCCACCGAGCTCGGCATCAGCGAGGCCGCCGCCAAGGTCCGCCTGCACCGGGCNNAAGGAGGCGGTCGGTGTCCGGGCTAGCTGAGATCGTCCGGCTGCGAACCGTCGACTGCCGCCAAGCGGGCGAATTTCTCCCGATGCTGGCCGCGGGCGAACACGGGTCGGCCGGCCCCTCGACCTACTGGCGGCCGCGCTTGGCCGACGGGCGGCCATCCGAGGGCCGGTCGACCGAGGGCCGCGCAACAGAGGGCCGCGCAACCGAGGGCCGCGCAACCGAGGGCCCCGCAACCGAGGGCCGGGCATCCGAGGGCCGGGCATCCGAGGGCCGGTCGGCCGAAGCGGTGCCGGAGCAGGTCGCCGATCACGTGGCGCAGTGCTTGCGCTGCCAGGCCGAGATGGCGGCCTACCGGCGGATCCTGCGTCACCTGCGGGCCCTCCGCCATGATGACGTGCGCTCGCCGCCGGGCGCCTTGGCGGCCGTGCTCGCCGCCCTCGAGGTGGCGGCGCTGGAAGACCATGCGGGTGGTGCCAATCGGGCCTTGCGGGTCGCGGCCGTGGGCGGTATCACGGTCGCCACCGCGGCGGCGACCACCGCCGGCGTGCTGGTCTGGATGAGCCGGCGCCGGTTGGGTCTCGCCGAGACGGGCTGAGGCCGCCGGCGGGGACGGCGGGCGCGGGGCGAGCGGGGCGCCAGCGATCCAGAGCCGGCGGGCCAGAACCTTTTTTGTGATCTTTGACACCTTATGGATGTCAACTATCACAAAAAATGGAGTTGACCTACCGTCGGCCGGATGCCGCCCGTCGGGTCCCGCCTCAATCGGCAGGTTTGTCCGGTGCCTGCAGCGCCTCTCTGAGCAACTCGTCGAGAAGGGCTCGCCGGGCGGCCGTCAGCTTTGTGAGCGCGCACCGGTTGGCTACTGCGACCCAGGTTTGCTGGCTTACCGCCTGTCCCTCGTCGGTCAGGGCCAGCAACTTGACCCGACGGTCGGTGGGCTCCGGCCGGCGCTCGACGAGGCCTTTCGTCTCGAGCCGGTCCACTAGGCCGGTGAGGTTGGAAGCTTCGCAGTTCATCTCCTCGGCGAGTCGCCGCATGGGGCTCGGACCCTGGTGCCGCAGTCGCCGCAACAGGTCGAGTTGGGCGACCGACAGCCCCTCGTCATCGGCAATCTCGCGGATGTCCTGTTTTGTCCGGTCCATCAGGCGGACAGCCAAGGACGCTAAGTCCAAGTCGACGGGAGACACAGCAACCGGCGTCGAAACCTCTTTGGACGACTGGGCGTTCACCACCGCCCAAGTGTAGCCGATGTCACAGTAGCTACATAGTTGACAACATGAAGCATATACGTGTTGGATGATACATCGCCCATAACGGCGATCGAGTTTCTAGGAGCCCCCCCCGTGACGTCCGACTCCCTCCCTGACCCCCTCGACCGGCTTTCTCGCGTCGAGCGCTACCGCTGGCGGAGGAACGCCCGCACTGCGGAGCGGGCCCACGAAGCCGAGCAGTTGGGCGCGCTCCGGGTCTTGGCCGTCGACCGGACTGAGGTCCATCCAGTTGTGGCCGCCGGGCCGGGCCGATCCCTGGCCGGGTCGTCTTTCACCGCCTCGCCCTCCGCTGGCGCGGTCGAGGCCATCATCGGTGAGCGCCGGCTCGTCGCCGGCCGGGTGTCACGGGCGGCGTGGGCCACACTGATGGCGGCTGCCACCGGGCCGGAGCCGGTGCGGCTGGTGGGCGCCGGACGGTACGGTCCCTACTGGACGCTGATTTTTGAGGGGCCGGGCGCCCGTCTGGTCGTGCTTGCTAACCGGCTCGTCTTGGCCCGGCGCGCCAGCCAGGGCGGGAGTGATGTGAGTCGTCCGGTGCTGCAACTGGTCGGCTGAACGCTCTGTCGGGGGCCACTTCCCGCCGCCGTGGCCCATGCCGCGGTGGCCGGCGCCCGGCTGGCGCCCGGCCGCGCCAGACGCAGCCGCAACGACTGGTGCTATCCTCGTGGCGAAGGAACCCGACCCGCAGAACATCTGCAGAGGGCAGTAGCTCAATTTGGCAGAGCACCGGTCTCCAAAACCGGCGGTTGGGGGTTCGAGTCCCTCCTGCCCTGCTCCCCCAACTCCCGTGAGAAGGCCACGCACACGTGAGCATGAATAGACAACAGAGGCGGCTGCTCCAGCGGCAGGGCGAGATGACCGAGGACGGTGCCCCGGCGCCGCCCCGTCGGGCCGAGCCAGCCGAGCGTCGCACCAGACCCGTCCCGGGAGCACCGAGGCGCCGTACCTCGCCGCGCCAGTTTCTCCACGAGGTCAACGTCGAGATGCGGAAGGTGGCCTGGCCCACCCGAGCAGAGACGATCAACTACTCGACCGTCGTCTTCATCACTTTGGCTATTCTTATGGCGTTCATCTTCGGCTTGGACCTGCTGTTCTCCAAGCTCGCGGTCTTCCTCTTCAAGTAGCGGGCATGCCTGACGACCTCCCTTCACCTGATGACAACGCGCTCGAAGCCGGCACGCCGCCGGCAGATCCTGGCGCGGCTATCGACGGCGCCGCCGACCTGGACTCCGGCGCCGACGCCCCCGAGCCGGCTCCCGATCCGGTGCCGGTCGAGGTGGTCGCGCCTGTGGAGGCCAGCGACGTGATCCCCGCCGAGGTCCTCGACGAGGTGGTGGAGGACGTCCAACTCCCTCCGGAGAGTCCCTATGACCGGTCGGGCCAGTGGTATGTCATCCACAGCTACGCCGGCTACGAGAACAAGGTGAAGTCCAACCTCGAGAGCCGCATCGCCTCCATGAACATGGAGGAGCGGATCTTCGAGGTCGTCATCCCTATGGAAGACGTCATCGAGTTCAAGAACGGCAAGAAGCAGGTGGTCTCGAAGAAGGTCTTCCCGGGCTACCTCCTGGTCCGCCTCGAGCTCGATGACGACTCCTGGTATGTGGTGCGCAACACGCCTGGGGTGACCGGATTCGTGGGTCTGGGCGCCCGTCCCACGCCGCTGTCTCGCCGCGAAGTTGAGAACATCCTCCAGGTCAAGGCCGAGGACGGTGACGGGACGTCGACCAAGAAGAGCCGGCCGCGCATGGAGTACGAGCTCGGCGAGTCCGTGCGGGTACGGGAAGGCCCCTTCGCCGACTTCAGCGGCACCATCGCCGAGATCAACGAAGACCAACTCAAGCTCAAGGTCCTCGTCAACATTTTCGGACGGGAGACTCCCGTCGAGCTGGACTTCGCCCAAGTGGCGAAACTGTAAGAGGAGCAGAGCCCCATTGGCCAAGCGGCGCGTTACCGCCATCGTCAAGATCCAACTGCCCGCCGGCAAGGCCACCCCAGCCCCCCCGGTCGGGACCGCCCTCGGACCACATGGCGTCCAAACCATGGAGTTCGTCAAACAGTACAACGCCGCGACCGAGGACCGGGTGGGCCAGGTCATTCCAGTGGAGATCACCATCTTCGAGGACCGGTCCTTTACCTTTGTCCTGAAGACGCCCCCGACAGCAGTGCTCCTGCGGCAGGCGGCCGGACTGGAAAAAGGGGCCCAGACCACTGGCCGCGAGACCGTCGGTTCCATCACCGACGCGCAGCTGGCCGAGATTGCCCAGGTGAAGATGCCCGACCTCAATGCCAATGACCTGGACTCGGCGAAGGCCCAAGTCGCCGGCACGGCCCGCTCGATGGGGATCACGGTCGGCTAGCGGTAGCCTGATAGTCGTTTTACCGATGACGAGGCAGGGGAAAACCTCGCCCCACCCGTCCCATGAAGAGGGAGACAGCAATGTCGCGCAAGGGTAAGAAGTACATCGACGCGGTCAAACGGTTCGAACGGACCCGCACCTACGCCCCGGGGGAAGCGCTGGAGCTGGTCCGCAGCCTGGCCCACTCCGGCTTCGACGAGACGGTCGAACTGGCGATCCGCCTGGGCATCGATCCGCGTAAGGCCGATCAGATCGTCCGGGGCACAGTCGCCCTGCCCTCGGGTACGGGCAAACCGGTGCGCGTTGCCGTGTTCGCGTCCGGAGCGGCGGCCGAAGAGGCCCGGGCGGCAGGGGCTGACCTGGTCGGTGCGGACGACCTGGTGGCGCGCGTCGACGGCGGCTTCATGGACTTCGACGTCGCCATCGCCACCCCGGAGCTGATGGGGCAGGTCGGGCGGCTGGGCCGCAAGCTCGGGCCGCGGGGCCTCATGCCGAACCCCAAGACGGGCACCGTCACCCCAGATGTGGGCAAGGCCGTGACTGACTTCAAAGGGGGTCGGGTCGAATATCGTGCCGACACCCGCTCGCGAGGTGTGGTGCAGGTGCCAATCGGCAAGGTCAGCTTCAGCCGCCCGCAGCTGCTCGCCAACTTCCGGGCCGTGATCGACGAGATCCAACGAGCCAAGCCGGCCGCCGCCAAGGGCCGCTACATCAGATCAGTGGCGGTGAGCTCGACCATGGGGCCCGGTGTCGACGTCGACTCCACCGCCCTGCGCGTTACCGACGAGGATCTTGCCGAAGTCGGCTAACGACGGGTTTCGGTCCGCTCGTTTCGGGTCCGGTGCCAGCGAGGATCTCGGTCCGGACCAAGGTCAACGGAGGCGGTCCGAGGACAACGGACCGACATCCTCGCTGCCACCGGGCGTCTCTACAGTCATCCCCAGACGTGAAGGAAACAAGCGATAGGGGTAGCGCTGTATCGCGTCGCGACGGGAGCAGGCGCCAAGTCGCTTCCTAGCAAAACGAGGAGCGTTTGGCGTGCGTGTCGCCGAGCTGAGTGTTGAAGCGGGCCTGGCGTGGCGAGTCGCCGGANNGACCTTTGGTCCGGCCGGCGGCTCGCCATGGCAGGCCCGCTGCGGGGCGCGAATGCCGCGACCGTGGGACCGCGACCTACGATCGAGGTTGTGCGCCAATGGGTCACCCCGAGGTCGTTGCTGTTGCACTTGGCCTTCGTGGTCATCGCCACCGGGTGCCTCATCGCCGGCTGGTGGCAGGTGCACCGGGCCATGCAGGGCAATACCTTGAGCTACCTATACTCGGTCGAGTGGCCGGCCTTTGCCGTCGTCGCGGGGATCGGGTGGTGGCAGATGTTCCACGACACCCCTGAGGACATCGCCGAACGCAAAGCCCACCACGCCCGCGCTCGGGCGGCATCAGCAGAGGTGGTGGCCCGCACCCTGCCGCGTTCGGCCTTGGCGATCACGGTCGGCTCGGACGAGGTCGGAGCCGTNNCCGCCAGCTCGCTGCGGCGTCGCCGGTGTTCGAGCTGGCGGCTGGGGTGGACGACAGCAAGGCGCCCTTGCCGGCGGAGTACTGGGAGCGATCACCGGCCATCCCCGCCGGGCCCGATGCCAACCTGCTGGCCGACGAAGACCAACCAACGGACGAGCTCACCGCCTACAACCGCTACCTCGCCTTGCTCGCCGTACGCGGCAAGGCCAAGACGTGGCGCAACCCGCACGGCATCTGATGAGCGTCGAGCGCGCCCTGTTCCTGTACCGGATCATGGCCTACACTGTCGGAGTCGGGCTGATCATCCTGGTATTCGTCGGCATGCCGTTGCAGTTTTGGGCGCACTACGACGGCGTCGTGCAAGTGGTGGGCTTCGTGCACGGCATCGCCTACATGGTCTATCTGGTCACCGTGCTCAACCTGCTGATCCGAGCCCGGCTCCAGTTGTGGACGTTTGTGGCCATGGTGGCGTGTGGGCTCGTCCCGTTCCTGGCGTTCGTGGTGGAACACTGGGTTACCCGGAGGCTGACGGACCCGGTGAAAGTGACCCGAATCTGACGGAGGAGGTGGCCGCCCCTTCGTCCGGGCGACGGCATCTCTCGTTTTGTGGGTCTTTTGTTCGGCAAACGGTCGTTTTCGCGGTCCAAAATGGCCGTTTATGAGAAAGAGAAGAAGGTGGTATCATGGCCGTTAGTTCTCATAGGTATCGTGTGCTGTCCTTCCCCATAGGGCGAGTAGTTATTGGTGCTATGGCAGGGAACCGAACCGGAGGTACACGTCCATGGGGCAGCAGGTAGGACATCGAAAGAGTCGCGCGTTCAAGCTCACCGCGGTAGCCGCGGCCGTAGGGCTTGTATCCGGCATGAGCATGATGTTGGTGGCCGCGACCGCCTCGGCAGCCCCGGTACCCTCGGCCTTCAACTGGAACAAGCTGACCCCCGCGGCGTCGCCTCCGCCGTCCAGTGACGTGGCGATGGCCGATGACACTGCGCTCAGCCAGGTCGTCGAGTTCGGTGGCCTGAGCGCTAGCGACTCGCCGCTCGGCGACACTTGGACCTGGAACGGAACCACTTGGAGCGAGACTTCGTTTGCCCAGCCTCCCGCTCGTTACTCGGCTTCGATGGCGTATGACGCCCATACCAACCAGTTGTTGCTGTTCGGCGGCTTGGGCGCTGGCGAGACACCACTCGGCGACACGTGGATTTGGAGCGGGACCGGCTGGACCGCTCTATCGCCGGTTGACAGCCCCCCTGCTCGATATGCAGCTTCTATGACCTACGATCCGGCCACCCAGAATATCGTCCTTTTTGGCGGTCTTGAGTCCAGCGGATTTCCGCTCGCCGATACGTGGACCTGGAACGGAAGCAACTGGACGCCGCAATCCCCTACGCTCAGCCCTCCTGCTCGGCACTCGGCCTCACTCGCTTATGACCCAGTCAGTACCGACCTGATTCTCTTCGGGGGCTGCCGCGTGCACGTGCTTCAGCCCTGCAACCTCTCAGGGACGGGTGAAGCCCTTGGCGACACCTGGAGCTGGAACGGGACAACCTGGGCTCGGCTGTCGCCGACTACGAGCCCCTCCGCCCGGACTGGGGCCTCGATGGCCACCGACACGGCCAGCGCCGTCAACGGCGCGGTGCTCTTCGGTGGGGAGACGGCCGGCGGCACGCTGCTCGGTGACACTTGGAACTGGACAGGCACCAATTGGACTCGGCTGTCGCCGACCACGAACCCTCCGGTGCGGTTCAGCGCCGGGCTGGCCTACGACTCGGTGAGCGGTGACCTTCTCCTCTTCGGTGGTCATGACGCCGCCCTCGATGACACGTGGGACCTCTCTTTTAGCGCCACTCCGGCGGCGACCACCACGAGCGTGGTGTCGTCGCTGAACCCGTCGGCGGCTGGCGGGGCGGTTACCTTCACGGTCACTGTCGCCCCTGCACCCGACGGGGGCACGGTGTCGGTCAGCAGCGACGGTTCCCCGATATGCACAGTGGCGGTCATCGCTGGGGTGGCGACTTGTCCCACTT
>PMHH01000048.1 GCA_003156595.1 Acidimicrobiaceae bacterium
ACCTCATCCTCCAAGGCGCCGGAGGCGTCGTACCTCCGACTACCGGGGGCTATTGGCTGGTCGCCGGAGATGGCGGGGTCTTCTCCTTCCACGCCCCCTTCTATGGGTCCACCGGCAACGTCCACCTCAACCAACCGATCGTCGGCATGGCCACCACTCCGGATGGGCAGGGCTACTGGATGGTGGCGCGTGACGGAGGAGTTTTTTCCTTTGGTGACGCCCGCTTCCACGGGTCAACCGGCAATATCCGCCTCAACGAACCCATCGTCGGCATGGCCACCGATCCGGCGACGGGCGGCTATTGGCTCGTCGCCGCAGATGGTGGGATCTTCTCGTTCGGCGCCCCCTTCTATGGGTCCACCGGCGGCGTCCACCTCAACCAACCCATCGTCGGTATGGCCACCACTCCGGATGGGCAGGGCTACTGGCTGGTGGCGCGTGACGGTGGCGTCTTCTCCTTCGGTGACGCCCGCTTCTACGGGTCCACCGGCGACGTCGATCTCAACCAACCGATCGTCGGCATGGGCGCCACCCGCGATGGGCAGGGCTACTGGCTGGTTGCTAGTGATGGCGGGATCTTCTCTTTCGGTGACGCCCGCTTCGATGGGTCCACTGGCAGCGTCCGCCTCAACCAACCCATGGTCGGCATGGCCACCGATCCGGCGACGGGCGGCTACTGGCTGGTTGCCAGTGATGGCGGAATTTTCTCCTTCGACGCCCCCTTCTACGGATCTACCGGCAACGTCCACCTCAACCAACCGATCGTCGGGGTCGGGGCGCCCTAGTAGGCCCCCGGGCTAGTGACACGGTTCGGCAATCGACGAACTTGACTTCGCGGGCGGCTTGACCTCAGGGGCGTTTTCACATGATCGAAGCAAAAGCGCTCTGAGTGGGGTCGTTGGCACCTCAAGTGTCATATCTCCAAACGTCGATCCGGTCTGATACCTGACGTAGCCAGCCGACCACGCTGAGTGATGGTAGTTCCCACAAGTCCCTTTTCTCGTTAGGACATTTGTCCTTTTTTTCAAGAGTTTCCCGTGGACTTTGCTATCAAGGCACTGATACATTCGCACGTATTGTCCGGAGCCCGGCCCCCGCTGCGGAGAGTGAGCATGGAGCGTGGGTCGGATCGAGAATCGCGAGGGAGTTGGCGATTGACAGCGCGCTTTCGTTAGTAGTTGTCCAGTCAGAACAGAGAAATTTGCGACCTAAGGGGCCAAGTTGCGGGCAGGCAAGCTTGTTGAAGCATCGTCGTCGGTGGTGCCGGAGTTCAGTTCGGATCCGACATGATCACGGACACCGGGATGAGGGCAGAAGGTGGGCTAGAGCAGGTCGAGGCGGCGCCGGTGGAGATGCTCGTCCGGGCGGCCGCGGAGGGCGACCAGCGAGCGTGGCAGGAGCTGGTGTCCCGATTCGGCGGGATGATCGCGGCGGTAGGTAGACGTCACGGACTGTCGGCGGCAGATGTCGCCGAGTTACAACAGACGACATGGCTCCGGCTGGTCGAGAACGTCGACCGGATACGACAGCCCGAACGGCTGGGCGGCTGGCTCGCCACGACTGCTCGCCGGGAGAGCCTCCAACTCATCCGGCGGGCGGGAAAATACACGACCGGCGCCGATCTGATGCTGACCAACATGGCCAGCGTTGATGCCCGTGAGATCGACGCGGGGCCTTTGGCCGAGGAGCGCGACGCCATGGTGCGGGCCGCTTTGAGCCGTCTGAAGCCCCGTTGCCGGGAGTTGCTCTCGCTGCTCGTCATCGATGAGGCGATGACGTACGGCGACCTCTCGGGGCTGCTGAACATGCCGATCGGAAGCATCGGCCCAACCCGGGCTCGATGCCTCGAGCATCTTCGCCGGTTGGTTGCCGAGCACGCCTGAGGGCGCTGACGGGCCGTATGGGTCTACGCCACGCTGCGCTCAGGCGATGACCCAGATCCCGGCCTCCTGTATGGGATCGGGGCTCAACTGCGTCGGCACGCTGTAAAAGTGCAAGTGGACACGACTCGACGCGTGTCGCGGGTAAGCCCGGATCTCGACGTCGGTCGCTCCCGACTGTTGCTTCACGTAACGCGAGAGCTTCGACAAGCCGGCAAGTACCGCTGCCACATCCTCTGCGCATAACTCAGTGAGCACGGAGACGTGGGCCCTGGGGAGCAGGGTATACGTCCCGAGCCCGCCGCGAACGGTGCCCGGCCCGACAATGACGAATGCCGGATCCTCAACGAGCATCGCCTCCCTCGTAGTGGCGATCTCACACCAGCGGCAAGCTACCGATCCCGTGGCATGTCCTTTCTGTCTCCTTTTCCCAGCTCCTTCGGAGCGGGGTATCAACCAGCGCTACTCGGCGCTCTGACAGTGGATCTCCCCCGCACGTTACCGGGCCTTCGTAGGGAGTCCGGGAATTAGAGGAGCCTTACCCATGTCACTGATACCTACGTTGTCAGATAGAAGCAAGGTAACCGCCGTGTCGCTGCCCGTGGTCACCGATTCGGGGATCGGCGGAGAGATCGTGGTTTCTGTTCGCGCCCCCCGAGAGGTTTCATTCGGCGCGGGCACGACGAAGGCGCATGGCATTGACCTGCGGCGTCGGTTGGTCGTCCTTGACCTGGTGGCGATTTGCGCGGTGTGGATTCCCACCGCGATCCTCAACGCGGGCGGTGACCGGCAAGCGGCCTGTTGTATCGCGGCCGGAGTCGTCACCGTACTGGCGATGCGCGCCGCAGGGCTCTATCAGTCGCGCGTGTGTGCCGTGCGCTCGGCCGAGGTGGCCCGAGCACTCACGTCCGCCATGGCGGGCGCCGCAACCTACGCCGGCCTCGAATGGATCGCTGGAAACACCGCGATAGCTTCGAGACTCCTTCTCGGTCTGCCTGTCGCACTGACGATCATCGCCCTCCGGTCCTGTTTTGCCCGCTGGCTGAAAGCGCGACGATCAGCTGGACACTTCCTCCGCACCGTCGTCCTGGTCGGGACCAACGATGACGCCGTGGCGCTCTGGACGACCCTGACGAGTGAGCCGGAGCTCGGGTACCGGATCGGCGCCGTCGCCGGCGACACCCGAGATGACGCCCCATGGAACGAACTGCCGACATCCACCGACTCGCAGGATCTGGAAGCCTTGGCGGCGCGGGCCGGCGCCAATGGCGTCATTATCGTCGCCAGTGTTCTCGGCGACAACGGGCAGAGGACGGTCGACCAGGCGCTGCGGGCCGGCCTCCATGTGCAGGTGTGGCCCGGCCTTTCGGGTCTGGCCAGCCGGCGGATCCGGATGACTCCCGTCTCGGGAGTTCCCCTTCTCTACATCGAACCCCAACGCACGTCGTCCTGGCGGGCCGTGGCCAAACGGGCGATGGATGTGTCACTGGCGGCATGCCTGGGCATCGCAGCTGCGCCTCTTCTGCTGGTCGCGGCTCTCCTGATCAAGCTCGAGGATCGGGGTCCGGTGACATACCGCGGCCAGCGCGTCGGACGTTCTGGGGTTCTGATCGATGTGCTGAAGCTGCGCACGATGGTTCCCGACGCGGCCCAGATGACCGACAAGGTCGCGGCCCTCAACGAGCGAACCGGTGGTCCGCTCTTCAAGGCTTCCAGGGACCCGCGCATTACCCGAGTGGGCCGGATCCTGCGGGCTACGAGCATCGACGAACTCCCGCAGCTGTGGAACGTCCTCAACGGCACGATGAGCTTGGTCGGTCCCAGACCGGCCCTTCCCGCTGAAGTCGAGCAGTTCGATGCGGAGTTCCGCCGTCGCCACGAAATGCGGCCCGGGATGACCGGCCTATGGCAGATCGAAGCCCGCGACAACCCATCCTTTAGCGCCTACCGGCGCTTGGACCTCGTATACCTCGACACCTGGTCAATCGGGTTGGATATCGCCATATTGGGCTCTACTGCCCACGTAGTTCTCGCCAGTGCCGTACGGAACATCCGTGGGCTGAGGGCCGGTAGGGAGCAGTGACACTGCTGTCGTTGCCGTCGCTCGAATCTGACGGGAGCGGGTCGGGCCGCGTCATCAGCGTTGGCGTCGACCTGGTCAGCGTGACGGACGTCCGCGACTCGGTCGCCCTGTTCGGTGATCGCTACCTGAGGCGGGTTTTCACTGCCGGCGAGTTGGTCGAGTGCCAGGCCTGGGCCGACCCGGTACCTCATCTCGCGGCGCGATTCGCGGCCAAGGAGGCCGTCATCAAGGCCCTCCGGGTAGAAGATGCCCAGCCGCCCTGGACGTCGATGGAGGTGCGGCGTCATCCTCAGGCGGGACCGGAGATTCGTTTGACGGGTGCGGCCGCGCGCCTGGCGGTGGACCGGGGCGTGGGGACGCTCTCGCTCAGCCTCAGTCATGAAGGGGAGATGGCCGGCGCCGTCGTGGTGGCTACGGCGGCGATCTAGCCCTCTGCTCCGCAGATGCCCTTTCTGCGCGGTTGCCGCCACCTCAGGTATCAGGTATGTATCAAACGGCGGCACCGACCCTCATGTGCGTCGGGATGGAGTTCGCGCACCAAAGGACGACGGGCCGTGTAGCCCTCCTTTCTCGGGAGAGTCTCACGTGCCACGCCCCGCGACCAAGTATGGCTCCTGATCCCCAATATCGCCTGAGCCGAAGCAATGGGTGTTGTTGTTCACTACGGATCCTAAAGGGGCAGACATCTCCATGACGTATTCCACGGCAACGGTCGGCGTCATCGCGCCAGACTTTGAATCGCCTGACACCAGGCCTTACGAACACGGTTATCCGGCCGTCGACCTCACCTCGACGGCTGCTAGCGAGGCGGAGCGCCCGGTCCACTCTTACGAGCCGACAGAACGTTCCGCAGTTGCCCTTCTCGTCGAGGCGGCGGCCGATGGGGATCAGGAGGCATGGAACGCACTGGTGGAGAGGTTCGCCTCCACGGTCTGGGCCATCGCGCGGGGACACCGGCTCAACGCCGCCGATGCCGCGGACGTGTTCCAGACGACCTGGCTCCGACTGGTGGAAAATCTCGATCGCATTCAGCAGCCGGAGCGGGTCGGCGCCTGGCTGGCGACGACAGCACGGCGCGAATGCCTTCGACTCCTGCGGATGTCAGGCCGCCAGGTCGTGAGTGGCGAGGACTTTGCCGTGCTGCCTGATCCCGTAACCTCCAGGTCCCCAGATCGCGATCTGGTGGCCGTGGAGCGTAACCAGCTCGTGGCTCAGTTGGTCGAGCAGCTGCCGACGCGATCTCAACTACTGCTGCGATTGCTGAGCGCGGATTCACCGTTGAGCTACAAGGAGATCAGCGAATCGCTGTCCATGCCGATCGGCAGCATCGGCCCAACCCGAGCCCGGGCGCTGGAGCAACTCCGTCGCCTGGCGCTCGGAGCCGGCTTGCAGCTGGAGGATGTCTTCGTAGCCTGAGTGCGGTGGGCGCCGACAGACTTGCTCCAAATCCGTCGGGCGACCTGTGAATCATCTGGCTCGGTAGCGCCGAATCAATTTCGCGTATTTCCATCGGTCGGTCCCTCTCTGGTAACTCCGATGGAGCAAAGAACTGGAGGCGATCGTCAGTGAAGAGTCTCGATCGTAACCCCCGCATATCAGGTCAGCAGTGATGCGCCGCCGCCTTCAGTTTCCGGTCCGGCCCTTCGACATCACACCGCCGCAGATGATAGAAGCTGCCAAGCGGGCCTTCACACTTCTGCGCAGTGACGGCAGGACGCGGAATCTGTCGTCCGATCAGTCGCCATCGGCGCAGACCGGGTTGCCTCGACGCGGTCGTATCCTCACCTTGGCGGGGGCCGTCATCCGCGAAATCAACGGGTGAACCGGCCCGAGGGTCGAACCCTTTTCGCCTTGTCGGGTTATTATCTGGTTATGCCGTTGTGCAGCGCGTACGTGGCGATCTGGGCCCGATTTTGCAACGCCAACTTACGGTAGACGCGACTGACGTAGTTACGAACGGTCTTGTCGCTGAGCATGAGCTGCCGGGCGATGTCCTTATTTGGTGTTCCGGCGGCCATCAATCGCACGACGTCGGTCTCCCGCTGGGTCAAGCGCCGCTCGCGGGCCGGGCCGTCGCTGCTCACGGCCTCCACCAACCACTTGGCCGCTGTACTGCAGAGCACCTGGTCTCCCAGGTGGACCGAAACGATGGCCGATCGTATGGCGTCGGGTTCGGCGTCTTTGAGCACGAAACCGCTGGCTCCCGCGGCGAGGGCCGGAATGACTCGCGAATCCGCGACCGAGGTAAGGACGAGGACCCGGGTAGTTGGGGAGATGGCACCGACCCGCCGGATCAGTTCGATACCGTCGGTCGTGCCCAGCTCGAGCTCGGTCACCAGGACATCGACAGGTACCGCGGCGCAGGTCTCGGGCACGTCCGGACCGCCTGCCGACTCTGCCACCACTTCAAAGCGGTCGTCGTCCTGAAGGATCCGGACCAGTCCCGAACGAAACAGGGCCTGACCGTCGGTGACCATCAAGGAAACCCTCCTCGCCGGGTCGGTATGGCCGGGCTCGAGGAGTGTGGTGAACTCTCTGTGTGCGGGTAGGTGGGTCATGGATTGCGAGAACAGGTGAGCGCCCCTCCAGGAAGAGGTTGCGCCGCCGTCTCAAATACGTTCGCGAGTGACGTCCTACCCAAATTCCGCGGTGACTGTCCCAACGAAGACCGGGACGGGCCGGACCCGACTGGGATGGCCCCACCATAGCGACGGCGGGTGGCCTTCGGTGCGCCGGGAGTGGCTCAGCGGCGCCGGCCGGTGGGTGGCCCGGCCCCCGGCCCCTGGCCTGGCGGCGGGGGCTGCGGCTGGGGCGGGGCTGGGGGCTGGGGCGGGCCTGGGGCGATCTGGGGGGTGCTCGTGGACGGCGGCGGAGTCGGGGTTGACGCGGGTGCGCCGGCTGGGCGAGTCGCCGCTGCCGACGATGATGCGGCGAGGTTGTGGGCAGCCAGGGCGCCGGCCCCGTTGACGCTTTCTTGGACCGTCCTCATCAGCTGACCGGCTTGACCGGCCAGGCCGGCGAGCAACTGGCCCATTCCGTCGGCGCCATTGAGCACGGTGACGTTGGCGTTGGCGAGCTGGGATGCTGCCGCGCCGATGATCTCAGGCATCTTCTCCACCAGCATCCGCTGCAAGGCGATCCCTTGGCCCGTTGCGGTCGCCTCGGCTTGGATGCGGGTGCGCAAGGCTTCGGCCTCGGCAATGGTGCGGATCCGGAAGGCTTCGGCTTCGGCTGGCTTCTCGACGGTTGCGACCAGTTCCTTCTCCCTTAGCTCGGCGTTGCGGACCGCGAGCTCTCTCTGGGCCTGGAGCACCGCCATCTGCGACTCGGCCTGCGCCAGCGGCCCCGCCTGGGCCGCCTGAGCCTGGGCCCGGTCGACCTCGGCCTTGTAGCCCGCTTTGGCCACCTCCGTCTGTCGGTCGTATTCGGCCTGGTTGCGCAGCGACTCCTGGCGGGCCTGGGCGGCCGCCTGCTCGGCCTGGGCTTGAGCGATGTGGGCGTCACGCTGGACCGCTGCTTGATGGGGGGCGGCCAGGGCGGCTATGTAGCCCGAGCCGCGGTCGTCGATGGACTGGATCTGGAGGGAGTCCACGACGAGGCCAATTTTCTCCATCTCTGGTTTCGAAGAATCGAGCACCACCTCGGCGAGCTTCTGGCGCTCACGGATGATCTCTTCGATGGTCATCGAGCCGATGATGGACCGCAGGTGCCCGGCGAAGATCCGCCCCGTCAGGACCGTCATGCGGTCCTGGTCGTCGAGGAAGCGACGAGCGGCGTTGGCGATGCTCTCATGGTCGTCGCCCACCTTGAAGGCGATGATGGCCTGGCACAGAAGGGCGATCCCCTGCTTGGTGACGCACTCCTCGGCGACCTCCGATTCCTGCATGGCGAGCGTAAGCGTGCTCGCCCGAGACCGGACCGGCAGCACGAAGGCACCGTGCCCCGTCACGATCTTGAAGGGCAGACCGTTCTCGGTATTGCGCTTGCCGCTGATGAGTAACGCCTCGTCGGGCGCTGGAACGTGCCAACCGAACATGTGATCCTCCTAGCGGCGGGCGCTTTCCCGTCGAGCCATCTTCGCGCCGGACGTCACCCGATAAAGGGCGTGACCTCCACGGTGCGCGCCGAGCGCACCGCGATGACCAGCACCTCGGCCTGCCGCGGCAGCTCGACATCCGAGTAGGCGATGTACGTTTCCGTGCCGCCGCGGATGTGCACGATCACCTCGCCTGGCCTGCCTGGGGTGATCGGGTGGGTGACGGTCGCGAGCTTCCCGAGGACCGGTTCATCCGTTGACATCGGCTCTGAAGGTAGCCGCACCAGAGGTTTGGCGCGACCTGCGCCGCATTACCGCCCTATGACGTGCCGACCCCGGCCGCTCACCGGCTGGCGGTCGCGGCCAGCCGGGCGGCTCGGCACACCGCCGGCAGCTCGGCCACCAGTCGGGCGCATTCGGCCCGGTCCCGGTCTCGTAGGATGGCGTGGATGCTACGTCCCGCGGTGTCGAGATGCATAGTGGCCAAGCGGAGCCGGCGTTGCACGGGTCCTTCCACCCGCCGGATGCTCTGGACCTTGGCGAGCGGCACCCAATCGGTGACCCGGCGGACCCGTCCGCTTGTCGTCACGGCGTAGGTACCGTCGCCGCCCCACGACAAGTAGTGGTACCGCAATGGGGACTTCCACCTGGCTCGCCGGGGCGGCGGATGTAGATCAGTCGGGACGCCGGGCAGGATCCGGTCGAGCAGCCAGGCGGCTTGGGCTCGATCGCCTACGGGGAGGACGGCCCGCAGAGTCTGGCCCACCGACCGGTTCTCGTGGCCGGAGCGCTGCTTGCCGGCGACGTCGACGACGAGCCGGCACCATCCGAGCGGTCGCCATAGCAAGGGTTCGATCATGCGGACCCCCTGCACCCGGCCCCGCGGGATGGTCTCGGCGGTCGTCTGCAGGAGACCGCTGCGGAGGCGCAGACCATCGGGCGCCTCGGCGACCGTTAGCTGGTAGTCGCTGTTGAGGCGCCGGAACACTGTGGTGCCAAGGCCGATCAGGGCGGTGGCACCGCCGCTCAACGCGGCACCGAGAGCCGCCGGGTCGACCACGGCCAGCGCGACCAGGGCCACGATGACCATTTCGAGGATTATCCCGAGGCCGCTCAGCAGGATCGATGCGATGAGCCGCCCAGTGTCGATGCTGAGGAGGACCCGCTCCGGTGGCGGTGGGGTGTGTTCGGCGACGCCGTGGGCCAGCGCCAGGAGGCGGGCCCGGACGGCTTCGGCCGCCGGCTCCTGGAGATACGACAACCGACCTGATCGGCCGCTCGACGCCGCCATCCGTACTCGCACCTCGGCGAGGCCGAAGATCCGGGCCACAAGGGGCCGGACGGTATCCACGGCCTGCAGTTGCTCGGGCGGGAACCGCCGCGATGTCCGGCGCAGCAATCCGCTCTCGATACGCAGTACCCCGTCTTCGATCTGCCAACGGGTCACCAACCACGAGACGTAACCTCGTACCAGCAGGAGGACCAGGATCGCGGCCTCGATCAGCGCGGTCGTCTGGTGGTGCCCCTGGTTGCGGGAGTTGAGGTTCTCCGCGAGGACGAGCAACACCGCACCCAGAGCCGGGGCCACCCTGACGATCGGCGAGAGCGGGTGGAGACGGTGCCATCCCGTGATCGTGGGCGCAGCGTCGAGTGCGGGCCCGGTGGGGGGGCCCGGGGGCGGAGGGGGGGCGGCCCCGGTGTCGGGGCCAGGAACGCCGATAGGTTGCGTCATAGGCCCGCGGCCCGAGCTTCGCCGAGGGAGGTGAGTTGGTCACGCAGACGGGCCGCCTCTGCGGCCGGCAACCCCGGGACCCGTGCATCGGAAGCCGCCGCCGCGGTGTGCATCCGGACCGTGGCCAACCCGAACGAACGCTCGATCGGGCCGGCGGTCACGTCCACAAACTGCATCCGGCCGTAGGGGATCACGGACAAACGCCGGAACATCACGCCGCGCCGGACCAGCAAGTCGTCGTCTCGTTCGGCGTACCCCCAGGCTCGGACCCGCCGGCCGAGGAAGAAGTCGGCAACGCCGCAGGCCACGACGACCACTATGCCGACAATGACCGCAGGGGCAACACCGCCGGCGACGGCGCCGCCGGCGACTGTCACCAACAGCACCGGTATGGTCGTTAACAGCAGCTGGACCCGACGGACCAACCGTAGTCGCGGCGAGGGCTGCTGCCAGTTGGCGTCGGGCCACTCGGGTGAGCCTGGGAGGTCGTCGTTTTGTGGTTGGCCGGCGGAACCTGTCGACACCCCTGGCACTGTTGGCACTGTTGAGACGCTAATGGCCGGCCCGGACCGTCATCGGTATGCGTCCAGCCCCAGGTGCACAGCCAGCCCCAGGCCGGCGCAGGCGATCAACGCCCGCATCGAAGCTCTGGTGAAAGGACGAGCCGTCGATGAGTCCTCGCTCACACGGTCGTCTGACCGTATGTGCTGCGTCGAAGCGACGACACGATGGTGGTGTTCCTCCGCGGTACCACCGAACTCGCCAGCTGGCGGTTGCGAAGCGGCCAGCCGGATCTTGACGTGATCGACGAATTGGCGCGCCTCCAGCTCGCGGCCAAGCGGCTGGGCTGCTCGGTCCGTCTCGACCACGCCTCCCGCCCGTTGACGGAACTGCTCGACCTGGTCGGACTGGGCGAAGTGGTGTCCGGGCGCCTACTCGTCGAGATGGGTGGGGAGGCCGAAGGCGGCGAAGAGCTGCGTGTCGAGGTCGATGAACACGGTGAGCTCGATGACCCTACCGTTTGAGATCTCCAGGACGTGAAGGCCCCACGGGGTGTGACCGCCGTTGGGATCGACCCGGTACTGCCCGAACGCCGGGCGGCCGTTGGCTGAAGTCGCCAGCATCCGTGAGCCCTGGCAATCGATTCCCGGGCCGAGCATCCAGGCTCCGATGTCCTGCGCGCCTCGGATCCACATGGCGAACGGCGGCATCGACTGGAAGGCGTCCTCACGCAGCAAACTCACAAACCGGGGTATGTCGTAGCGCTCGAAGGCGTCGACGTACCTGGCGAGCAGGGCCTGCTGATCGGGGTCGACCGGCCGAACCACGAGCGGGTCGCCCGCGTCGCCGGCATGCGCGGCCAGGGTGGCTCGGGCCCGCTGGAGGGCGCTGTTGACAGACGCCACCGTGGTGTCGAGCAACTCGGCCACCTCAGTCGCCTGCCAGCGCAGTACCTCCCGCAGGATCAGCACCGCTCGCTGGCGAGCGGGGAGGTGCTGGAGGGCAGCCACGAAAGCCAAGCGGATGGTTTCCCTCGACGCCGCCAGTTCAGCCGGATCGCCGTCCTCGTCGAAGACCCGGGCGTCCGGGATCGGTAGCAGCCACGGGAGTTCGGGTTGCAGCGCGCCGAGGTAGGCGGGATCCGCCGGCGACGACGGCCCCATGTCCATGGGGCGGGCCCGCCGCTGGCTGCCCCGCAGCATGTCGAGACAGACGTTGGTAGCGATGCGGTACAGCCACGACCGGAAGGCCGACCGACCCTCGAACCCGTCAATACCACGCCAGGCGCGAACCAGGGTCTCCTGGACTGCGTCCTCGGCTTCGAAGCCGGAGCCGAGCATGCGGTAGCAGTAGCCGGTCAGCTCACGTCGGTGCGCCTCGAGCGCCTGGTCCACTGGGGTGGCGCGGTCGAGGTCGCACTCCGTGGGGGCAGGTCGGATGGACATAGGACGAAACTCTAGGGCCGCGTTGGTCATCGTGGGTAGGACGACTGCGGAGGCCGAAACTCATCGCGGCGCCCTTTCCTACCGGACCATCGCGCCGCCGTCGACGACGATGATCTCGCCCGTAACCCATGACGAGAGGTCGCTGGCGAGGTAGAGGGCGGTCCGGGCGACGTCCAGGGGCTCGCCCAGCCGAGCCAGAGGCCAGGGCCACTCTGCTCTATCGCCGCCCGGTTCCCAGAGGGCCCGGGCGAAGTCGGTCTTGATCAATCCCGGGGCGATGGCGTTGACGCGCACGCCGGGCCCCATCTCGTCGGCGAGGTGCTTAGTGAGGTGGATGAGGGCCGCTTTGCTCATGTCGTAGACGCCGATCGGGCCGCTGTACGTCAGGCCGCCGACCGAGGCGATGTTGATGACCGTGCCGCCGCCGGTGGCCATGACCTGCTTCCAGGCCTCTTGCGTCCAGACAAAGGGACCCCGCAAGTTGACTTCGACGATCTTGTCGAAGCGGGGCAGGTCGATGTCGATGGTGCGGCCGAAGTAGGGGTTGGTGGCGGCGTTGTTGACGAGTATGTCAAGTCCGCCGAAGCGCTCGATGGTGGCGGCCACACAGGCCTGGGCCTGCTCAGGATTGCCCCCATTGGCGGCGAACACGGCCGTGTCACCTTCGATGGTGGCGGCCGTTTCCTCGAGGGCGTCGATCTTGCGGGACGACAGCATCACCGACGCGCCGTGCTCGGCGTAGATCCGGGCGATGGCCGCGCCGATGCCCTTGGAAGCCCCCGTCACCAGGGCGACCTTCCCTTTCAGGTCCAAGCTTTCAATTGCCATCCCGTCCCTCCCTAGCGTCAGCCTTCGTCGCATGTTTCCCGGTGGCGACGGACTGCCGCAAGGCGGCGCCGGCCCGAGCTGGTCGATCACGGCTGGCAGACTGGCACTCATGACGGAGGAACCACGGGTCGCGGTCATCACCGGGGGAGCCAGCGGGATCGGCCTGGCTACGGCCCGGCTGCTGGCCGAGCAGGGCTGGCGGTTGGTGCTGGCCGACGTCGAGGCGCCCCGTCTCGATGCGGCGTGCGCGGAGTTGGGAGCCAGCGACCAGGTGGCCGGCGTGGTCACCGACGTCGGCGTCAAGGAATCGGTTGACGCCCTCGCGGCTGCCAGCTTCGAACGCTTCGGCCGGGTCGACGTCGTCTTCAACAACGCCGGCGTCGCGGTCGGGGGTCTGACTGTCGACATGAGTCACGCCGACTGGGCGTGGCTGATGCAAGTCAACTTGTGGGGCCCGATCCACGGAGTGGAGGCGTTCCTGCCACGACTCATCAAGCAAGGGAACGGAGGCCATCTGCTCTTCACGGCGTCTTTTGCCGGCCTGGCCCCTAATGTGTGGCTGGGGCCGTACTGCGTCACCAAGTACGGCGTGGTGGCGCTGGCCGAGGTTCTGCACCGCGAGTTGCGAGCCGACGGGATCGGCGTCTCTGTGCTGTGCCCCATGCGGGTGGCAACCGACATCAACCGGTCCTCGCGCAATCGCCCCGCCGAGCTCGGCGGCATCGGAGAGGAGCCTCCCCTCGCGGTGACGACCGATGAAGACCGAATGGCGGGCCGGGTCTTACCGGTGGAAGTGGTGGCCAAGCAGGTGGTCGCCGCCATCGGAACCGACCGGCTGTACATCGTGCCCCATGCCGAGAGCCGGGCGATGATCCGCCGTCGCTTCGAGCGCATCGACCAGGCGTTCGAGGGTTAGCGATGGACGGCCTCGCCGCCGCCGCCCTGCCGGCCGACTCGGTGGGCCTGTTGGAAGGTGTGGTCACCACTCGAGCCGTCCGCCGTTACCGGGACGAGCCCGTGCCCCCCGACGTGTTGCGGACCGTCCTCTTCGCGGCGACCCGGGCTCCGAGCGGGAGCAACCGGCAGCCGTTCCGCTTCGTTGTCCTGACCGATGGACGCGGCGCGAAGAAGGCGAAGGGCCTGATCGCTCGATCAGCTCGGGAGTTCTGGGCGGCCAAACATGGCGCCGACGGATACGGGCAGGGGTCGGGACTGGAGGAGGACTCGCCTAAGGCCCGTATGGCGCGGACCATGCAGCAGTTCGTCGACAACTTCGAGGCCGTGCCGGTGTTGATCCTGCCGTGCTTGTTGCGGTACCGGGAGCCCAACCCGATGGAGGGGGGGTCGATCTATCCGGCTTGCCAGAACATATTGCTCGCCGCCCGGGCGCTCGGGTACGGCGGGGTGATGACCGGCTGGCACTCCGGGGTGGAGGCCGACCTTCGGGATCTGCTCGGGATCCCGGCCGAGGCGTGGATCGCGGCGACGATCACGCTGGGCCGACCAGAGGGGTCGCATGGACCGGTGCGCCGCCGGCCGATGGGCGAGTTGGTCTTCGAGGACAGATGGGGCAACGCCGCGCCCTGGGCGGTGGACCCGCCTGGCACTCGCCACACCTCAGCCGGTCCGCCGACGGCTGCCGGCCCGAGCGGCGGCGACTTGTAGGAACTCGCTCATCTGTCCTGCGATGAATTTCTCGCCGCCGCGGCGTCTAACTGGGTGGCGTTCCGTGGGCGCGGAAGGCAGACGCAATTAGAGAAGGACGGTAGCGATGGCAGACGAGTGCAAGCCGATAGAAGTGGCTAGGAGGATCGAAGCTCCCGCGGGCCGCATCTTCGAGATTCTGGCTAATCCGCAACGTCACGTGGACTTCGACGGCTCCGACATGCTGCGCGGCGCCGTAACGACGGCCGTCGTCTCGGGCGTTGGGGAAATCTTTTCTATGAAGATGTACTTCGAGCCGCTCGGTGACTACGTGATGCTCAACCATATCTTCGAGTACGAGCCCAATCGGCGCATTGGCTGGGAACCGGCTCCTGGGGACGCCGCCTCTGCCCAAGACGGTGCTTTCGCCATCGGTATCCCTGCGGGTCAGAGATGGAGCTTCGATCTGACCCCGGATGGAGCCGACGCCACCATCGTGACCGAGATCTACGATTGTGCTGCCGCGCCGGAGCAACTCCGTGTCGCGGTTCGCAACGGCGCGACCTGGGTCGACGCCATGACCACGAGCCTGGCCCGGCTCGACACGCTTTGCAGTGATGTACCTGATCAGCAGGCACTCTGATCAAACCTGAATTGAGCCATCTCATGAGAACGCCCACGACCACACTCGACCAGAGATACAGCGAATCGGGAACTGCCCCCACCGACTGGGAAGAGACGCGGCGCGCTCTCGAAGCGTCGGAACTGTACTGGTTGACGACTATCCGACCAGACGGTCGACCGCATGTCACTCCCCTAGTAGCTGTATGGCTCGACGAAGCGCTCCACTTCGGTACCGGCGCCGGCGAGCAGAAAGCCACAAATCTACGCTCGAACTCGCACGTGGTCCTCACCACCGGATGCAACGACTGGGACAGGGGGTTCGATGTCGTAGTTGAAGGCCAAGCCACGCGGGTTACCGAGCGGCCCGTGCTCGAGCGCCTGGCAGAGGCCTGGCGAACAAAGTGGGACGGACGGTGGCAGTTTCAGGTCCGCGAGGACTGCCTGGTCCACGCCGATGGCGACGAGGGTGTCCTGGTGTTCTCGGTATCGCCCGCCCAGGTCCTGGTGTTCGCCAAGGGCACGTTCAGTCACACGAGACACCAGTTCTAGTAGAGGCTCTTCCGTAGAGCGGCGTCGTCGAGGGCATGGGTTGCTCCCTGCTAAAAAGTGCAGGTCAAGCCCGAGTAGCTCAGCCGGTAGAGCAACGCACTCGTAATGCGTAGGTCAGCGGTTCGATTCCGCTCTCGGGCTCCGGGTTTCTTGTCAAAATACTCCGAAGTGTCTAGGATTTGTCTAGATCGATGAGGAGGTGGTCTCGGTGAGAGGATCACTGCAGGAACGAAGCCCCGGGACGTGGTATCTGCGGGTCTACGACCGGCTGGCGGACAAGCAGGTGCGCCGGACTTTCAAGGGCACGAAGCGCCAGGCGGAGAGCGAGCTGGCCCGGTTCGTCGCTGAGGCGGAGGCGGGCAACACCCCGATGAGCGGGACCCTGACGGTCGCCGACTATCTGGATCGGTGGCTGGGGCAGGTGAGCGCTTCGCTCCAGCCGGGAACGGTGCAGTCGCACCGGGGGCGGGTCAAGCGGCTCAAGACCGAGCTAGGCGCCATTCGGCTGTCGAAACTCACGGCGCATCGGGTCGACCAGATGTACGCCAAGCTCCTGTCGGGAGGAATGTCGCCGGCCACGATCAAGATGCACCACGCCATCCTGTCTGCCGCCCTCCACCAGGCCGTCAAGTGGGATCTGGTGCCCAAGGCTGCGACTGACAACGCCACCCCGCCGCGAGTGGTCCGGTTCCGAGCGTCGTCACCAGATGTGGCGACGGTGCGCGCCTTGATCGCCAAGGCGGACGAGACCCACCCGGTCCTGAGCGCGACCATCATGCTGGCGGCGCTGACCGGGTGCCGTCGCGGCGAGTTGTGCGGACTTCGGTGGTCCGACATCGACCGTGACCGGCGAGTTCTGCGGGTGTGCCGAGCGGTCAAGATGGCGCCGACGGGCAATGACGTCGTGATCGGCCCGACCAAGGCCCACCAGGAGCGGCCCGTCAGCCTCGATGACGTGATGCTCGCGGTGCTGGATACTCATCGCACTCGTGCGGAGGGGTGGGCGGCTGATGCGCACGTCGAGATCGACCCCGACGGCTACATCCTGACCCTGGACCCGACTGGCCGGACGCCTACGAGCCCCGACGTGGTCACCCGGGCGTTCGTGCGGCTGACCGCCCGACTCAAGGTCACCTGCCGCTTCCACGATCTGCGTCACTTCACCGCCAGCCAGCTGATCAGCGCCGGGGTCGACCCAGCCGTCGTGGGCGGACGCCTCGGCCATGCCGACGCGCACACGACATTGCGCATCTACAGCCACGCCCTGGCCGAACGCGACCGGGCTGCGGCCGAGGTGCTGGGTTCGCTGATGGCGTCTAGCGAGTGAGCCTCGACGGCATCGACAGTTCGGGATCACGCAACAGGCCCTTCCCGAGACGCGGTCCCTGATGCCCCGCTTTTTCGGACTATGGCTTCGACGAAGACCGGCCAGTTGATGCGCATGAGTCGGCCGATCCTGAAGAGTCCCGGTATCTCGTTCCTACGCGCGGCCCGGTAGCCGCTGTCGGGCGCGCAGCCGACTCGTCGGCACCATTCGGGGACGCTGATGAATTCGGTGTCGTTGTTCCCAGGACGCCGGTCCGTCGCAACGTCGTCCCGGTCGTGAGCAGAGAGTGGGGGGCCCGAGTTGTCGGACAACCCCGCCCGCAGATACCGAAGCTTGTTGCTCTCCTGGTTAGGCATCTCGGGCGACCTCCTCAGGTCCGTGCGGGTCGTGGATCGCATCCAGCTGTTGGGAATCGAGACGACAGAGATCTCCGGCGATTCGAGGCGGTCGACCTCGCGGGCGAGATTGACGAAGCTGACCGATTGAACGACCGGCCTCGCTCTGCTGGTGCCGGAGGCTGTCGATGTAGTCGAGGAGGCCGGCGTAGGGGATGCGCCGGCTGGTGTCGATGGTGACCGATTCGATCTGGTCGGAATTGATGAGGGTGTAGAGCTTGGAGCGGCTGATTCCGAGCAGCTGGGCGGCTTGGTTCGGGGTGAGCAGCAGGGGAAGCATGAGCGGGTCCTCCAGCGGTTGGTTTAGGTGGAGAGCGGTAAGCGGGATCGCGGTCGCGTTACGGCTGGTCGGCGATCGATCGACAACGGTGAGCAGTCGGGTGTTCGGTGCACGTTCCGGCTGCCCTTGAGGGCCCGGCTGGCGGAGCAGGTTGTCGAGGTCTGAGCTGTCGTCGAGCCAGGAGCGCAGCGCGGCTCTGGCCGGGCGCAGGATGCGATAGGCCGCACCGTTTGGGATGCCGATGGCGCGGCCGGCGTCAGCGACGCTGTGACCGGCGACGCCGGTGGCGAAGATGAGTGCGGCTTGGCTGGGGTCGAGGACGTGAGCGCGACTGGCTTCGGCGATGATGGCGGTGGCTTGGGTCTCGGCGCTGTAGACGGCGTCGGTCCCGTACTGCACCGTCTCGACGAGCTCCGCGTGCAAGGCACGGGTGCGGTTGTCGCGCCGGCGCCAGTTGTCGTGGGTGCGACGCAGGCGGCCTTCGACGCCGCGCACGATGACCGCGGCAGGCCGCTGCTGAGGTTGCCCCGCGTGCACCTGGATGGCTTCCCACCCGGCGGAGATGGCGTCGGCGGCGAGCTCGTTCGGGTCAGGCCAGGGGCCGCCGGCTGAGGTCTGCTGCCAGCGGCGCTGGGCAGCTCGGCGGAGCCCGGGCAGGACGGCTTGGAGGACGGCCCGGGCGGCCAAGTCGTCGTGTCCGGCGACGACGAGGAGATAGGAGAGCAGAGCGCAGGACCGGGTCGGGTCGCCGGCGCGGTTGATGGCGGCCACCAGCTCGGCGGGTGTGTCGAAGCTGGCCAGGGCCGGGAACCCCGCCGTCCACGCCTGGATCGCCTGGCGGGCTGCTGGGGTGGTGGCCTGGTTGGCCCACTCGGCGGTGAGGGCGGCGAAGGGGTCCATCCAGTCCATCATCGGGATGGGCATTGCTGGAGTCCTTGCCTAAGTCCTTGCTTTTGGGGGGTTCCCGAAAAAAAGTGTGGCGGGTCCTTGCCAAGTCTTTTCCTAAGTCCTTGCCGAAGTCCTTGCTTCGGGGGAGATGTCAGCATCTCTCGATCCCTTTCCGGCCATGTGCGCGTGCGCGGCTGTTTTCACTCTCAAGACGGGTGGTGACGATTTCGGGCTCCCTCCGGTGGGCGCGGTCGCCGCCAGCAGCCGCGCCAGAGGGACCGCTGGGTGGGGTGTCCATGAGGGGGATGATGCGATGGGGAGTTCCCGACGGAGTTCCCGCTGCGAGGCGCGGTTCGGATTTTGTTGGGGAATCCTGAGGGTGGGCATCATCATTCGGAGCGGGGCCGTTTCCCGACGGGTGCCGCCGCTCGTTCCCGCTCTCTTCGTGAACAGCGCCGCGGAGCTGCGGTTATGCGGTCTCCTGCGGTTCCCGACGGCGTCGGACCGCTGTTCCCGATCATGGCGAGGCAGACGGCGACTTCGTCCCGGCGGACCAGACCGCCTACCGCTCTGCCGGGTCCGAGCCTTTCTCGATCACCGCTGCCGCTGAGCAGATTTCTGGTCCGTGGGTGTCCACCGGTGACATGGGCTGAGAAAACGCCGGGTCGGCGGGGCCGTTTATGTGGTGATGAGGAAGATGGGTCGCGCCCGGACACGTTTGGTGGGGGGCTGATCGCGGTGTTGCGTTTGGCGAAGTTGACCGACGCTGAGTATGTGCTGGGCCAGGTCGCGGCGGGTCTGGATGAGTATTACTTGGGCTCGGGGGAGGCGCCGGGGGTGTGGTCGGGTCGCTTGGCTGGCCAGTTGGGCCTGGTGGGTGTGGTCGAAGCGGAGGGTCTGCGGGCGCTGATCGACGGCCGCCATCCGGGCAGTGGTGAGCGGTTGGGCGGGCCAAAACGGCCGACGGTGCGGGCTATCGACGCCACGTTTTCGGCGCCGAAGAGTGTGTCGCTGTTGTGGGCGTTCGGGTCCCCTGAGGTGGCGGCGGCGGTGTCGATCGCGCACGTGGAGGCGGTCGAGATCGCGCTCGGTTTCGTCGAGTCGCGGGCGGCGGTGACGCGCCGCCAGCGGGGCGGGGTGCGGGTGCGGGCGGCGACGTCGGGGTGGGCGGCGGCCACGTTCGTGCACAGAACGAGCCGCACCGGTGATCCTCAGATCCACACGCACTGTGTGATCGCGAATGTGGTGCAGCGCGACGACGGCGCCTGGGTGGCGCTGGACGCCGCGGCGTTGTATCGGTGGTCGAAGGCGGCCGGGTCGGTGTATCAGGAGGAGCTACGCCGGCGTCTGTCGGAGCGGCTAGGGGTGGGGTGGGGGCCGGACCGCAACGGGTGTCGGGAGATGACCGGGGTCACCGAGGCCCAGTTGCGGGCGTTCTCGAAGCGGACGGTGCAGATCGAAGCTCACTTGGCTGCCACCGGGACGGCCGGGTTGGCGGATCGCAAGGCCCGCATGCAGGCCGACGAGGCTGCCAGCGTCGCGACGCGGCCCCGCAAGGACCGCACCCTCAGCCCCAACGCGCTCCGCCGACGCTGGGACGCCGAGGCCGAGCAGGTCGGCCTGGCTACCGGCGACGCCCTCCTCGACGCGGTGCGTGCCCCCGCCCCGGCCCAACAAGTGGGGCTGGCCGAGATGCGCGAACTGTTCGCCCGGCTGGTCGACCCCGAGGTCGGTTTATGCGCCCATGATTCCCGGTTCGGCGAAGCCCAAGTCATCGAAGCGATCGCGGCGTGGGGGGTGGGACGGCTCACTATCGGCGACATCGAGGCGCTCACCAGGGCCTTCTTGGACTCGGATCGGGTGGTGANNGGGCGAGCCCCGGGCCAGTGGTCGACGATCGCCCACCGCCACGTCGAGGACCGCGTCCTGAACCATCTGGCCGTCCTCCAGGCCCGCGAGACGGTGCCTCTGCGGGGCGCAGCGGTCGCGGACGCCATCGCCGCGGCTGCCCGCCTGGGGGACGACCAGGC
>PMHH01000181.1 GCA_003156595.1 Acidimicrobiaceae bacterium
GGCTGATCCGTGCGCCCGGCCGCGCCGGCCGCGCCGCCGCGCCGCCCCGCCGGAGCACCGAGCGCCCGGGCCGCTCGCCCGCCTCCCCCGCCTGCTTTGTGTTCGTTCTGGTGGCTCACAGCCACCAAATCGAACTCGACGCGCGAATCGAACACGTCTCCATGAAACGGCCTCTCGCCGGCCCGCGAGCGGTGACCGGGATGGCGCGAAGTAGGGGCCGTGGAGGTTTTGAGGTTGGGGCTCTCGAGCCAGCCGGCAGAGCCGGCTGGCGAACTCCATGATGGGGCTGACGCCCATGGGCCCGGGCGTCAAGACATCCCACGGGCGGTAGCTGTCAAGTGTTTTTGTTCTGGGGCACGGTGGTAGCCTGGAAATCAGGAACCTGTCCGCGCCAAGAGCGGTCACGACCGACCAGGGAGCCCGGCGTGACTCGTCCAGTGGGAGCTACGGCTTTCCTGCGTTGGCAGGGACCGGCCCCACCTTCAGTGGGTTCTTCTCTTGTGCCTGGGGGTTGGTGCCACATCCTTCCGCCGGCGTCAAGGGCGCTCCGCTTCGCTTCGCGTCCCTTCGGGACGGCACTGCGGGCCGCCCTTGACTCCGACTCCAGGCTGTGGCAAGGCGCGAGTAGGGAAGCGACGCAGGAGCGTCGTTTCTGTTCGGAAACGCGGAGAGGATGGTGGGTTAGGCGGCTTGGCGGTGTTCCCAGGCGATGGTCTCGTCATAGACGGTGTGGTGTCGCAGGCAGCCGTCGAGGATGCCGACTAGCCGGTTGGCCAGGGAGCGGATGGCGGCGTCGTGGTCGACGTTTCTGGCTTTGAGCTGGTCGTAGTAGGCCGGGCTCCCGCTGATTGACCGAGAGAGCAGAAGGCCCACCAGTAGCAGGCGTCAGCAAGGTGGCGGTTTCCGATGTAGCGGGCCCGGACGATCTTGAGCTTGCCGGACGCCACCGTTATCGGGGAGGTCCCGGCGTAGTTGCGGCGGGCTTTAGCATCGGCGTAGCGATTCGGGTCGTCTCCGAACTCGCCCAGCACCCGGGCGCCGACAAGAAGGCCCAGTCCCGGTTGGCTGCGGATGATCTCGGCGTCCGGGTGCTGATCAAAATGGTCGGCCAGTTCGGCCTCGAGGACCGCCAGCTGGCTGCTCATCTCAGCGATCACAGCCACAGCCGACTTGACGGCGGCACCGTATGCTCCGGCCAGGACTAACGGCGGTTCGAGCTGCGCAGCCCTAAGGGCGGTCTGGATCTCGCCGGCTCGGGCGTCGACGTTGCGTTTGCGGCCGGCTCGGCGCAGCACCGCCGCGATCGACGAGCGCGACAACGAGCGCCCTTCGACTGGGGTCGGAGCTCGGCTGAGCACAGCTAGTGCGTCACGGTCGCTGTCGCGGTTGGCGAGATCACCGGCAATGCGACAAGGGCGGCCGGGTAGTACTCGCGCAGCATCGACCGCAGCATCAGCACTTGGCGGTGCCGGGACCACACCAGGCGTTGATGGGCCCGGGCCAGCACCTTGACCGCATCGGCCAGTTCGCTGTCGCCGGCCACCCGACGGTGGTTGTGGCGGTCGGTGCGGACCAAGTCCGCGAGTACCTTGGCGTCTCCGGCGTCGGACTTGGCGCCCGAGGAGGAGTGTCGCTCCCGGTAGCGGGCCGCCACCTTGGGGTTGACCGCGTAGACCTGGTAGCCGGCTTCGACCAGCGCGGCCACCCACAGGCCCCGGTCGGTTTCGATCCCCACCGCAGCCTGGCCCGGCTCCTCGGCGTGATCGGCCACCATGGCGTGCAACCCGACGATTCCTTTCACCCCTTCGGGCAGACGCCGCTTGGCCAGGCGGGCGCCGCTTTCGTCTTGTATCTCAATGTCGTGATGGTCCTCGGACCAGTCGTCACCTACGAATATCAACCGTCACCTCCTATGAGTGCATGGACAGTTCGAGCCTCAAGGTGACCGCCAACGCCCTAATGGAAGTGCTCGATGGCACGACATCCCACTGGTGGTCCCAGTCGCCTCCCAACCGAACAGGGGCACTGTCTTGACTAAGTGCTGTCATCGCACGGGGTCGCTCGAAGTGCTCACCTGCTGGCGGCTCGCCCCCACCTTCCACTACCAGGTCACACAAGTGGGGGATCAGCAGAGGGAGCGAACCGGAGGGCGTCACAGTCTTGACTAAGGGCTCGGTTGCCCGCGGACGCTGTGAGTGCTCACCAACCGGTCGCTCCATCACTCCCCATTAGGGTCGCTGCGGGACTCCGCTGCGCTCCGTGTCCTCGCTCGGCCCCTGCGGGGCCGTCCCTTGACCCCCTGGTAAAGTGCGTTCGTCAGTCGTCCCTCTCATCGATGTCAGCTGCGATGTCGGCGACTTTGCGGACGAGGCGGTAACTATCAGCAGCAGCTGTCTTCGCCATCTTGCCTCACCTCTCCGCTTGTACGGCGTAGCCCATCCCTCAACGGGTGAGGAACTCGATCACCAGCCGCTCGAAGTCGGATTTGCGCTCGACCTGGGCCCAATGGCCGCACTTCGAGAAGATGTGCAGCTCGGCGTTGGGCAACTGACGGAAGCCCAGCAGGGCCCCCTCCACCGGCAACATGCGGTCGTCGCGCCCCCACGTCACCAAGGTCGGGGCTTTGATTGCCTTGAGACGGGCCCACAACGGCACCGGCTCGGGATGCTGGCCGAGCGACATGAAGATAGCCACCGCCGACTCCAGAGCCCCGGGAGCCAAGGCGTTCGCCAGGCGCTCGTCGATGAGAGCATCGTCGACCACCGCCTTGTTGGACACCATGGTGTCGACCCAGGCGACCATGGCCTCGCGGGACGGGGCCATCATGAAGTCGCCCAACCGCCGGCCCCCCTCGCTGGGGTCGGGGCCGAGGATGTTGACGGCCAGCCCGCCGGGACCCATGAGTACCAACCGGTCGACCCGCGAGGGGTACGCCAGGGCGAACTCCAGCGCCACGTACCCGCCCATCGAGTTGCCGAGCAGGTGGGCCCGCTCGATACCCAGCTTGTCGAGCAGCACCAACAGGGCGTCCGCAGCCACCCGCGGGTAGGCGCGGTCCAACTCGGGGCGCTCGCTCCGGCCGAACCCGGGCATGTCGAACACGACGGTCCGGAACCGGTCCGCGAACACCGGAAAGTTGCCCCGGAAGTTGGACCAGCCACTGACGCCAGGCCCGGAGCCGTGCAGCAACACCAGCGCCGGCCCCTCCCCCGCCTCGTGATAATGCAGCCGGTAGTCGCCTTCCAGGTACCGGCTGGTTTCCTCGAAGTCCAGTGTCGTCACCCGTCCAAGACTAGTGACGGCCCGCCGGCGCCCCGCCCGGGCTCGTCCCGGCCACCGGCATACGCTCATGGCGGCTGCCGAGCACCAGCGGCCACACTTTTACCGAGGCATCATGCCCCGCTAGAGAGGAGCACCCCCAAGTGAGCGAGCTCGAGGTCCTGGACAGGGTAAAGGAGCTCACGCCGCTACTGCGGGAACGGGCCGCCGACGCCGAAGCGGCCCGCCGGCTCCCCGACGAGTCCATCAAGGAGCTCAGGGAGACCGGGCTGGTCCGGCTGCTGCAACCCAAGCGCTACGGCGGCTACGAGGCCGACCCCAGGCTCTTCTATGAGAGCGTCATGGCGATCGGCGCGGCGTGCGGTTCCACCGGCTGGGTCAGCGGCGTCGTCGGCGTACACCCGTGGCAGATCGCCCTCTTCGACGACCAGGTCCAAGCCGAGGTGTGGGGCGATGATCCCGACACCTGGGCCAGCTCGTCGTACATGCCCGGCGGGCGCATGACCGCGGTGTCGGGCGGGTTCCAGCTCAACGGCCGGTGGAGCTTCTCCTCGGGCTGTGACCACTGCCAGTGGGCGATCCTGGGTGTCATGCTCGACCGCGGGGAGGGCACCCCGCCCGAAATGTGGAACGTGCTGATCCCCCGGAGCGACTACCGCATCGAGGATGTGTGGCACGTCATGGGACTCTGCGGCACGGGCAGCAACGACATCATCGTCGAGGATCTGTTCGTTCCCGAGTACCGGACGATCAACTTGGTAAAAATGTTTACCTGGGAGAGCCCCGGGCTCGTCCTCAACACTTCCCCGTTGTACCTGCTCTCGTTCGGCACCATGTTCGCCAACGCCATCACCGGCGCCATCATTGGTATGGCCGAGGGAGTGCTGGCCGAGAACGTGGAGTACAGCAAGGCTCGGGTGAGCAAGACCTGGGGCAAGGCCACGGACGATCCGTACACGGTGGCGGCGATGGGCCGGGCCGCCAGCGAACTGGATGCCTGCCGAATGCAGCTGCTGCGCAACGTCGGCGACATGTACGAAGCCGCGGCGCGCGGCGAGGCCATCACCATCGACATGCGCAGTAAGGCCCGGCGCGACCAGGTGCAATCCAGCCACCGGGCCATCGCGGCCATGGACGAGATCTTCGACCGCAGCGGCGCCGGCACCATCAGCACTTCCAACCCGATCCAGCGGCTGTGGCGCGACGCCCACGCCGGGCGCCACCACACCGTCAACTCGATCGACCGCTCGCTGCACAGCTACGGCATGACAGCCATGGGGTTCAACCCGACCGACGTGCTGATCTAGTAGGCGGCGGCGACCATGACGATCACTCCCGAGGACCTCGTCGAGATCGAGGCCATCAAAGCTGTCAAGTACCGCTACCTCCGAGCCGTCGACCTGAGGGACTGGGAGCTGCTGGAGAGCACCCTGACCGAGGACGCCACCGCCGCCTACGCCGCGGGGAAGCTGAGCTACGACGGCCGCGATGCCATCGTCGGGTTTCTGCGCGATTCGATGCCGGTCAAGGAGATGCTGAGCGCCCACCGGGTCCACCACCCCGAGATCGAGCTCACCAGTCCGACCACCGCGACCGCGCGCTGGGCCCTCGACGACACGGTGATCATGCCCGCTTCCAACTTCCAGCTACGCGGGGCCGCGTACTATTCCGACGAGCTGGTCAAGGTCGACGGCGAGTGGAAGATCTCCCACACCGGCTACCGGCGGCTCTACGAAGAGACGGTATCGCGCGACGGCGTGACCGTGACCGACCACTGGTGGGCTGACGAGGTCGGCTCGGCCTGAGCCCTAGCGGGACGCTAACGCGGCCGGGAGGGCGGCTTCCACACCCTCCACGACCACGCCCGCGCCCACCCGCCGTTGGATGGCCCGCACGATGTCGCCCTCGATGATCCGGCGCCAGCGCGGTGCGGCCGGGCAGACGACCAGCACGTGGCCGGCGCCCCGCGCCGCGGCGACGTGGGCAATACTCCGGGCCGCGTTGCGGGTGGTCACGACCTGCCCCCAGCACTCGACCCCCGCGGCGTTGATGAGACGGAGGGTGGCGTCCACCTGATCGCGCTGGACTGCCATCTCCCTCTTGGTTGGCATCAGCCCGGGGTTCGGCAAGCCCCACGACGAGCCGTACATGCGGGCGATGGTCACCACCGCCACGCCGTCGCCTCCGGCCAGGTCGATGCCCTGCCGGACCATCCGGCGGGGGAACGGCTCCCCCNNGAGATGAACGCGTTCACCGCCAAGGAGTACACCTGCTACTACGCGCGGGTGCTCGACGCGGACTTGCCGCTGGCCGTGGACATCTTGTCCGACATGGTGACCAGTTCGCTGATCACGCCGGCGACTTCATCCCTCGAGGCCTTCGAACTCCATGGCCGGCTCCATGGCAGTCACGCCGCTCGGGATGGTCATGCGGTCCGGCGGCGTTTCGACCGGTGTCCCTCGCTGGTCGGAGTACTTCCGCCACAGGTACAGCGGCACGTAGAAGGCGACGATGAGGAACCCGAACACGAACAGGAAGTGCGTTTCCTTCGGACCCACGACCAGCTTGGGGGCGTTCCAGCCGCCGACGAAGTACACGTAGGTGAGGAAGGCCCCGCACGTCAGGGCGACCCAGCGGAACCACCCCGGCAGGCGGAAGGGACTGACCAGCTCGGGCTGGGACTGGCGGACGAAGAAGTAGCCGACGAGCGCAGCCACCACCGCGATGAGGTAGCCGACGTTGGAGAAGATGTATATCCGCACCGGCGAGCCAAAGAACACGACCAGCATGGAGCAGACCACGTTGAAGCCCATGGCCCGGTCGGGTACGTGATGGCGGTTCTTGTGCGAGAACCACTTGGGCAGCATATGGTCCTCCGACGCCTGGAAGAGCGAGCGACCCACGCCCATGATGGCGTTGAGCACGGACAGCAGGAGGGCGAAGATGAGCGGGATACCGATCAGGTACTGCACATAGCCTCCGCTGCCGAAGATGTGGGTGGCGAAGTCGGTGTACAGGGTGAGCGGGTCGGAGCTCTTGAGTGAGGCGCCCAGCACCCCGACGAACACCATGGCGGTGGCGACGTAGATGAAGACGCCATAGGCGCCCTCGGCCGTGAGGGCGATCTTGGCGTCCCGGGCCGGGTCCCGGCACTCGCCGATGTAGCACGCCGCCGCCTCCATGGCCACCGCGTTCCACGAGATCACGAACACCCAGGCCATGAAGAACGTCACGCCGGAAGTCTTGGCGTCGAGGTAGTGGAATCCGGAGATGTTGGACCAGTGGAAGCTGCTGGGCTTGAACACGGGAAGGAGGACGAGCAGCGTCAGGGGCACCATGGACACCACGCCAAGGATGGTGGCGAAGGTGGCGCCGAGGCGGATGCCGAGGTAGCACGGCACGTACAGGATGGCCAAACCGACCAGCGAGATAATCATGACCGTCACTGGCACCGGGGACCCAACGCTGCCGAGCGGCAACAGGCTGCGGCCCAGTGGCACCTTGAACAGGATGGCCACGTAACCGGCGGTGAGGATCATGTTGATCGGCGCGACGGGAAACCACCCCAGCCAGTAGCTCCAGCCGCACAGACCACCGATGTGGCGGGACGCGGTCGGTCCCAGCGGCTTGAAGCTCTCGGCCGCGAATGAGGGCATGCCGCCGGTACGCTCCGGCCACAGCGCAGCCAACTCACCCATGGCGAGGCACAGAATCATCCCGATGCCCACCACCAGGGCGACAGCGGGGATCGCCGCCGCTCCCATGGACGCCACCGCGAAGGGCACGATCCCCGTGACGAGGATGGTCCCCGCCAACCCGATGACGAATGCCCCCCACCAGTTGGTCCCCCGGTGGAGTGACGTCTCGACAGGGGGCGGTACGCCGGTTGATGTCGTCATAACGCTTCTCCTTTGCTCATCACTGCACGGGAAACAGTGTTTCCTGGCGTTCAATGGCCTGGGTTACCGCAGTGTTACGGTTCGTCGACGATTCCGCGACAGTGGGACGGACCGATCCGATGAGCCGAGGTGTACATCAGGCCGTCACAAACACGTAACCCGCCTGTATCACAGGATGAAACAGAGTTGACTATGACTCTCACCGCCACCTCCCCGGATCTCGCCGAAGCCGTCCGCCGCGACGGGATCGACTTCATCCTGGCCATGTTCGTGGACATGCACGGCAAGCCGTGCGCCAAGCTGGTCCCGGCGGCCGCGGTGGATGTCCTGATGGGCGGAGGATCCGGTTTCGCCGGCTTCGCGGCCGGCCCCCTGGGCCAGACGCCGGCCGATCCGGACCTCATCGCCCGGCCCGATCCCGCCTCGTACACGCCCTTACCGTGGAAGCCCAATGTGGCCGCGGTGCAGTGCGACCCGACCGTCGACGGCGAGCCGTGGCCGTACGCGCCCCGGGTCATCCTCCAACAGCAACTAGCGCGGCTGGCCGACCGGGGCTTGGCCCTGAAGGTCGGCGCCGAGGCCGAGTACTTCCTGGTCCGCCGAAGTTCCGACGGCGCGCTTGTCGTGGCCGACGAACGCGACGGCGCGTCCATGCCCTGCTACGACGCCCGAGGCCTGCTGCGGATGTACGACCATCTCTCGACGGTGTCCCGCCACCTCGACACCTTGGGCTGGGGCAACTACGCCAACGACCACGAGGACGCCAACGGCCAGTTCGAGCAGAACTTCCGCTACGCCGACGCCCTGGCGACGGCCGACCGCCTCGTCCTGTTTCGGTACATGGTCCACGCGGTGGCGGCCGACGCCGGCATGCAGGCCACGTTCATGCCCAAGCCGTTCACCCAGCTCACCGGCTCGGGGCTCCATACCCACCTGAGCCTCTGGTCCGCTTCCAGCGACGAGGAACTGTTCGACGCCGAACCGGCGGCGGACCCACGCGGCCTCGGCTTGTCCCCGCTGGGCTATCACTGGATCGGTGGGCTGCTCGAACACGCCCGCTCGATGGCAGCCGTGACCTGTCCGACCGTCAACTCCTACAAGCGGCTGGGGGCGCCCGCACCGTTGTCGGGCGCGACCTGGGCTCCGTCGCTGGTGGCGTACGGCGGCAACAACCGCACCCACCTGTTGCGCGTCCCCGAGCCCGGACGCGTCGAGCACCGCGGCGTCGACGGCTCGGCGAACCCCTACCTGGCCCTGGCTGCCATCGTCGGCGCCGGCCTGGACGGCGTGGACCGCGAGCTGGACCCCGGCCCGCCCAACACGGCCAACCTGTTTGCGCTGGCGTCCAGCGAACTGGCGGCCCGCGGCATCGGGGTTCGTTGCCCCCGACGCTGCTGCACGCGGTCGAAGCCCTCGAAGCCGACCCGGTCATGCGCGCCGCCCTCGGCAAGACGGGCGACGGGGACTACGTGGACTATTACGCGGCTACCAAGCGGCAGGAGTTCTTCGAGTTTCATGCCCAAGTCACTCCATGGGAGGTGGAGCGTTACCTGACCCTGATCTGACGCTCGCTTTCCCAGAATGTTGCACTACAGGAAACCAGAGTGACTACAGTGCAACCAACGACACGCGATGGGCCAACGACAGAGAAGGGCCGAAGTCAGCGAAGGGACGGTGGTGTTGCGATGTGTGGGATCGTCGGGATCCTCATCAAGGACCCGGATCTGGAGGCCGAGCTCGGCGCCCTATTGGTGCCCATGCTCGAGGCCCTCGCCGAGCGGGGCCCGGATTCCACCGGCCTGGCCATCTACCGGCAAGAGGGCCAGCCCGTAGAGATCGTAAAAGACGTCGGGTCCGCGCCCGACGTGTGCCGTCGCTACGACATCGCCAGCCGCACGGGCTACCAGGGGATCGGGCACACCAGGATGGCGACCGAGTCCGCGGTCACGGCTCGCCACTGCCACCCTTTTTCCCCTGCTCCTGAATTGTGCGTGGTGCACAACGGATCGTTCAGCAACCACGCCACGGTGCGCCGGCGCCTCGAGGCCGACGGGGTCGTCTTCGACACCGACAATGACTCCGAGGTGGCGGCCCGCTTCATCGGTTTCCGTCTGGCGGCCGGCGACGACCTGGAGGAGGCGATGCGCTGGGTGCAGAAGGAATTCGATGGTTTCTTCACCCTCCTAGTCACGACGGCCACCCAATTCGCGGTGGTGCGTGACCCGTTCGCGTGCAAGCCCGCCACCGTGGCCGAGACCGACCGCTACGTGGCCGTGGCGTCCGAGTATCGGGCCCTCGCCGGCCTGCCCGGAGTGGACGGCGCCGCGGTCTTCGAACCTGCGCCCGGGGAGCTCTACACGTGGAGTCGCTGACGGCGGTCCATCCGGTCACGCTGGACTGCGAGGCCCTGTCTGTCCGGGAAATCAACCGGGTCCTCCGCGCCCTACCGGACGGGAGCGAGGTCCGTCTGGTTGCCCCCCGCGGCCGGCACAACCTCGCCGTCGGCATCGAGCACCCCCTGTCGATCACCATCGACGGCAACGCCGGCTACTTCATCGGCGGCCTCGGCGGTAGCCGCACTGGCGGGCCGTCGATCACCGTCGACGGTTTCGTCGGGTGGTCGGTAGGCGAGAACCTTATGGGGGGCACCATCCGGATCCGGGGCAGCGCCTCGCAGAGCGCGGGCGCTTCGGCGTGCGGTGGGACGATCGTGGTGGAGGGCGACGCGTCCCTCCGGGCCGGCATCTCCCTCAAGGGCGGCACCGTCGCCGTCGCTGGCGACGCGGGCGCCATGTCGGGTTTCATGGCCCAGGCCGGGACGATCCTGATCGGGGGGAATGCCGGCGCCGGGTTGGGCGACTCGTTGTACGAAGCCGTCATCTACGTGGCCGGGCGGATCGACTCGCTCGGTGCCGATGCCCGGGTCGAGGAACTGACCGAGGACGATGTGGACGCGGTCAAGTCCCTCGTGGCGCAGACCGGCTTCGACCACATCGCCCCCGGCGACGTGACCCGGGTGGGCTCGGCTCGCCAGCTCTACCACTTCCGGTCCGAGCACCACGGCGCCTACTGATGACAGTCGACGTTCCCCCGGGCGCCGCCAGCGCCGGCCCGGGCGCCGGCGGTCCTGGCCCCGCCGGCTCCGCCGGCGCCAACTACACGTTCAGCCCCGAGGTGATGGCGCGGGTCCACGAGATGGCCGACACCGGCCTGTACCCCATCAGGGGATTAGGGGCGACCCGCAAGGTCCCGACGTTCGACGACTTGGTGTTCCTCACCGCGTCCGCGTCGCGCTACCCCCTGGAGGGCTACCGGGAACGCTGCGACACTCGCACCCTGCTGGGCGCCCGCCACGGGGCCAAGCCCATAGAGCTGGACATCCCGATCACCATCGCCGGCATGAGCTTCGGCGCCCTCTCCGCCCACGCCAAGGAGGCGCTGGGCCGGGCGGCTACCGCGGTCGGAACCTCCACCACGACCGGCGACGGCGGCATGACCCCGGAGGAACGCAAGGCCTCCGCCCAGCTTGTCTACCAGTGCCTCCCCTCCCGCTTCGGATTCGACCCGGCCGACGCCCGCGTCGCCGATGCCATCGAGATCGTGATCGGACAGGGGGCCAAACCGGGCGGCGGGGGCATGCTGCTCGGCCAGAAGGTCAATGCCCGGGTGGCGGCGATGCGGACCCTCCCGCCCGGCATCGACCAGCGCTCGGCCAGTCGCCACCCCGATTGGATCGGACCCGATGACTTGCGCATCAAGATCGAGGAGCTGCGTGAGGCCACGGATTGGGCTATCCCCATCTACGTCAAGGTGGGGGCCACGCGCGTCGACCATGACGTGAAACTGGCCGCCGCGGCCGGCGCAGACGTGGTGGTCGTCGACGGCATGCAGGGCGGTACCGCCGCCACCCAGGACGTGTTCATCGAGCACGCCGGCATACCCACCCTGCCGGCGGTCCGCATGGCCGCCGAAGCGCTAGCCGAGATGGGCGTCGCCGGCGAGGTCCAGCTGATCGTGTCGGGCGGCATCCGCAGCGGGGCGGACGTGGCGAAAGCCCTGGCCCTNNACTACCCCACCCCGGCCGGGATGCGCATCGACGTCACCGACGACTACGCCGCCCTCGGCACCGCACCGGGCCGGTGCTCCCACTGCCACACCGGCCGTTGCCCGGTGGGGATCACGACCCAGGAGCCCGACCTGGAAGCCCGCCTCGACCCGGAGCGGGCGGCTCAACGGGTGGCCAACTACCTGCGAGCGACCACCATGGAGCTGACCGCGTTGGCCCGGGCGTGCGGCAAGTCCGACGTCCACCATCTCGAGCCCGAGGACCTGGTCGCCCTCACCGTCGAAGCGGCCGCCATGGCCGGCGTACCCCTCGCCGGCACCAGCTGGATCCCGGGCCGTTGACCGCCAGCGGTCACAGGTGTTCGGTTATCCCCCCAATCGGGGGGATAACCGAACACCTGTGGGCTGCCGGGCCGTTGACTGCCGTGGGCCGTTGACCGCCACCGCCACCGCCACCGGCGCCGCCGGCGCCGGCACCGAGACCTGTGACGTCGCCATCATCGGCGCCGGCGTCGAGGGTCTGGCCGCGGCGTGGGCCTTGGCCCGGCGCCAGGCCGGGCGGATCGTGGTGCTCGAACGCGGCACGGTAGGATCCGGCTTCACGGCCAAGTCCAGCGGCATCCTGCGCTGCCACTACGGCGTTCGGTCCTTGGCGGCGATGGCGTGGAAGTCCCTCGAGGTGCTCGAGAACGCCGGCACCGTGCTCGACGCCGACATCGGCCACCGTCGCGCCGGTTACCTCGTCGGGGTGGGGCCCGACAACGTGGCGCCCCTCGCAGCCAACGTAGCCATGCAACAGACGCTCGGCATCGACGCCGGCCTGATCGGCGCAACCGAGGTGGCCGCCATGTTGCCCGCCGCCCACCTCGACGACTTCGCGGCGTTCGCCTACGAACCCCACGGTGGATTCGCTGATGGCTACCAGACGGCCGCCGCCTTCGCCGGCGCCGCCCGCCGGCTCGGTGTCACCATCCGACAGGGCGCGCCCGTGGTCGCCCTCGACCCGGTCCCACCCGGCGTGCAGGTCACCTTGACCAATGGGGAACGGCTCCAGGCCGGGACCGTCGTCGTCGCCGCTGGCCCGTGGACCGGCCCGTTGGTGGCACCCCTCGGGATCGACCTCCCTCTGCGAACCCAGCGCGAGCAGCTGATGGTCGTGGCCCCCGGAGTGGACCTGCCGGCACCACCGGTGCTGTCCGACCTGGTGTCACTGCAGTACGTGCGGCTCTGGCAGGCCGGGACGGACGGGCGGGGCACCCGATTGCTCGTCGGCAACAGCGACCATCACGCCCCCGAGTGGTCCGACCCAGACCACTACTCCGACGCACCCGAGGACGAGCCGCTGGTCGCGGCGGTAGGCAAGTTTGGCCACCGCTTCCCGAGCCTGGCCGACGCCGGCCTCGAGTCCTCCTACGCCGGCTGCTACGACGTCACGCCTGACTACAACCCGGTGATCGGCCCGGCGCCGGTGGCCGGGGTGGTGCTGTGCACCGGCTTCAGCGGGCACGGCTTCAAGATCTCGCCCGCGGTCGGCGAGCTGGTGGCCGACCTCGTCGTCAAGGGCGCCAGCGGCGATCCCGACGTACCCGAGACCGACTTCCGGCTGGAACGCTTCGCGGCCGGCCAGCCGCTCGTCAGCCCTCACCCCTACGCAGGAGCCGGAGAAATGCGCTGACCAGCAGCTAGATTGCCCGGACAGCATGCCAACCGCAAGGAGGGGATCGGTTCCGGTAAAAAAGAGAGCACCGGCGCGCCTGCCCGCCCCCCCTCCACCCGACCCGCCGCGCGCCGCCAACCCGGGCGAGGATCAGCTGGGCCGGGTCATCGCCAATCACGTGCGGTCGCGCCGCCAGGAGATCGGCCTGTCGGTCAGCCAGCTGGCCGAGCGCAGCGAGATCTCCAAAGGCATGCTCTCCAAGATCGAGAATGCCCAGACCTCACCCAGCCTGGCCACCCTGGCCCGACTCGCCGCCGCCCTCGACATGCCGGTGACCTCGCTGTTCCGAGGCCTGGCCGAGGAACGCGACGCCGTGTTCGTCAAGGCCGGCGCCGGTCCGGAGATCGTGCGGAAGGGAACCCGGGCCGGTCACCGCTACGAGCAGCTCGGCAGCCTGCGCGGCCCCAACAAACGACTCGAAGCGCTGCTGGTATCGCTCTCCGAGCCCAGCGAGGTCTTTCCTCTCTTCCAGCACCCCGGCGTCGAGCTGCTCTACCAGCTCGAGGGCGTCATGGAGTACGGCTACGGCACCCAGCGCTACCGGATGGAACCGGGCGACACCCTGCAGTTCGAGGGGGAGATCGCCCACGGGCCGACCGACCTGATCAAGCTGCCGATCCACTTCCTCTCCATCACCGTCTTCGCTCCGAAGAGCTAAACAGCTACGCCCGCCTGCTCGTAACACGATCGTCACCGTTCGGTATTGCGGAGGCAACCCGGGCCCGGTTCACTCTGGGGAAACGTCGTTGCCAACGAGAGGAGTCCCGCCGTGTCGGTGTACCTCAGCATGCAGAGGGTCCGCTTTTCGAGCCCAGACGCCTACTTGAAGTTCAAGGTGGTCTTCGGCGACGTCCGTCACCACCTCATGACCCTCCCCGGTTTCTTGCACCTGACGTGGTGGGAGCACCCGGACGATCCCACCTGGTACAACGAGGTCAGCTTCTGGGCCAGCAAGGAGGCCCTCACGGACTGGCACATGAACACCTACCACAAGCACGCCAAGGAGTGGGCCGCCGGCGGGGCCATCATGGAGGACATCATCACCAACTTCGAGCTGGTCGGGACCCGGCTGCTGCGGATATGTCCCACGTGCGGGAACTTCCAGGACGCCGCGTTCGACCTCACCCAGGAGCAGGCCACCCTGGCCAAGCCCTGCCCGCAGTGCGGCTTCCATTTCCCCGTCCTGGGCGAGACCCCCACCAGCTCCGCGGTGTTCAAGGACCTCGTCAAAGTGGAGAGCAACGGCGCCATGGTCGGCTAGCCACCGCTCATTTCCCGGCCGCCGGTAGGCTAGGTGCAGTTTCCTAACAAGTTCCTTCCGTTTCCTGTGGTTCACTTACCTTGATCAGGGCGTGTAACATGTTGGAAACATTCGTCAGGGCCCCGTCAGGTGTCCCGGAAATGGAAGAACGTCATGTTCCAACGGTTGCTTCTCGCGGTCGACGGCTCGGATGCGGGTGCAGTAGGCGTCAGCTTCGCCTGCGCGGTGGCCCGCCAGTACGCCGCGCCGGTGCATGTCGTATATGTCAACCAGATGCTGGTGGGCGGGCGGGGTACGACCGTCCGCAGCCGCGACGAAGCGGCTGAACTCGTCGAGGAAGCGGTCGCGGAGCTGCAGGCGACCGGTATCGAGGCCTCGGGGTCGGTCGTGCGCGCCAACTGCTTCGGCGTGGCCCACCGGATCGTAGAGTCCGCCCACCTATGGTCGGCTGACGCCATCGTGCTGGGCTCGCACCGCCACCGTCGGCTCCCGCGCTTGCGCAGTCAGGGGATCAGGGAGCGGGTTATCCAGCTCGCCCAGCTTCCGGTGCTGACCGCGCCGGCCCCGCTGCAGGTCGCCCGGCGACTGCGTCCCTGGAGCCAGCAGATCAGCCACGTGCTCCCGGCCTAGCTACCCGATACTCACCGACGCATAGGCCACATTGACGGTGGTGCCGACCGCCAAGCCGAGGGGGTTACTCGGAACAGTCACCACCAGCTGCACCATAATGACGGTGATCTTGTTGGCCGTCTTGATCTGGCGGTGCAACCACAATGTTCCGAGGCCGGCCAGAGACACCTTGGTGTTCGGTGCCACGTTGTCACCGATGGCAGGGAACCCGGCGACGCTGAGGCCCACGAAACTCGACTGGTCGCCCAGCGTTGGCGGATTGCCTATAGCCGTGACGGCCGCGCTCACGGCTGTCGCGGTCACCAGCCCGCTGGCTAGGTTGACGCCCTCGACCGTGGACGTCACCGCGGCCGACGGGGTCGTCAGGTGCGCTCTGCCCTCGGCGGTGTCGGTCACTGTTCCGCTGGTCAAAATGCCGGGAATCGCCACCGCGGCACCCGAGTTCGTCCTGGTCACACCGTGCGTGCCGAAACAGGTCAGCGGCTGAGGGAACTCCCTACCAGCGATGATCGTATTGCCGACGGTCGCCTGCGCCCCGTAGGCGATTCCGTCCAGTACGCCGCTGAGGGCGTTACCGAGATCGCTGTGCGCGGAGGAGATGTAAATCTGAGTCCCGACAGGCGCCAGAGGAGTGGAAAGCGTCACCACAATATCCATCCCGACGACGACCAAACTTGCCCCACGCGGCGCGACCGACGATATCTGCTGGTTCAAGATCACATATCCGACCCCAGGCAAGGTGATCTTGGTGTTCGGAGCGGGAGTTCCGCTGATCGGTATGCCGGCGATAGAGAGACCGAGGAACTCGGTACCCGCCGCGCTCGTGCTAAACGCAGCAGTCTGGCTGTCGTAGCTGGTAGTGCTGACCGACTGGACCGTCGTGGCCGATACCAAGCCACCCAAGACGCTAATGCCCTGGGTGGTGGCCGAGGTCGTCGAGGCGATCCCAGTGGAGATGGCTTCCGACGAGGCGTACGTATCGACCGTGCCAGTAGTGAGCTCCCCCGGAACCTGAACTGAGGCCACGCTATTGGTGTTCACGACACCAGGCTGCGTTGTACAGCCGAGCCCTACATACGCCGAGGGCCCAGACTGCACGACGCTCCCGACTATGACCCGAGACCCATACGCGGAGCCCGTGAACCCGATCTCGCTGGGCGCGGCCCCCACCGATGCCGCCTGAGCAGAGGACGCGGGTGTAGCCGCCATCGCCGGCGTCGACAGACCAAGCATGCCAACCAGCGTGGCGCCGACTGCCATCAGCGAGAACCTACGAATCCTTCGTGGCATGAGCTTTCATCCTCCCCCGGCTAGTTACCTAAGGACAACCAACTCCGATTCGGAGGGTACACAATGAACTGACGAATGGTCCAGCGCGCCTGGTGGCGCCGGTCGACCACTGACCTACCAGGTGGCCAGATAGACAAAGTCGGCGGCGGGCCGCCCGAGCCACTGCACGATCCGCATGGCCACGTCCATGCCAGTGGCGTACCTCGCGGTGCGCAAGCCCGTCAGCTGATTGGGGCTGCACTCGAGGACCGCGCCGAGTGCCGGCCACGTCAGCCCCTCTTGGCGCCGCTTCTCGTCCATCGAGGCATAGAGCAGCTTGAGGGACCAACGGAGTCGACGGTCGGGGCCCGCTTCGGGGAGTGCGAAGTGCCGGTCATCACGGCCCGCGCCCCGGAGGAAGCTCTCCGGCGTTCGTCCCAGCCACCGGAGCATGAAGAGGGCGTGCTGGCAGCTGGTCCTCGGATTCTTCGCCATGCCGGTGAGGGTCGAGGGGCTGATCGGGTGATCCCTGCGTCGGTCGTTGAGATCAGACGACTGTTCCCAGATCTGGTCGGCGGCGCCCCTCCAGCTCAGGCCCAGCTCGGTTCGCCGGGCATCGAGCGCCAGATAGAGCGCACCAGCATCGAACGGGCGGATCGGAGACGCCATCACCACGCCGACGTTTGTTGATTCACCCTTCATCCCTGCCTCCTCTCATTTCCGATTGTCGCAGGGAATGCCCGCCTCCTTCGTCCTACGACCCAGGCAAGCTGTCCCCGTCTCGAGCAAGGTCTTCAGGCTGGCGAAGACGGCAGGCCAGCCGCCGCTGTTGACGACCCAGACGTGGATGCGGGTGCCGGCGTCGTGGTCAGAAGCGTCCAGACGGACAGACCTCCCGGCGTGAAACCATTACCGCCGCTAAGTGTGTCCACTCGCACGCTTGGAGGAGGCTGCCAAGCGGACAAACTTCGCTACGCAACTATTTCCGGCGCCGAGGTCTGTCCATTTGCGGGCTTCGGCGGCCCCGGCTCGGGCCACTGGCGGGCGACCCCTGCACTCCCACGCCGGCGTGCGCCAGCCCACCCGGCCGGCCGCCCCGCTACGCCGGTACCGCGCCGCCTCCCCCCTGCGCGCCAGCCCCAAGGGAGTAGACCGAATAGTGTGATTTTCGACACCTATGAGTAGGTGTAAGATTCACACTATTCATTCGTCCGGGGCCGCCGGCATCCGACGGGAACGGCACCCTTGCGGGCTGGCTCCCAAACACGGGACCGCCGGCCAGCCTCCACTCCGCCGGCCGGCCCCCCTGTCATTGGCGGCGGTCTTCATTACGCGAGTGAGCCGGTTGGTTCTGCGGGTGCTGGCGTTGGTTGGGGTTGGTGTGAGACCACTAGGTCCCGGGACCGGATGAGGACCAGGGAACAGGCCGCACCGACGAGGGCCAGGACGGCACTCACCGCGAGTAGAAGGTCGAGGGTGCTGGCGAAGCTGGCGTGGATGGCTGCAATGAGCGGTCCTCGTAACGGCTCGGGGACGGCACCGATGGCTTGGGCGGCTTTGCCTTGCTGAATGTCGGTGATCACCTGGGGCAAGAGTCGGTGGAGGGCTGGGGTACCGGCGAGGGTCTGGTCCATCTTGTGCCGCAAGGAGGACGCGAAAATGGTCCCGTAGGCGGCGATACCGGTGGCGATGCCGATCTGCCGGAAGGTGGTGTTGACACCTGAGGCCATGCCCGAACGCTGGGGAGTGACAACGCCGACAGCCGTGGAAGCCAGCGGCGGGTTGACCATTCCGGACCCGGCGCCGGCCACGATGAAGCCGGCGATCAGGTGGGTCCAGGAGCTAGACCCGTGGAGTCCGGTCATCAGCAACAGACCGACACCGACCAAGACGAGGCCCGGCCCGATGAGCCAACGGACGGGCATGTGCGTGCTGAGCCGCCCCGCAGCCGTCGCCGCGACAAAGGTTACCCCACTCATGACCATCAACCGGAGGCCCGTTCCTAGGGCAGAGTAGCCAAGGTCGTCTTGTAAGTAGAGAACGAGGTACAAGAGCATCGCATAGAGCGAACCGTTCATCGCGAAGGCGGCGGCCAGTCCACCACTGAATGTCGGGATACGAAACAGCGACAGGTCGAACAAAGGGTGGTCCGCCCGGCGCTCCACGGCCACGAACACCCCCAAGAAGACTGCGGCGAGGGCGAGGCAGATGACGACCCCGGTGTCGGTCCAGGAGATCTCGCCGGCGCGGATCAAGCCATAGATCAGGCTGACCAGCCCAGCGGTGAGGGTTACGAACCCAGCCCAGTCAGGCCGGGCGGCATGCGGCGTCTTGGACTCATCGACCCGCCACCTGGTGATGGCCAGCGCGGCCACACCGATCGGGAGGTTGACCAAGAAGATGCCGCGCCAGCTGATGCCAGTAGTGATCACCCCGCCGAGCACCGGTCCGAGTCCGACAGCTACCCCGGTGACCGCGCCCCAGACCCCGAAAGCCACCCCACGTTCCTTGCCCTGGAAACTCTGAGCCAGAAGAGCCAGCGAAGTGGCGAAGAGGATCGCCCCGCCGATGCCTTGGGCGCTGCGGGACAGGATCAACATGATCGGCGACTGGGCCACGCCGCAGAGCAACGAACCGAGGGTGAAGACGATGAGGCCGACGGTGAACAGGAGTCGCCGCCCGTAACGATCAGCCAGGGAACCGGCCGTCAGCAGCACCGACGCGAGAGTCAGAGCGTAGGCGTCGACCACCCACTGCACGTCGCTGAAGCTCGCGTGCAGTCCCGACTGGATGGTCGGCAAGGCGACGATCACGATCGTGACGTCCAAGAGCAACATGAAGGTGGCTGCACACACCACGACCAAGGTCCACCACTTCTTTTCCATGACCAACAGGGTGGCAGTCCGATCTCTCTTCCGCCACCGGTTCCCCGATATCTGCCTGTTTACGCCATCAACTACGCTGAATTACGTGGGAACTGTTGGAATTGACATATTGGACCGAAGGATCATCCAAGCGCTCTACATCGACCCCCGAGCCCCGTTCAGTCGATTGTCGGAGGTCCTCGGAGCCTCCGAGCAGACCATCGCCCGCCGCTACCGACGGCTGTTCGACGATCGGGTGGTGCGGGTCGTCGGCCAGCTCGATTCCCAGCGGCTCGGCCAGTCCGACTGGGCCGTCCGCATCCGCTGTGTACCGGGATCCGCAAGCACCGTCGCCACCAGACTGGCGCAACATCCAGACACCGCCTGGGTGCAGCTGACCTCGGGGGGAACCGAGATCTTCAGCACCATCCACTCCCACGACCGCGAACAGCGAACCCCGCTGCTGCTCAACCAGCTCTCCGTCGGCCGTCAGGTCGTCGCCCTCGAGGCCTACTGCCTCCTCCACCTGTTCGCGACTGGAGCATCCCCCCCGCCCGGTGCGAACGACCTCAGCCCAACAGAGATCGATCAGCTCCGCTCGCCAGTACGGGCCAGGACGTCGATCGAACGATCGACAGTCACGTTGCAAGACACCGACTGGCCACTCGTCCAGGCCCTCGCCGAAGACGGCCGCGCCCCCTACCGGCAGCTGGCGGCGCGCACCCACTGGCATGAGTCGACCGTCCGGCGACGAGTCGAGGAACTCGTTGCCTCAGGGGTCCTTTCCTTCGACGTGGACCTCGCCAGCGACGCCGTCGGAATCCGCTCCCCGGCTCTCTTATGGATGTCGGTGGTCCCTGCCAAGCTCGCCCAGGTCGGGCAGGCCCTGGCGGATCGTCCCGAGGTTCCCTTCGTTGCCGCCACTACCGGGTCAACCAACCTGGTCGCGGCACTGCTCTGCCGGGACGACCGCTCGCTCTACGAGTACGTCACCGGCGGGATGGCCGGACTCGACGGTCTCACCCACATCGAAACGGCTCCGGTCATGCGAGCAGTCAAGATGCACGCCACCATGACCCCGCCCCAATCGTGACGGGACATCTGGCGGAGGGTGTGCAGCATGACCCTAGATACCTACCTTTCTTATCTTCCGTCATACCGCACACCTCCGGGCGCCGGCGGTCATCGGACCGGTACCGACCGCGGTGACTTGGCCTCGACCGGCCAGGAGTGCAGCCGGCGAGACGACCGCCTCTGGCGCCGGCTGCTCACACGATTCGGGCGGAGACTCGCCTGGTGGCGAAGCTCCTCCTGTCGGCTGCGGGCCAGTTCATAGGCCATATGGGGATGGATGTACATGGTTTTCACCTCCTTCGGTGGTGCGGGGCGGGCGGGGGCGCGGCGCGCGATCGGGGTGCAGGGCGCGCCGCTAGCCGGCTAAGCGCGCGCCGGCGATTCCGATGGACACGCCGCTCAGATCGGGTGGGAGCCGCTCAGGCGGTGATGCCCGCCGCGGCGATGGGGAGCGCCATGCGGCCGACGGTCACGGTAGTCGTGGCTGTCATGAACGGGTCATTGGCCATTGCGCTCCTCCTTTCATCGCTCGCTCGGTCCGTGACGTTTCTAACCGATCGACGGGGCGGAGGCCAGCGATTTATCGCGACCGGCGTTTGAGGTAGGGATGATCACAAACCAGCTACCGAAGGCCAGGGAACTCGTGAATAGGACTAAGGCGCCGTAGCCAGCGTGGGCGCGGAATAGCACGTCAGCCTCCGCTGCCCCCGGCGGCAGGAGAGTGAGTCAGAGCGCTTCCGGGATTGTAGGGTGGCGGACCGCGATGACTAAGGGAGGGCCGATGACGCAACGCAGCGTGGAGATCCAGACCGGGGACGGGATGTGCCCGGCGGCGCTGAGCATTCCCGACGGTGAGGGACCTTGGCCGGCGGTGATCATGTTTCCCGATGCCGGCGGGATGCGCGACGTCATGCGCCAGATGGGCGAGCGGCTGTGCGGGCTTGGTTACGTGGTCTTGGTGCCGGACTTCTACTACCGCTACGGCCCCTACGAGCCGGTCGACATGCTCACCGTATTCCAGAACCAGGAGTCGATGGAGCGGATCATGGCCATGATGCGGGGTTACACCGCCGATATGGTCATCGGCGATGCCCGCGCCTTTGTCGAGTACTTGGACTCGCTGCCCGAGAAGAAGCCGGGAGGTGTCGGGACCACCGGCTACTGCATGGGCGGTCGACTGTCGCTCATCGCGGCGGGCGCCCTGGGCGGGCGCATCGCGGCAGCCGCCTCCTTCCACGGCGGGAACCTCGCCGAAGACGACCCCGACAGCCCGCACCACAAAGCAGGCGCGATCAAGGCCACCGTCTATGTAGCCGGGGCGATTGAGGACCAGTCGTTCACCGACCAGCAGAAGGACCGTCTCGATAAGGCGCTGAGCGAGGCAGGTGTCGTCCATACGATCGAGACGTACCCCGCCCACCACGGCTTCGCCGTCCCAGACAACGCCAGCTACAACGAGGCCGCCGCCGAGCGTCACTGGCAAGCCATGGAGAACCTCTTCGGTTTAGCACTCGGATCCTGAGAAGGTCGGGGTGACCGACGTGGAGCGGCAAATCAGAGCCACCTCGTTCGGTTCGGCGGCTGACGACTACGCCCGCTACCGCCCCGCCCCACCGGCCGAGGCGGCCGGCTGGGCCGTCGGCCACTCACCTGGCCTGGTGATCGACTTGGCTGCCGGCACGGGTAATTTGGCCCGGCATCTGGTCCGCATGACCGACGAGGTGGTAGCGGTCGACATCGACCGGCGGATGCTGGCAGCCCTGGGCAACCAGCTGCCGGGTGTGTCGCGGGTCGCGGCCCGGGGCGAGGAGTTACCCTTCGTGTCCGGAGCGGCAGGGGCGATCGTGATTTCTTCGGCGTGGCACTGGCTTGACCCGCAACGGGCCTGGCCGGAGATAGCCCGCGTGATCCGACCCGGTGGAACCTTCGCGGTTATTGGGAGCGGTCCAGACCGAAGCGTGCCATGGGTCGACGACGTGCTGGGCCACCGAGGGAGCGACCGGCGCTCGGGCGCTGCCGGCGCTGCCGGCGACCGCCGGTGGAATGTGGAGCGGCCGGCTGACACGCCGTTCTCGCTCGAGGAGGAGCGCACGTTTACAGCCGCCGTGCCTTACGAGGTCGCGGATCTGCCAGGTTTGGCCGCGTCGTACAGCCGGGTGATGGTCCTTCCGGCGGCAGAGAGGCGCGCCCTTAGGGAGGAGGTGGCCGCCCGAGCCGCCGCCCGTCCTGAACTGGCCATCGGCACGACGGTCGATCTGCCTCTGCGGTGCCGGGTCTGGCGGGCCGTTCGGACGTAGTACCAGCCGATGTCAATGCCGCGTTTGGTGCGCGGACGTTGAAGTACCGGGAATCGGGGTGCTAAAACAGCAGGCAACGACGCCAGTGCCGCGCCGGGAGGGGGAGGGGCGGCCGATGGGCAAGTCCGAGCGGCGTTACGGCGCGGCGGCCCACCTGCGGAAAGGTGCCGCCATGGCGGCACTGGCGCTCGGCCTCGTGCCGGCACTTTCCACTCTGGTGCTGTCAGTTCCGGCGGCGCAGGCGTTCACCGGGAACGCCAACTGGGCCCAGCAGACGCCGGCGGCGAGCCCGTCGGACCTCGCGGGCGCGGCGATGGCCTACGACCCGGCGATCGCCGAGATGGTGCTGTACGGCGGGGTTTCCGATGGGCAGGTCTCGGACTCCACCTACACGTACAACGGCACGGCGTGGACCCTGCAGAGCCCAGCGGCGAGTCCACCGGCCCTGTCATTTGCCTCGATAGCCTATGACGCTGCCCTCAACGAGATGGTGCTGTTCGGCGGAGAGATACTCGGTTCCACTCCGTCAAACCAGACCTGGTTCTACAACGGGGCCACCTGGACCGACGCCGACATCTCGGGCCCCTCGGCGCGATTCGCCACGTCGATGGCCTACGACACGGCCGCCGACGAGATGGTCCTCATCGGCGGCTTGGGGCCCGGAGACAAGATCCTCGGTGACACGTGGCTGCTCGGCAGCGCCGGCACATGGAGCGGGCCATACGAACCGCTCGCCGGAGGGGTCTACGGAGCCGCGATCGCCTACGACCCGGTCATCAGCGACGTGGTGCTGTTCGGAGGGGTGTACGACAACGGCCAGGAGGTCGAGAACCTGACGGCCACGTTCAACACCTCGACCGGATGGACGCCGCAGAGCCCCTCGGGCAGCCCGCCGCCCGTGGCCTACGCGTCGATGGACTACGACCCGGTACTCGGCGACACCGTCCTGTTCGGCGGCGTCGCTTCCGGCTTGTCCGGGGGCACGTGGGGCTACGACGGCACGAACTGGTACGAGGAGGGGCCCACGACCAGCCCGTCGGCGCGGGCGTACGGCGCCATGGCGTTCGACCAGGACACCAACCGGATGGTGCTCTATGGGGGCGACGACACCACCCAGCCGGCCACCGGCACAGATTTCGGCGACACCTGGGTTTACGGGGCCGCCGGCACGATCACCCAGACCGGCGCGACATCGGACACGATCTTCACGGGCGCCCCGTACATCCTGACCGGTGGGCTCTCAGTCTCCGGCAATACCGGCGCGGTCACCTTCACCGAGACGACAAGCAGTCCCACGTTTAGCGTCGAACCGGGCGGTCTCGTCGATGTCACCGACGTCGAACCGGGCAGCTACACGGTCTCGGGCACGGACTCGGACGCCTTCGGTGATACGGGTACGTGGACCTACACCCTTAACCTCATTGGGAGCACGCTCTACGTGGCCAGTGGCGGCACCGACAACCTGGCGTGCGCCGTGGTCGATCCGTGCGCCACCCTCGCGGAAGCACTGGCCGTGGCCGAGTCGGGCCCGCTCAACGGCCAGGCGGTCACGATCGATGTCGGACCGGGCACCTACGACGAGAGTGGCGACTCGATCGACGCGTCCGCGCTCGCCTCGCTCACGATCAACGGGGCCGGCGACACCCAGACGACCGTGACGACCTCCAACGCAAGCGGCGCGCTGCTTCCCTCCCAAGGCACCGTCACGATCAGCGACCTCACTATCTCGGGCGCACCGCAAGGCATCCTCAACTCCGCCACCCTGACGCTGAGCGACGACACATTGTCCAACGACACGGTCGGCCTGCAGAACCTCGGCACGGCCGACGTCGTCGACGACACGTTTACTCAGATCGGACAACAGGCGTTGCTCAACACCGGGAGCGCCACCGTCACCAACGACACCTTCGCCGGCGATGGCACAGCGGTCGACGCGGCCGCCGGCGCCAGCGGTGCTACGACGCTCACTGACGACACGTTGTCCAACGACACCACCGGCATCGACAACAACGCCACGACGTCGATCGCCAACTCGATCCTCGCCTCGGCCCCCTGCCTCGGCGACGCACCCGTCGACGGCGGGTACAACGTCGAGTCCGACGACTCCTGCGCCTTGTCGCCGGGGCGCGGCGACCTCGTCAACAACTCGCACATCGAGTTCGGCTCGCTAGCCGCGAAACGGCTCCACCGGTCCCGAGACCGAGTCGATCGGGCTCACGACGTCGGCCCTCGACTTGGTGCCGCAAGCCTCGTGCAGCGTCCCCACCGACGAACGGGGAGATCCCCGGCCCGGCGAGACCGGCCAGGTCAACTGCGACGCCGGCGCCTATGAGATCCAGAGCGTGGCGAACACACAGACGATCTCTTTTACCTCCACCCCGCCGGCCAACAACCACGTCTATAGCGACTACATCCCGACGGCGAGCTCGACCTCGGGCCTGCCGGTGAAACTCAACCTTGACGTCCGCTCGCAGGGCTGCGACTTCAACAACGGGGTCGTCTACTACGTCGCCGCCGGCACCTGCTTGATCGACGCCACGCAGGCGGGCGACGCCTCCTACCTGCCGGCGCCCAAGGTCCAGCAGGCGATCGAGATCTTCCTGGTCGTGCAGACGGTCACGTTCTCCACCAGCCCCCCCTCGCCCGCCTACGTCGGGGGCACCTACACGCCCGCCGCCTCGGCGACCTCCAACGATCCGGTCACCTTCTCGATCGACGCCTCGTCCACGGGCTGCGGCGTGAGCGGCGGCGTCGTGAGCTTCACCTCACAGGGGACGTGCGTCGTCGACGCCGTCCAGGCCGGCGGCTTCGGCTATGCCCCCGCCGAAGCCCAGCAGAGCTTCGTCATCAACCAACTCTCCCAGACGGTGTCGTTCACCTCGAGCCTGGCCGACCCGGTCGTCGGTGGCACCTACCGGCCGGCGGCGAGCGCCACCTCGGGCCTGACGCCGGTCATCTCGCTGCAGTCCGGCTCGACCGGGTGCACCCTCAAGTCGGGCACCGTGCGCTTCACGGCCGACGGCACTTGCCTGCTCGAGGCCAACCAGGCCGGCAGCCTCGCGTACGCGCCGGCCCCCGAAGTCGACCAGAGCCTCGCCGTCACGACCGACGGGCTCGTGTCGCCGTTGGCCGTCAGCTCGGACGGCATCCACGTCTGGGTGGCTAACACCGGCGGCAACTCCGTCACCGAGCTCAACGCCCCGACCGGGGCACTCGTGGCGGTTTTGCACGCCTCCAACGAAAAATTCGACGGCCCCTCGGCTATCAGCTCGGACGGCACTGACGTCTGGGTGGCCAACGCCGCCGGCAACTCGGTCACCGAGCTGCGCACCTCCGACGGGTCCCTAGTGAGAGTGCTGTCGAACGGCAGGTACAAGTTCGACGATCCCTCGGCCATCAGCTCGGACGGCACGGACGTCTGGGTGGCCAACCTCAACGGCAACCCCCTCACCGAGATAGCGGCGGCCACGGGTGATCTCGTCAAGGTCCTGACGAGCACGAAAGACGCCTTCGACGGCCCCAGCGCAGTCGACGCCGACGGCACCCACGTCTGGGTGGCCGACGAGTACGGCAACTCGGTGACCGAGCTCGACGCCGGCAGCGGGACGCTCGTGCGGGTCATCCGGGCCGCGGCGGACGACATCTCTGGACCCGACGGCATCTCCTCGGACCGCACCCACGTCTGGGTGTCCAACTTCGAGTCCAACTCCGTCACCGAGCTGAAGGCCGCCAACGGCACGCTGACAAGGGTCGTCACGGGGGACGGCCTCAGCCAGCCCGAGAGCCTCGACTCCGACGGCACCAGCGTCTGGGTCACGACCTACAACGACTCTGTCACCGTGCTGAAGGCGAGCACGGGCGCCCTCGTGGCCGTCCTGGACGACGACGCCAACCCGGGCTACGACTTCGCCGTTCCCGTCGGCGTGAGCTCCGACGGCACCGATGCCTGGGTGACCAACTACGACGGCAACTCCGTCACCGAAATGGGTGCCCCCACAGGCGCCCTCGTGCGGGTGATCTCGGGTTAGGGGGGTACCGGTCGGCCGTAGGTCACCGACTGTGTGACCGCTGTGGGTAGAGACTCGACGAGTTGGGCGTCGGGACTCGCTCCGAGTGCATCGTTGATCGTGGAGAACGCTATCCGCAGCGCCACGAAGGCGGTGATGGCGAAGATCTGCTGGTCGCTGAGCCCGGCGTCACGAAGCTCTTGGAGATCCGCGGGGGTGGTGGTGTTGGGGTCTTTGACGATCTTGCGTGCCCAGGACGCCATCGCCTTCTCCTGGTCGGTCAACCCGGTGTCCGTGCCGTTTAGGACTCCCGCGGCGAGGGTCGGGTCGGACGCGCCGGAGAGCTTGCCGCCCCAGGCCAAGGAGCAGTACGAGTCGCCGAGGGTCGACGCGGCGGCGGTGACCAGGATGCCGCGCTGGCGAAATTCGAGGCCGCTCGGCTTGAACGCCTGTGACATCAACTCGAAGAGTCGCTCCACGGTGTCTGGCTGGTACGCCCACAGGCGCGACACGTTCCACACATAGCCGGTCTCGTTGACATCCTCGTCATAGAGGGCTTGTGCCTGCGGGCTGAGTCGGGGCTCTTCAAGAAAGCCGGCTGTCATTTTTGAGCGTCCTCCTCGGGCTTGCGGGCCAGGTACCCGACAACATTGATCTCGGCCCGGAGCGGCAACCCGTCGCGGACCTGGGCGCGTGCTTGGTCGACCGCCGCTTGGTGGAAGGCGTCTGGTCCGACGTTCTGCATCGCCTCATACGCCGGTCCGGTGGAAGCGAGGGCACGGGCGTAGACCTCAGGGTCGGCAAACTCCCACGCAAAGGGAACCTCGACACGGCGGATGTCAACGAACCCGCACGCCTCCAGCAGACTCTCCCCCGCACCGGGCCGGCCGAGTGACACCATGGACGCCTGGTTGTCGACCTTCTCTTGGGAAGCCAGCCGGAACGGTGCCAGGGCCCACGCACCCGGTGACACCTTGATGTGTCCCCACACCGTCAGCCCAAGTCTGCCACCGGGCCGGAGAACACGGCGGATCTCGGCGACCGCGTCAGGAGTCGTTCCCCAGATACCGCGAAAGCTGGTGACCACGTCGAAAGCGCCCGCTTCCCATGGCAGGTCGTGCATATCGCCCACCCGGATATCGCATTCGGGGCTCCGGAACCGAGCGACGGCGACCAACCTCGCCGAGGCGTCGATCCCAGCGCACAGCGCACCGCGAAGCCGTGCCAGTTCGATAGCGAGCCCCGATCCGCAGGCCACGTCGAGCAACCGGTCACCGGCATCGACTCGAACGAAATGATGCATCGCTACGTATTCCCGGCAGTTGTTCGGCTCGCTCAAGGTCGAGAAATCGACCGCCTCGCGACCCCAGCCTTCGTCCACCACCGTCCAATCCTTCGAATCCCGGCCGACCTCCGACATCGCCGTTCCCCTTTCTCGACACGCGTTCACACTCACAGCTTGACATTTTGCTAGGTACCGACAACCTTTGTTAGGCACCTAACGATATGGAGGCCAGTATGCCTGACAAGCGCGTCGCCCTAGTTACTGGAGCCAATCAAGGAGTCGGTCTTCAGGTCGCCAAGGAACTCGTGGCGAACGGCCTCACTGTGTTGGTCGGGTCTCGCAACCTCGAGCGAGGGGAGCTCGCAGAGAAGGAGATTGGGCCAGGAGCCATCGCGCTCCAACTCGACGTGACAGATGGTGCTTCGATCGCCGCCGCAGCGGAGCGCATCCGCAGGGAGCACGGCCGCCTGGACCTGCTCGTCAACAACGCAGCTATCTCAAACACGAGAAAGGGCAGCTTGTCCCTCCAGGAGTACGCACAGACATCGCGAGCGAGCAACGCGTCCCTCGATGAAATGCGCACGGTCTGGGAGACCAATGTGTTCGGCACCCTCGCCGTCTATCAGGCCATGCTGCCGCTTCTGCGTCAGTCGTCGGACGCCCGCATCGTCAATGTGTCGAGCGGGGTCGGCTCATTGACCGTGAATGCCGATCCCACCTTCCCCTACCACGCCATGTTCGGCCCCATTTACCCTGCGTCGAAGTCGGCTCTCAACGCCATCACGCTCGCCATCATGATCGAGCTGGAGTCGACCGACATCAAGGTCAACTTGGTCTCACCGGCCTTCACCAAGACAAACCTCAACGGATACCAAGGTACGGAATCTGTGGAGGATGGCTCCCGCGAGGTGGTGCGAGTTGCGCTGCTCGGGCCGGACGGTCCGACAGGCACGTTCACGAGATGGGAAGACGAAACGATCCCTTGGTGATTCACTATCAAGCCGGCCACGGCCTCTCACGGGCAAACTCTCGCGGCGACGAGTCGGTGGGAGCGTGGGCGAAGAGGTACTACTTCGCGAACCGGGCTGTGATCGAGTCAGTCTTGCGTCCATATGACCTCGGCTCCACGCAATGGTACGTGCTGTACCAGCTGGCGAACGACGGGCCGACAATGCAACGCGACCTAGGGCAAATGCTCCACCTCGAAAGAGCGACACTGAGCGGAGTTGTGGCGACGCTCGTTCGCAAGGGCCTCGTGGATCAGATGCCCGACTCCGCTGATCAACGCCAGCGGGTCCTGCGAATCACCGCCGCAGGCATGAAGCTCTGGTTAGATCTGCCCGACCCACTCGCACTCATCCGCAGGATTGCATACGACGGCGCCGACGACGCAGAGCTCGCAATAGCCGTTCGGGTGTTGCAAGCCGCAACGCAACGCCTCAACGATCACATGTCAGAACCCAACCAACCTTGACCGATCCGACCTCCCAAAGTCCATCGCTGAAATCGATATCACCTATCCAGACGACCTGGCCGAGGCCGACGATCGATGACAAGCGGTCCTCATACGCGCTGGATCATGACCCGATCGGCGTGACTGGCCAACGCGTCGAGATCCTCTTCGTCGCCGGTGAGGACAGTCCCGGCCGGTTCCGCCGTGGCGACGAGGACGGCGTCGACTACAGATCCACGACGGGCCCGGTAGCGAAGCTCGCCCGATCGGCGAGCCAATCCTTCTGGCAGCTCCTCAGCAATGTCACAAGTCTTCAGTAGCCGGTTGACGTTGGCATCATTCCGCTGACGTCCAGTGATCGACTCAACCAGGACCGCCGAGGGAACAATTGGCGGCCACAGTCCTTCGCGAACGAATACCCGGATCGTGGCGGCCGCGTCCTGGTTGCGCTTGGCCAAGTAACTGACCCCGCCCGAATCGAGGACGAGCACGCCTTCAGCTCGCCTTTGGCGATAGCGACTTTGCCCTCACGCGCTTCGAGAGTGCCTCGGCTCGGGCAACCGCCGCGGGCGAAGGCTCCCCGACCTCGTCGACCAACTCGGCCAAGTAACGGTCGGTCTCCGCGAGAAGCTCTTGGCGGCGAAGCTCAGCTCGTACGGCCCCTTGCAGGAGCTCTGAGGCGGGCAGTCGACGCTCTTTTACCTCCCGATACAAGTCCTCTGGAAGATACACCTGGAGCCGTGGCATACGCCTAAGCATACGCCTTCCGGGGGAGTCCATGAGGCTGGTAGCGGCTCGATGCGCGACAGGCGAGTTCAACGGACCCCGGGCACAATCGGAGCCCGATGGACCTAACCCGGCGATGGCGACCCCTCGGCAACGTCGGATGCACCCCCAGCGCGCCGAGGCGCCTGCGTGGGTGTCGCCGCTGACCTTCCGATGGGGCCCGGCATCCACCGGGTCCCCAGGGTGCCCTGTGCGGCTTCCTTGCCGGCAGCGCCTCCGCCGGGACCCCTCAGGATCCAGGCCATGCCTACCGCGATTAGCCCGCCCATCGTCGGCCCGACCAGGTAGGCCCACCAGGACGTCCAATTGTTGAGCACCAAAGCCGGACCGAGCGACCGGACCGGATTCATCGAAGCACCACTGACCGGTGCGCCCCACAACCCTGCCAAGGCGATGTAGCTGCCGACTCCGATAGCGGCGATCGGGCCGAGCTGCTGGGCTCCCGATGCCGTTCCCAGTACAGTACTGACCAAGCCCACGGTGAGTATGGCCTCCCAGAGCATCGACGTCACCGTAGAGACGCCGTGGCCTGGAAGCGTCAGTCCGGCCGAGCCCTGCTTGCCGAGCATCGCCCACAACAGCAAGGTGGCCAAGATTGCGCCCAGGAACTGAGCGACGATGTAGGCGGGAACTCTTCTCCAGGGAAAGTTGCCTCGCAACGCGAACGCGATACTGACGACGGGATTGAGGTGGGCTCCTCCAACTGCACCCATGAACAGGATGATGGCGGCCACCATCAGGGCCGGGGCGACCACCCGAGCCCCGTAGGGTACGGCGTTGCCGCCGAAGCGGGCGTTGACGATACCCCCACCAACCGCCACCAGGACCAGAAAGAACGTCCCCAGTAGTTCCGAAAAGAGCCGTCGCCCTTCGTAGCTGTCATCCCAAAAGTCGAACTGGCGGACAAAGGCGTTCGGTTGCTCGTGAAAGGCCACCACCGACCCAGGTGGCGGAGTCCATCCGGTCGTTTGGCTGGCCATAGAGCTCTCTTTCCGGACATCAGGACAGCCTGTGGACGCAACTTGATGCCGCTCTCAAGTTCTTCCGAACGGTCACGGTATACACCCGCACGCGGCACGTGATCAATAAACACCACTCTGGACGGTCATCGACCTCCGCGCCGACGACGACGGCTCCAGCGAGGTCGTTGAGCAACCGCAGCCTCAGGAGGCGGGGTGCATCTGTTCGTAGAGGACGGGCGGGGTGGGGACACCGTGTCGTTGGAAGGCATCGGCGGGGGTCAGGGTCTCCTGCCGCTCGGGTGTGATCCCGAGGAACATCGGCTCGACGACTGCGACCGTCCCAGGTGAGATGGCCGCCAGGAGGCGGAGTTGTCGGCGGGCACTGGTGGCTCCGAGGCGGAAGGCGATGCGCATCGGTAGGACGATGGCGCTGTCCGTGAGGCGAGATTGGCGCAGGCTCGCCATCTGGCGCTGCCAGCGGGGCATGGTCGCGATCGTCGCCGCCCGCAGGAATCGGCTGGTGATCCACCCGGCCGGCCTGAGGACGGCCGGCAGCGGCGGGAACATGACTTCGGCGTTGAGCAGGTGGTGCATCATCGACTGGGTGGCCTCCGACGCGGCCAGGCGTGGGCGCATTTCCTCGAAGTACGCACGGATACCCTCGCGGGTACGCGGCACCTTGTCCGGGTCGCAGGTTTGCAGCTCGGCCGCCGTCGCGCAGTCGGCCCAATAACGACGCTCATCCTCAGCCGAAAGTTTGCCGGGGCCGTACTTCTCGTAGGCGTACAGCACGGAGTGCCATCCGGTGAGCAGGATCCACAGCTGCGAGTCGGGATCGTTGGCGTCGAAACGAAGACCGGACACCGGCTCGGTGCCGACGTTGCGGGCGTGTACCTTCATCAGCATCTCGGAGGCCTTGACCACGGTCCGGGAGTCCGCGAACGCAACAGTGGCGAAATATCGGATGGTTCGGTCGTACCGCGTCCGAGCCTGGGTCCGGACCTTGTTGGTGGCCTCGACTGACGCGAGTAGGAAGGGGTCGAGCTCCTCGACGACGACCGAGCGTTGGAAGCCGATCGTGAGCGACGTGGGGTAGCCCCATACCCTCCAGGCCACCGACTCCGGGCCGAATATGCCGTAGTCCTCCATCGGCGCCGCCGGCCGCTTGCTCGCCTTGGCGCGACCGCCGGCCGCTGTGTTGCGGGCTCGGTCGATCGATCTGGTTGCCAGCAGGCGCTTGCGGTCGCTGGTCTTGGGCGGTGTCATCATTCGCTCCTGAGCGATGGGAATCAGCCCTCGGTGCCGCAGTAAGCGGCGCCCGCGAATCGGGCGGATGCAGCAATACCTACCATAGCGTATATACGGACCCGTAGCTAATGGTCTATTCTTGGTCGGGATGTCCACGACAGGAACGGTCCGGGCCCGCCAGCCGAGAATGCCGATCGAGGTTCGCCGCGAGCAGGTTCTCGACGCTGCTCTCCGATTGATCTACAAGTCCGGCTACGAGGCCGTGACGATGGAGGCAATCGCCCTCGAGGCCGACCTGGCCAAACCGGTCATCTACAACGCCTATCCCGGCCTCGGTCCCCTGCTGACGGCCCTGCTCGAGCGGGAGGAAGCGCGGGGGTTGAGCGAGCTGGCCGACGCCATGCCTCCCCATCCGATAGACGCCGGCAAAGCAGACCTGCTCCTGTTCTGGCTGCGCAATCTCGCCGGGGTGATCGGGGAGAACCCAGGCCGGTGGAGGTTGATGCTGACGCCGCCCGCGGAGTCGCCAGCGGTCGTTCGTCAGCACGTGCAGGCCGGGCGGACCTTCGCGCTCGGCCAGGTGCGGTCGATGACCTCGTCGTTACTGGACCAGCGCCCGACCTTCGAGCGCGTCGATCGGGAACTCGCCGCCCAAATGGTGCTGGCCGTCGCCGAGCGCGCCGCTACCCTTCTGATCGGAGACCCCGAACAGTTCCCACCCGAGCGGCTGATCGAGTTCGCCGAGACCGTCCTGCAGGCGCTCCAGCTCTAGTCGACTCGCGGCGAACCGGCCATCGGACTGAGACTTCCGGCCAAGCCTCGCTCCTACGGCCGCCCCCCAGTCCTGGTGATCGGTCACAGGTCTCAGGAAATGAGTTAGCCATGAAACAGAAGTCATCGACGCGGCTCGTTCTGATATGTGGGCTTCCAGCCTCGGGCAAGACGACACTCGCTCGCCAGCTCGCCCCCCAGATTCCCGCGATCAGGTTGGATAAGGACCAGTGGACGACTCAATTGGGTCTCGACGTGTGGGACGACGAGTTTCGAGTCCGTCTCGAACGGCAGTTGTGGGCTCTGACCCAGGAGCTCCTCGCCCAAGGTCAGAGCGTGATCTTGGAGTGGGGCCACTGGGCGCGAGTTGAACGGGATGAGAAACGACTCGGAGCCCGGGCATTGGGGGTGGGAGTCGAACTGTATTACCTCGATGCGCCTCTGGACGAGCTGATCGAGCGAGCTCAGCGACGTAATGCGTCGGGCGAATTGAGCGCCTCGCCTATGTCACGGGCTCACTTCGAACGGTGGGCAACGATCTTTCAACCTCCAGACGAGGAAGAGTTCCTGTTGTTTGACGAGCAGGACTGACCGCATTGACTCTCGACAGCTAGACGACCTCGGTGGCATAGCGGCTCATGATCTCTTCCACCACCTTTGGATCTGGCGGACCTGGGGGCAGAGTTGCCAGTTCACGGAAGTAGCCGACATACAGGTCGGGCGTCACCGTGCACAACATGACGACCTCCGCGTCACCTTGGTTGGCGAAGGTATGCGGAGTGCCCGGAGGCGCAGTGATCAGCATCCCGGGACGTATCTGCGCTTGCTCGTCGCCGCTCGTGAAGGTGGCCACGCCTGAGACGACAAAGAACGTCTCGTCATGCTCACGGTGAATGTGCTGGGGGGGTCCATCGACCTTGGGCGGGATGGTGACCTCGACCAGTCCCAGTCGATGTTCGGTATGAGTACCGTCCTCGAGGATCCGTATCCTCAGCGGGCCAACCCGGATCGTTTCTCCCTCGGTCAGGTCCACTATTTCAATGGTCATAGAGGGCAGCCTAGGGTTTGAAGAAGTCACGAAGCTCGGTGCCTTGGACCAACGACCTCTCGGGCTTCGGGCGTCCGCTTCGCGGCATCAGAATCCCCAAGGCGGGTGCGGTTGTCTCCGGAACGGTCAGCCGCCCTTACAGAGATCCGGCGGCCTCGAACGAGTTGTAGATCGAGACTTCGGGAGGACCTGTGACGCCGATCAAAGACGTCACCCGCTCGACCTTAGGGTTTCCCTCGAAGAAGCCCTGGAACTGTTCCGCGGTCTCCCATTCGTCGATGACGAGAACCTCTCCGTCGCCAGCGACGAACTTGTGGTGAATGATCCCTGAGCCCTTGGTGTCCTCGGTGATCTCTTCGAGGAGCGCGGCGTTGGCCTGCAGGCCCTCGATGGCTTTGGCGACGTCTGCAACTGGGAAGTGAGCAATGACGGTGACACTCATGGTTACCTCTTCTTGGTCGGTCCACCACCCCTTCTGGGGCGGCTTCAGGAGGTGTTGGCCATTGGACGTCGGTGGACGTCAAGTGGCTCTTCGGGTCGTTCTGGGCGCGTTCCTCCGTGCTCGGTGGTTCGCGCTGGAGGACGAACGTAACTAAGGCTCCACGTTGGGGTTCTCGGCCGTCGACGCCTCGACTTTCCCCCATACCTGCATCATTCGGTTTGCCTGCTCGGGTGAGAGCGGCCGAGCTTTCCAGCTCGTGCATATGAGCATTACGGTCCCCCTTCTGCTGCCTGACCTGCCACCATACACCGGGCGGTCTTCGCCCGCTATAGCGAATGCAGGGCGGATTCTCGGGCCGGCCTCATTTCAGAGGAGCTCTCCGATCAAGGCAGCCGCCCGCCGGGCTCCGTCGACTTCGACCGGCTTGTAGTCGGCTTGGCGGTTGAGCTCCTGGGCGATCGCGGCGGCGATCTCGCCGGGCCCGTCGTGCTCGTAGCTCATGCACCGTCCGGCCCGGTACTGCTGGAGGCGGTGGCGGACGTGGAAGTTCTGCTCGAAGTGGTGGCGCAGCGGGAAGTAGAGGAAGGGCCGGCGGTTGGCGGTGAGCTCCATGGTCGTGGTGAGACCGCCCTGGACGACTGCGATGTCGCACGCGGCAAGATGCCGGTACAGCTTGTCGACGTAGGGGCGTATCTCGAGGTCGCGGCATCGTGGAAGCGACGAGGGATCGATGCGGGGCCCGGTCACGAGGATCATCCGCAGGTCCGGGACCAGTTCCTTTGCCGGCGGGTAGGAGTCGATCAACCGCCGAAGTAGGTCGCTACCGACGCCTGATCCTCCGACGGTAACGATGCACACCCGTTCGCTGTCGCCATAGCCCAGTTCGTGGCGCAGTGCCGCCCGGTCCGCGAACTCGGCAGGGTCGAACCCGGTGACGTAACCAGAGAACGAGTAGTGGTCGCAGGTCCAGTCGCGGATGAGGGGCAGATCGGGACCGAAACTGTCGGGGACGATGTCGTCGGGGTTGCCCACGAAGATGGCTCTGTCGCGAAGCCGCGGGAACCTGTCGATGTGCTCGATCATCTCGGCGTTGTAGTCAGCTGTCAGGAAGGCCTCGCGTGCCTCGGCGTCGGGCATCGGCAGCCACCCCACGAAATCGGTGAGCCACACATAGCTGGCGCGCTTCTCGTCAGGGTTCTCGTGGAGGTAGTAGTCCAGTTCCCACGCCTCGTCGCCTATCCACAGGTCGTACTGCTCTTCCGAGACCAGGTCGTGGAAGACCATGAAGTTGGAAAGCAGGATCTCGTCCATTCGACGGATCGCCTGAAAGCAGTGCAGGTCGTGTTCGGCCGACTCGCTTTGAATATGTTGTGACTCGTTCGCAAGATGGCGGCTCGCCGGATGGATGCGCTCACCGCGCGCTTCGAGGACATCGGTCACCGGGTTCTGAGCGAGCCAGTCGATCTCCAGATCGGGGTGGAGCTTGCGAAGCTCGTCTGCGATCGCCACGTCGCGCTGCGCGTGTCCCAACCCGATCGGCGACGAGATGTACAGGGCACGCTTGCGCCGGGAGCGGCCGCGTACCCACGTCGCCGGCCGGCGAGGAACGATGAACTGCCGCAGGAGCAGGTTGACCTTGACCGGGTCGCGCACATGCGGGCCGTGCCCTGAGCCCTCCAGGAGGACCAGGTCGCCGCCGGTGGCTTCGGCGAGGGCGGCGCCGCGGGGGCTTCCGGTGATGCCATCTTGGCTTCCCTGGATGACGAGCACCGGGCACCGAAGACGATTGCACAGCTCGAGAGTCTCATCCTTGTCGAGGGATTCGCCGAGTTGAGAGGCGATCAGGGTCTCGGGCGAAGTCTCGAGTCCCCAGCCGACGCAATCTTCGATGGGCTTGGTGGAATGCGGCTCGTTGAACATCTGCGAGAAGAAGAACTCGAGGAAACCCTGGTAGTCCTTCAGCCAGTAGTAGCGGTTGTACTTGGCCCAGCCCTCCTCGGTGTCAAGCGGCACACCCCAGGAGTGGATCGTCCGGCCCGTGATCGGACCTCCGAGTGGGACCGCAGGGCAGATGAACACGATCCCGTTGACCCGATCGGGGTGCTCGGCGGCGAGTATCAGGCCGCGTTGGGCTCCCATGGAGAGCGACACGACCGTGGCACTTGGGGTGGCGGTCGCATCCATCACAGCGACGGCGTCTGCTGCGAACTCGCGCTCGCCGTATCCTTCCGTTGGCCGGTCCGATCGCCCGTTGCCTCGACCGTCGAAAATGACCACCCGGCAGTGCCGGGACAGGTAGGGGATCTGCATCTTCCAGTGGCGCGAGTGGACGATCGACCAGGTGGGCAGCAGCAGGACCGTCGGCTCGCCGGAGCCGTAGACCTCGAAGTGCAACTTCACCCCGTCGCGCTCGACATAGCCAGAGGTGTCGGGGTACCTGGCGCGGCTCTGCTCGCGAGACGTCATCTTTGAGTCGACAGCCACCGGTCGATCCATTCGAGTAACTCCTTATGCCCGGCCTCGATACCGCCGAGGCGTTCGACAATCACTCCCATGTTGAACGTCATGACCAGTGCCACCAATGCGTCGAGCGGGATCGGGATCCCGAGTTCCCGGTGGGGCGCCTCGAAGGCTGCGGTCAACACAGACCGCCATTCGTCGTTGACCCTTGCGAGCCGTTCGCGAAGGTCAGGATCGTTCCATCCCAGCGCTTGCAACTCGAACCAGATCTTCTCGTAGCCGATGTCCTCGTTGGTGAGGAACCGCATCGCCGTACGCCACTTCTCCACGAACGGCACTTCCGACGCGTACAGGTCGCGCTGGCGAGCGATCAGGCGCTGGGTGAAACGCTCGAGTGCCTGGACGAGCACGTTGTCGTTGGACCCGAAGTAGTAGTGGACCAGCCCGTGGTTGACGCCCGCTTCGGCGGCCAAGAGTCTCGTCGTGATGCGAGCGTACCCCACCCTCATCAGCAGCCGCTCGGCGGCGTCGAGGAGCCGCTCCTGGGGAGTCGAACCCGGCTCCGAGACTTGATCTGAGCTCACGGCCATTTTCCTAAGCCAACCACTTGACACGGTCCCTTCGATGCGTTAGTCATACGACTTAGTCATTTGACCAGAACACGGTGGCCGCGTCAAGAGGGACGGGATAAGGACAAGAGAAGGGTCGTGAAATGGCAGTCACCGCAACCTCGGAACTCACATCAATGAGCAATAGATACAGAAAGGAATCGACCCGATGACCATGACCACCAAACCCGTAGACAACGGTGTCAACACCGAAGCCCTGATAGGCGCCCGCGAGGCCCTGAGCCAGGCCCCAGAGGCCGCGGAATTCACCTGGCGAGCGAGTTGCACCTGGGCAGGGGGCACTTATAGCCGCACGAAGATCGAAGGTTTCTCTGGCCTCGGCCAGGAACACAGTCACCGCCAGGTCTTCACCTACGAGGCAGATCACCCTGAGTGCTTTGCATCCGAAGACCGCGGTGCAACGCCCGTCGAGCATGTTCTGTCGGCGCTGGCATCGTGTCTCACCGCGGGCGTCGCCGCTGTCGCACAGTACCGCGGGATCCAGCTGCGATCGGTCACGTCCACGATCGAGGGCCGCATGAACGTGCTCGGCATCCTCGGTGCCGACCCCGAGGTCCGCAACGGGTTCAATGCCATCGACGTGCGCTTCAACATCGACGCCGACGCCACGCCCGACGAGATCGAGGCACTTGTCGCTCAGTCCCAGAAGCGCTCGGCAGTGTTCGACATCGTCACCAACCCGACCAACGTCTCAGTCAACGTCGGCTGAGCAACAGATCAACTGATGGACACCACGACCGTCGTTATCGGGGCCGGGCAGTCCGGGCTCGCCATGAGCCACCGGCTCACCGAACGATCTATCGATCACGTCGTCCTGGAGCGGGGCGAGGTCGCCAACTCCTGGCGACACGAGCGTTGGGACTCACTCCGCCTGCTCACCCCCAACCGCGAGTCGCGGCTCCCGGGGTGGCGCTACGACGGCGACGACCCCGACGGCTTCATGGCCGTACCGGAGGTCGTGACGTTCATCGACTCATACGCGGCGGCCATCAACGCGCCTGTCCTGACCGGTACGGCCGTAACCCGGGTCGAGACGTCGAGTCGCGGCTATCAGGTAACGACGACCGGGGGAGTCTGGAACTGCGAGGCGCTGGTGCTTGCCGGTGGCGCGGCGAACCTCGCCAGCATCCCCAGCCTCGCAACCACTGTTCCGGTCTCGATCGACATGGTCACCCCGATGACCTACAGATCGCCGGAGTGTCTGCACGAGGGAGGAGTCCTCGTCGTCGGCGCGTCGGCTACGGGTGTACAGCTCGCCGACGAGATCCAGCGTTCAGGACGCACCGTCACCATCGCGGTCGGGGAGCACGTGAGGCTCCCGAGGACCTACCGGGGACGCGACATCTTCTGGTGGATGGACGCCGCCGGCGTCCTCGACGAGCGACATGACGACGTCGACGATCTGGTTCGAGCCCGCCACATCCCTTCTCCCCAGCTGATCGGCACGCCGGAGCACCGCTCGATCGACCTCAACTCCCTCGCCCGGCTCGGGGTCGAGATCGTGGGGCGCCTCTGCTCGATTAGAGATGGCGTCGCCCAGTTCTCCGGCGGGCTCGCCAACGGCTGCCGGCTCGCCGACCTAAAGATGAGCCGCCTCCTCGACCGGGCCGATACGTGGGCCCAAGAGACGGGCATCGACGTGGAGGATGCGCCGCTCCGATTCCAACCGACCAGCGTCCCCAGCGATCCGACCCTCGAAATCCATCTACACCGGCAGGCAATCGGCACCATCGTCTGGGCGACCGGCTACCGCCCCGACTATTCCTGGCTCGACTTGCCGGTTCTCGACCGCAAGGGCCGCATTCGCCACGACGGCGGGGTCATCTCTGACGCGCCCGGCGTGTACGTGCTAGGCGGGAATCTTCTGAGGACCCGCCGCTCGAGCTACATCGCGGGGACGGAGCAGGACACCTACGAACTGGCCAACCACCTTCACGAGTACCTTGACCGGCACGCTTGTGTGAAAGCGAAGGCTTGCTAGCTCAAATGGCCTTGACCTGCCTCCTAACGTGCGACCGAACCGTCGGAAGCCGCGGGCACCTACCCGCAGACACGGGCCTGGGCCCAGGCACTCGCAGCCCCCTTACCGGAGGTCGACGGCCTGTGGTGGGAGTCCCGTCAGGCGCCGGGCCGGTGGGCAGTCATTTTGTTCGGCCAGCTTCGGCGCCGAGTCGGCGGGATACGACCAGGGGATCTGAACGCGGACAGCCCGGCGTTGCCGTTCCCGCTAACGGCCGGGTTGGCCCGCCTCGATGAGATCGCCGACGGACTCGACATCACAGTCGTCCACAGTTGAAGACCACATCAGCCGGCCGTCAGCCCGGCCCGCATCCAATTGCGGTGTGATAAAGGACGCCCGGGTTTCGAGGCCGCCACCCACTGCGGCAATGGATCGGCAGAACTCGGTCAGGACCGGATTCGCAGCCGCATCACCCACCGCCACTTCGCTATCTTCCGGTCTCGCTCGAAGCCGAACTCCTCGAACAGGTCGGCCGGCCCCGTATGGAAATAGGCACCCCGCTGAGCTGGGCGCCCCTCGACTTGCTCGGGATAGGCCTCGACGAGCCCACCTCCAGCATCGCGGATGGCGGCCAGCGCGGCGCCGACGGCGGCCCGCGCGACCCCACTGCGCCGGTGCCCGCTTCCAGTGAAAATGCAACCGATCCGCCAGTCGGGCACCTCCCCCAGACCCTTGGCATAGGCCTTAGGGTTATTGATGTTCGGAAGCTCCACCGGCGACCCGTACTGGCACCAGCCGACACATTCATCGCCGTCGTAAACGAGGATCTGGTGCACCGTCCCGTTACGAACGTGGGCTTGCTTGGCCAGACGGTTCCCAGAAACGGTATGGCCCTTGCCGACACCCTCTGGGTGGAAACCCATACACCAGCAGCCGCCCCACACCCCGTTGTTAGCCTCCACCAGACGAGCAAAGTCGTCCCACGTGTCAGGACTGAGCGGCCGCGTCACATAGGAGCTGACCTCCATCCACACATTATGTCCCGCAGCACCTCGCGATGCCGGCCGACGTCAGTCGGTCTCGCGACACAGACAGAACGGGTGGCCATCTAGGTCCAACATGACTCGCACGTTCGCCCGGGGCTGGATCTCCGCCAGCTCGGCGCCGAGGCCCGCGGCGTCGGCGACGGCCGCATCGAGATCGTCGACCTGAACGTCAAGGTGCATCATCGTCCGCTGCTGGCCTGCCACGGGCGGCCAGACCGGTCGGACGTAGTCCTCGGCGAGTTGGAAGACCATGAACACCGATTCCTGGGGAGGCTTCACAACCGACGTGCCGGGCTCCTCGTGGATGACCGGCCAGTCCAGGAGCCTTGAGTAAAAGGCGGCAGTCGCCGCCGGGTCCGGAGACTCCATGGCCGCGCCCCACCACATGTTCCCCGCCCGACCCCTCATGCGGCGATCATAACGATCTGACGGACGGCCGACGGTCCACCCGACGACTCGCCGAAGCGCTCGTAGTCGGCGCACTGGCGCCTCCCCGAGGAACGCCGGCTCTCCCTTCGCCATCCTGACAGACCGCTCTCGGTCGCTGTCCCGACCCCGAATCAGACCTGACCAATCCGACGAGAGACACCAACTACACGCGGGCTTGGAGGATCTGGGCTCCTTCGCCCCAGAGGTCCTCGAGCGGGGCCTTGCGTCCCGCCATGACGAGGATGAGCGACGCCAACGGGCCCTCGACCGGAGGACCATCCCCCGCCGACCAGTCCGAGTCCGTAGGCGACATGCGAAGACCCGCGATGCGCTTCTTGGCCCAGATCGGGAAACCTACGCCCTTCACCGTGTCGGCCACCGATAACAAGGTGGCCTCCGGCACGCGGCGCGTGATCCCCGTCGGTCGGCGGATGTCTCCGCAGTGGCACACAAGGTCGGTGAGCATGACCTCGGGCTTCGCCCCCGGCGGCGTGCGACGCATCCCGACCGTATTCCTAAACTGCTCGAGGAGCTCGTCGGGGGGCACCGCCCCCAGGGCCAGACCTTCACGGGCCATGCAGCGGTTGAAATTCATGCCACTTCTGAGCATCCCCGCAAGAAACGGGCCCGCCTTCACGTCCGCTCCGCCGACCAGGTGGCCGACGACGTGCCGAATCTTCCACTCGCGGCACAACGACTGAGCGTCCCACTGGCTGTCGTCAAACGCAGCCAGATCATCAGCCAGCGCCAACCGCTCCTCGTCGATCGCCTGCCACGTGTCCATGACCACCTCCACGTCCTGTACTCGCGAGGAGTCGGACTCCCCCAGACCTGGCATGAGGGTATCGAGATCCGGGCTGGGACTGCCGGTTTCCAGACACCGGGTTTGGGCATGGCACTTGGTTGGGCTAGCAGGTGCTGAGGGGTCATAGGGTTGGGCAAGGTCCGTCTGGTGGTAGAGGGCCAGCTGCTGGTCGGACGCGAGACCATGACGGACCGCAACAACTTCTCCATCCGGGTCGTCCAGCGCCAGGCCGATGGTTCTTGGCTCATCGTGTCCGAGATGTACAACGACGCCAACCAGCAAGAAACCTATGCTGCCGGCAGTTAGGCTCAGAGGCGCCAGCAATCGCTAGATATGCCTCCTATCGTCATCGCCGTTCATGTTTGAGAATTGGACTGCGGTAGGCGTCAAATGGCGTGGTCGGGTATTCGCGTTTCTGTGGCGTGGCGGCTAGGTGTTCAGGGCCGGCTCTGTCACGTGCATACCCGACAGCATGATTGCGATCAGCCCGCTGACTTGTTCGAGTGCGGTGGCGGGATCGTCGGCTTCGGCAACGTACAGGCAGCCCTCGCTCATGGCGCCGGTCAGCATCAACGCGAGCGGCCTCAGGGGTTGGCGCGTGAGTACGCCGGCGCTCATCGCCTTGCGCAGGCCGCCGCGCACCGCGACGGTGCTGAACCGGGTCTCGATGGTGCGGGCGACCTCCCAGCCCAGCACGGCGCGGGCGTCGTTGATGACGATCTGACGCACGTCGGGGGCGAGGTGGGCCTCCACCCATAGGCGGCAACCGACGATCAAAGCCTGCCACGGGTCTGGTTGCAGGAACTCGGCGACGGCCTGGTCCGACACCTCCCTCTCGACCTGTTCGAACACCGCCCGGAACACGCCCTCCTTGTCGGCGAAATGATGATAGAGGGCGCCCTTGGTCACCCCGGCCGCGGCGGTGATCTCGTCCAGGGAGGTGGCCGCGTAACCCTGCGAACCGAACGCAACCCGGGCCGCATCCAGCAGGGCCCGTCGGGTCGCCTCCCCCTGCGCAACTCTTCTATCTAATTTAGCCACTGGTACCGTTCCAACCCTTGACGTTCGTACTCGTAGTACGCATACTACCATACCAACAGGATGTAGCCTGTTTGGCACCGGCGTCGGCTCGTGCCCACACCACAACCAGAAGGGACAACAACATGCCAAAGTACGTGATCGAACGCGACCTGCCCGGCGCCGGGAAGCTGACCGGTGAGGATCTGCGCGGTATCAGCCAGAAGTCCAACAAGGTCATCTGCGACCTCGGACCGGACATACGCTGGCTGCACAGCTACGTAACCGACGACAAGCTCTACTGCGTCTACGTGGCCCCCGACGAGGACATCCTCTACGAGCACGCCCGCTG
>PMHH01000131.1 GCA_003156595.1 Acidimicrobiaceae bacterium
CATTGACCCGGCTCAGGGCGACGGTGCGCACGCCACCGCCCCCGCGGCGCGCCGCCGCGGCCGCAGCCTCGGCCGCCGCCCGCAGGCCCGGCTCGCTGAGGTCGCTGGTGTGGGCGAATCCGGTCGTCTCGCCGACCACGACCCGGATACCCGCCCCGCGGTCCCTTCCCGACGCCAGGTCCTCCACCCTGCCGTCGTCAAGCCTGGCCGCGGAGCCGCGCCGATCCTCCGCGAACACCTCCGCGAAGTCGCCGCCGGTGCGCAACGCCGCGCCTAATACCCCTTCGATCACCGATTCGTCGATCACGTGCGCTCCCGTCTGCATTGGAACATAGGGAGGGTACCCGCGTAGCGTGCCGAGCCGTGCCCGTCACTCTCGGCGTTTGCGGCCAACTCGAACTTGTCGTGTCCGACCTGGACACCGCCGCCGCGCTCGGCACCAGCGACGTGGCCGTGCTGGCCACCCCCCGGCTCGTTCAGCTGTGCGAGCAGGCCACCCTGGTCGCCCTCGGACCCCATCTCGCTCCCGGCCAGACGTCGGTCGTCCTTCGAATCGAGATGACCCACGTGGCGCCCGTCTCCGTGGGGAGCAGGGTGGTGGCCACCGCCACCCTCGATCGCAACGAGGGTCGCCGCCTGATCTTCAACACCACCGTCAACGACGCCTGCGGTCTGGTCGCCGCCGGCCGGGTGACCAGGGTCCTGGTCGACGCCGCCCCCTTCATGGAGAAGGCCAGGTAGCGCCCACCGACTCACGTGATGGTGACGGGGGTGCCGAGGGGCAGCATGGCGGCCAGCTTGGAGATGACGTTGTTGGCGACACGGACGCACCCGTGCGACACCGGATGGCCTATCGACCACGGCTCGTCCTGGCCGTGCAGGCCAATCTGGGCGTCCCCGCCGTTGAACACCGAGTAGGCATTCGAGAACAGCGCCAAGCCGAAGATGTACGGCCCGTACGCCCCGGTGGGGTCGTCCGGTCGGATCAGCTCCCACAGGTAGGTGTGCGCGGCCGGGGTCGGCGTGGAGGGCTTGCCGACGGCGGACGGCACGGTGAGCACCACCCGGCCGGCGTCGGTGATGGTGACGGTGTCCGTCTCGCGGTTCACCAGGACCCGGTACGAGGTCTGGGAAAGGGTGATCCCGGCGGCGCGGATCCAGCCCCGGCTGCCATCGGGCCGGATCGGCAGCTCTACCTGCATCCAGCCGAACAGGTCCGGGCGGCCTACGACCGCCAGCACCTCGGGCGCTCCGAAGGGGTTGGTGGCCGGCAGCACCCCCACGGTCGGCAGACCGGGACCGGCGCTGTAGGCGGTGGCGGCGTCGAGGGTGGCAATAAGCGTCGGGCGCGGACCCGCTGGCTGGGCCGCCTTGGGTGCGGCCGCGACCGGCATCGGAACGGCCAGGGCGACGGCGGCATGACCCATGCCCCCCTCGCTCGGCAGGTGGCCCGTCAGCACCGCCGACGCGGCCAGGCCGGCGACGGCCAGAACGGAGGTCGCCGCGGCGAGAGCCCGGGACGCCCACGATCGGTTCACTTCACCATCGTGCCACGCCGGTGACGAGGCCGGAGGTAGATCAGACCAGACCGGTAGTGTGAAAACCCGAGCTGATGCGCCCTGCCGTGACTCCGCTTGAGACCTCCGAGTCTGACGCCCCCCGCCCGGTCGAGCGATCCCACTGGTGGCGCGAGGTGCTGATCGTCGCGACCTTCTACCTCCTCTACAGCGTGGTTCGGAACGTCAGAGGCGAGAAACCGGTGTCGAAGTTCCAGGCCACCACCAACGCTCACCGGATCATCAGCCTGGAGCGGCACCTGAGCGTCTTTCACGAAGAGACGATCCAGCACTGGTTTCTGGGCGATAGGGAGTTCATCCGCCTGTGCGACGATTACTACGGGACGGCGCATTTCGTGGCGGTGATCGCCGTCATGCTGATCTTGTTCTTCTGGTTCCCGAGTCGATACCGGCTCATGCGCAACACGCTGGCCCTGACGACGGGTCTGGCCCTCATCGGTTTCTTCTTTTTCCCGTTGCTCCCGCCTCGTCTGCTGCCGCCCCAGTACCACTTCGTGGACACCCTGAGGGTCTACGGCGGGCTCTGGAACTTCTCGTCAGGCCCGGTCAACGACGTGTCCAACCAGTACGCGGCCATGCCGAGCCTGCACACGGCCTGGTCGGCGTGGTGCGCGGTCGCTCTCTTCCCGATCGTGCGCGCCTGGTGGGCCAGGGTGCTGTTGATTGTCTACCCGATCTTCACCGTCTTCTGCATTGTCATCACGGCCAATCACTACTTCGCAGACGCCGCCGCCGGCCTGCTCGTCCTCGGCGTCTCCTACCGGCTGGCCCGCATCCTGACCGCCCGCCTCGACCGGTGGTACAACCGCCGGGACCTGGCCGCCCTGGCCGACGCCGCGGTGACCCCAAACGGCCAGCCGTGAGCCTCACACCCGTCGGGTCCCTGCCCACGTCGGTGGCCGAGCTGGCCCGTCGGGTCGAGGTTCGACTCGACCAACTGCTCGCACCGGAGCTGGAACGGTGGGCAGCGGTCGATCCCGAGTTGCGCCGTCCGTTGAGCACCCTCCGATCCACCGTTCTGGCCGGCGGCAAGCGGCTGCGGCCGGCGTTCTGCTACTGGTCGTTCGTGGGCTTCGGGGGCGATCCCGACGCCCAAGCGGTGATCGACGCCGGCGCCGCCCTCGAGATGCTGCACGCGGCCGCCCTCCTCCACGACGACGTGATCGACGGCTCCGCCCGCCGGCACGGGACGGACACCGTGCACATCCAGTACGCAGCTCTGCACCGAGAGGGGGCCTGGCGGGGCGATAGTGACCGGTTCGGGGCCGGCGTGGCCATCCTGCTCGGCGACCTGGCCCTCGTGTACAGCGACAGGCTGCTGGCCGGCGCGCCGCCCGAAGCCATCGAGGTGTTCAACGAGGTGCGCCTGGAGGTCAACGTGGGCCAGTACCTCGACATCCTGGGCGGCGCCGACCGACCGCGGCCGGCGGGAGGCGGGAAGGCGAGGGAGGCGGAGGCCCGGGCCCGGCGCATCTGCCGGTACAAAACGGCCAAGTACACCATCGAGCGACCCCTTCACCTGGGCGCCGCCCTCGCCTCGCCGGAGCGGCTGGTCGATGTAGCCGAGGCCTTGTCGTCATTTGGCCTTCCCCTCGGAGAGGCGTTCCAGCTCCGCGACGACCTGCTCGGCGTGTTCGGCGATCCGTCCGTCACCGGCAAACCGGTCGGCGACGACCTACGGGAGGGCAAGCCGACGCTGCTCGCCACCTTGGCCCGCGCCCAGGTGACCGGACCTTCCAGCCGGATGTTCGAGGAACGGTTCGGGTCACCGGATCTCTCCGAATCCGAGGTACTCGAGCTGCGAGCGGTGATCGAGGACACCGGGGCGCGTGAGCAGGTGGAAGCCGCCATCGAGCGGCTCNNCGGCCGCGGCGGTTGCGCTCGATGCCCTCCCGGTCCTCTCGGAGGCCCGCCACACCCTCGGGGCGCTGGCCGCCTTCGTAACCGAGCGCGACCACTGAACGCCGGCTGCCGATCTCAGGGGCTGCGGACGACCCGCGCCGGCCCGGACGGACCCACGTCGGAGCAGGCGATAGCCTGAGTCGATGCTGTTGGAGTCGATCAACTCTCCGACCGATCTCGGCCAGCTCGATTACGACGAGTTGGGAACCCTGGCGGAGGAGATCCGCAGCTTCATCGTCAAGGCGGTCTCGGCGACGAGCGGCCACCTGGGCTCGAACCTGGGCGCGGTCGAGCTGACNNACACCGGCCATCAGGCCTACGTCCATAAGATCCTCACCGGACGGAAGGAGATGTTCACCACCCTCCGACAGACCGGAGGACTGTCGGGCTACCCGTCCCGGGCCGAATCCGTGCACGACTGGGTGGAAAACAGCCACGCCTCGACGATCCTCAGCTACGCCCACGGGCTGTCGGCCGCGGTGGCCCGCAGCAGCACGCCCGATCGTCGGGTGGTGGCGGTCATCGGCGACGGGTCCATGACCGGCGGCATGGCGTTCGAGGGCCTCAACAACCTGGGCCACAGCGGCAGCCGGGTGGTCGTGGTCCTCAACGACAACGGCCGCTCCTACGCCCCCACCATCTCCCGGCTCTCGGAGAGCCTGTCGAAAATCCGGCTCCACCCCGGCTTGAAGTCGATGCGAGTCCGCATCGAGGAAGGGCTCCGCGACCTGCCCGGAGTCGGCAATCTGGCCTACTCCAGCCTGCAGGGCCTGTACTCGGCCGTGCGCGAAGTGATCGAGCCACCGGCGTTCTTCGAGGCGCTCGGGGTCCGCTACGTCGGGCCGATCGATGGCCACGACATCGCCGGCATGGAAGGAGCCCTCCGCCAAGCGGCCGAGTTCGACGGACCTCTCGTCGTGCACGTCCTCACCCAGAAGGGTCGCGGCTACGGACCCGCCGAGGACGACGACGAGAAATGCCTGCACGACGCCCCCGTCTTCGATCCAGCGGTCGGACCGCCGGAAGGGTGGGCCGCGCCGAGGGGGTACACCCAGGCCTTCAACGAGGCCATGCTCGACATCGGCGAGCGCCACCCCACCGTCGTCGCCTTGACAGCAGCCATGCCGGGCCCGACCGGGCTGCTGCCGTTCGCCGACCGGTGGCCGGACCGGTTCTTCGACGTGGGGATCGCCGAACAGCACGCGGTGACCTTCGCCGCCGGCCTGGCCGCCGAANNGCCTTCGACCAGGCCAACCTCGACGTCGGCCTGCACGGGCTGCCAGTGATCTTCGCCCTCGACCGGGCGGGTATCACGGGCCCAGACGGGCCCAGCCACCACGGGGTGCTCGATATCGCCCTCTGCCTCAAGATCCCCGGCCTGACCATCTTCGCCCCGTCGTCGGCGCAGGAGGTGGCGGTCATGCTGGAAACGGCGCTCGGCTTGACCGGGCCGGCCTCTCTCCGGTGGCCTCGGACTGCCGCCCGCTATGTGAGCCCGGACCAGGTAGGCACGGGCTTGAGCGCCCGCCAGGTCCGGCGGGGCAGCCCCGGTGCGCCCGGTTCGGTCTGCATCCTCGCGGTCGGCAAGATGCTCGAAGCGAGCGAGGAAGCCGCCGGCATCCTGGCTGCCGAAGGCAAAGAGGTCACGGTCTGGGACGTCCGGGTGGTTCGCCCCCTCGACCCCCAGATGATCGCCGACGCCGGCCGCCATGACCTCATCGTGACCGTGGAAGACGGCGTCCGAAGCGGAGGGGCCGGTTCGTTGATCGCCGACGCAGTCGCCGACCTGCGCGAGACCAGGATCAGCCCGCCCGTGTTGATCCTGGGTGTACCTGTGGCGTTCATCCCTCACGGCACCCCGGAGTTGATCCTCTCGCAGCTCGGCTTGGACGGCCCCGGCATCGCCGCCGCTGTCGCCAAAACGCTCCCCCGCCACGACGACCTCTCCGAATAAAGGCAGTGCCGCCGCAGGCGGCTCCAATGGGTCCAGGGGTCCAGGCCAGCCAGCCGGCCGGTCCGGGGGAATCCCAACGGACACGGCCCACTGCAACCCGGCCAAGTCATCTTTGGGTCCAGGCCAGCGAGCCGTCCGGTCCGGGGANNGTCCGGGGAGAACGGACCGGCCGACTCGCCGTCCTGGACCCTCCATTCCCTTCAGTCGGGTGACGCAGCCCGGGTAAGAGACGGCGTGGCGTGATTGCAACCCGGTTCCAAGTTCAGCCGGCTGGCGTGAAGGAGAAAGACGGGCTGGCATGGCGTGGTGCTGCGTCGTTCAGCNNCAGGCGACGCAGCACCACGATCGTGCCAGTCCCTCCCCTGGGGCCGTCAGGCGCCGATTCCGTCAGGCGACGCAGCACCACGCTTGTGCCAGTCCCTCCCCTGTCCTAGGCCCTCGTGCAAGGACCGCGTGCGAAACTGATGCGATGATGGATGCTGACTCCCTCCTCACCGCCCTGGCGAGCGACGGCGAGACGCTCGCTGATACCGCCGACGGTCACCTGGACCGGCCCGTGCCTAGCTGCCCGGAGTGGAATATCGCCGGGCTGGTGGCGCACGTCGGCCGGGTCCATGGTTGGGTTCGCGCCGTGATCGCCGCCGGCGGAGAGCGCCCCGATACCCGGGGGTCGGCCGCCCCCGACGACCTTGCCGCATTGGTCGGGTGGTACCGCGATGGGCTGACGCAACTCGTAGCGGCGCTCTCCGTCGACCCCGAGACACCCGCCTGGACGTTCTCCTCCGCCGCCCCCGACAACGTCGGATGGTGGCGCCGGCGCCAGGCCCTCGAGACGGCCGTTCACCGTTGGGACGCCCAGGCCGCGGCGGCCGAGTCGGCGGCCGCGGACCCGATCGAAGCCGAGCTAGCCGTGGAAGGGATTGACGAGCTGCTCACTGACTTCGTCCCCGGCTTCTTGTCGTCCCGGCCGGTCGCGGGCCTCACCGGAACGCTCCACCTGCACGCCACGGACACCCCCGGCGAGTGGTGGCTGGACTTCGACGCGCCGGGGTTGGCGACCCGGCGCGAGCACGCCAAGGCCGACACGGCGGTGCGGGGCCCGGCGTCCAGCCTTTACCTCTGGCTCTGGAACCGACTCACTCTCGACGCGGCCGGGCTCCAGGTCTTCGGGCGCAGTGAGACGGTCGAGGCCTGGGGATCGGTCAGGATCTGAACGGCCGCTCGGCAGGGCCGGCGATCAGAGGGCCCCCGGACCCGGCGGCGCCGGCAGGGGAACGAGGAGGTCGGGGCCGTCGTTGGCGACCTTGTTGACCAGGGTGCTGACCGGGTAGACCTCGAACCACTCGGAAGGCGCCGGCACGAGCAGGCCCACCGCCCGTTCCACGTCGGACGCCGGATCCAGCCAGGTGGCCCAGTCTTCGGGGGCCAGCACCACCGGCATGCGGTCGTGGATCGGCGCCATCAGGTCGTTGGCCGCGGTCGTCACGATGGCGCAGGTCCGCAGCGGTTCGCCGTCCGGGGCCGGCGGATGACTGTCGGCGGCCTCCGGGGCCGGCCCGGGTCTCTCGGCGGCCTCCGGGACCGGCCCGGGCCGCCACACCTCCCACAACCCGGCGAAGGCCATCGGCTGCCCATCGCGCCGGCGGATGGCGTAAGGCAGCTTGCCGGCGGGCCGGCCGTCGTGGCCCGTGCGTCGCTGCCACTCGTAGAAGGCGTCGGCGGGAATGAGGCAACGCCGGCGAGCCACGGCCTGGCGGTAGGCCGGCTTGCCGGTGATCCCCTCGGCCCGGGCATTGATCATGCGGCTCCCGACCGAGGGATCCTTCGCCCAGGACGGCACCAGCCCCCAGCGGAAGGTGCCGAGCGCCCGGCGGGGACCCTTGCCGTCGTCCGGGCGGCCCCGTACCGCCACCGCGTACACGTCGAGGGTCGGGGCCACGTTGTAGCGGGCGGGCAGGGGGTCAGTTCGGACCTCGTCGACCTGGAACAGCTTGGCCAGGTCCTCGACGCTCGAGGTGGAGGTATACCGCCCGCACATGGGTAGGGTCATTGTGCCATGGACCAGGAGAGGAGCCCGTCGGCCACGGCGCAGGCGCAGCGCACCGGCGTCTCCGCAGTCGGGCTGGTCAAGTCCTTCGGCGCCGTCAAGGCCGTGCGCGGCGTCGACATCCACATCGCACCCGGGGAGGTGGTGGCCCTGCTGGGACCGAACGGTGCCGGCAAGACCACGACCATCGACATGATTCTCGGGCTCAGCCGGCCGGACGCCGGCACCATCAGCCTGTTCGGCATGAGCCCGGCGGAGGCCGTGCACGCCGGCCTGGTGGGCGGGATGCTGCAAACCGGGAGCCTCATCGGCCAGCTGTCCGTGCGCGAACTGGTCACCATGGTGGCCTCGCTCTACCCCAAGCCGCTCCCCGTCGCCGAGGCGCTGGGGCTCTCCGGCACCGCCGAGTTCGCGGACCGGCGCACCGACAAGCTTTCCGGGGGACAGACCCAGCGGGTCCGCTTCGCCGTGGCCCTGGTGGCCAACTCCGACCTCCTCGTCCTGGACGAGCCCACCGTCGCCCTCGACGTGGAAGGCCGGCGGGACTTCTGGGAGGCCATGCGCAAGTTCGTCACCACGGGCCGTACCGTGGTGTTCGCGACGCACTACCTGGAGGAGGCGGACGCCTACTCGGACCGGATCGTATTGATGGCGCGCGGCCGCGTGGTTGCGGACGGGCCCGCCACCGAGATCAAGGCCCGCGTCGGCCTCCGTACCATCCGGGCCACTCTGCCGGGAGCAGACCACGCCGCGATGGCCGCATGGCCGGGGGTTGCCACCGTCGAGGAGCGCGGCGAGGCCATCGTGCTGCACTGCACCGACTCCGACGTCGCCCTGCGCCGGCTGCTGCAGCAGTACGCCGAGGCCCGGGACATCGAGGTCCGCGGCGCCGGGCTCGAGGAGGCCTTCCTCGAGCTGACCGAGGACCATGAGGAGGTCAAGTGAGCGGCGCGGTGTACGCCCGCTTCGAGCTTCTCCGCACCGTCCGCAACCGGCGGTTCTTCATCTTCTCCCTCGCCTTCCCGCTGGTCCTCTTCTTCGCCGTCGCCAGCGGCAACCGGCATGCCATCGTCGACGGCATCAAGTTCCCCCTGTACTACATGACCGGGATGGCTGCCTGGGGCAGCATGAACGGCATCACCGCGGGAGGAGCCCGGATCGCCTTGGAACGCACCGCGGGGTGGACCCGGCAGATGCGCATCACCCCGCTGTCCACCCGCACCTACTTCGGGACCAAGATTCTCAGCGGATACCTCATCGGCGCGATCAGCATCGCTCTGCTCTATCTGGCCGGGACGTCCCTCGGTGTAAGTCTCTCGGCCTCTGGGTGGCTCACCATGACCGGGCTCCTTCTGGTGGGCCTGATCCCCTTTGCCGTGCTCGGGATCCTGCTCGGCCACCTCCTGACCCCCGACTCGATGGGTCCGGCGTTGGGCGGGGGCACCTCGTTGCTGGCTGTCCTCGGCGGGGCCTTCGGTCCGCTGGCGTCCAGCGGTGTCTTCCTCGACGTCGTCAAGTGCTTACCGTCCTATTGGCTGGTCCAAGCGGGTAAGTCCGCCATCAACAAGCACGGCTGGCCGGCCCAGGCCTGGATCGTCGTGGCGGCCTGGTCCGTGGCGCTCATCGCCCTGTCGGTCTTCGTGTACCGACGGGACACCGGGCGGGTCTGACCTCGACGCCGGAGCAGGACGAAATACCGCGCCGGAACGAAGGACGCCGGCCACTAGACTGGCGCTTGCTGGCCAATTCTCATGGCTCTTTTCTACTCCTCGCGTCCCTTCGCCTTGACCAGCCGCTCCTGGTGGCGGGAGCGCGCCGCGGCAGTGGCGCCGGCGTTGCTCGCCCTGGTGCTGACCACGACGGTCTGCCTGCTCGGTTGGCGTGGGGTCGACCAGGCCGCCCAGGCGTACTGGGTCCTCGAGGTCAAGACTCACGGCCTCACCCTGTTCGACAGCGGCTGGTATGGCGGCAGCTTCCCGCTGGGCTACAGCGTCCTCTTCCCGGTGATCGGGGCGCTGATCGGGATCCAGGTGGCCTCGGTGGCTGCCGCCGTGCTCGCCACCTGGTCCTTCGATCGGGTGGTGTCGTCCTACCTCGGCAGCCGTCCCCTCGGCACCTGGTATTTCGCGGTGTCGACCATCTTGCCGGTGACAATCGGCCAGCTCCCGTTCTTGAGCGGCGAAGCGTTCGGGCTGGCCGCGCTGGTCGCGCTCCAGCGGGGACGGAAACCTCTCGCGTTGGGCCTCGGGGTGATGGCCACCCTCTGCTCACCGCTCGCCGCCGCCTTCCTGGCCATGGTTTGCCTGGCGTGGGCCGCCTACGGCTCCGGGCGGCGCCGGTGGCTGATCAGCACCGCCGCGGTCAGCCTCGGGCTGATCCTGCTCATCGGAGTGCTGTTCCCCGGCACGGGGGCTTTCCCGTTCCCCTGGACAGGGCTGGTCATCACCGAACTGCTGTGCCTAATTGTGCTCACCCCCTTGGTGCGAACCACCCCGGCGGTGCGGCTGGCGGCGCTGTTCTACGCGGTGGCCACCTTTTTTTCCTTCGTCGTCCCTAACCCGCTCGGCGGCAACGCCCCCCGGCTTGCCGAGTACATCGGGGTTCCGCTTCTGGCCTGTTTCGTCACCGCGCCCGGGCCGGCGCTGGCCCGCCTAAGCCCGGCCCGAGTGCTAGCCCGCCTGACAAAGGGTCGGGCCCTGGATCTCGGTCCCCGATGGCGAGCCGCCGCTGTCGTCCTGGCGTTTCCTTTTATGGTGTGGCAATGGGCGCCCGCCCGCTCGGTCGTCACGTCTCCGTCGACCGACCCCGAGGTACACGCCAGCTTCTACCAGCCTCTGCTCCATGAGCTGAACGAACTGGCCCCCGGCCCGATCCGGGTCGAGATCCCTCCGACCCGTGAGCACTGGGAAGCCGCCTTCGTGGCGCCTTACGTTTCCCTGGCCCGAGGCTGGGAACGCCAGCTGGACGTGGCCAACAACCCCATCTTCTACACACCGGGGGCGCTCACCCCGACCTCCTACTCGGCTTGGCTTGACAGCAACGGGATCACCTGGGTCGCCCTCCCCTCGGCTCCTCTCGATTACGCCGCGGTTGACGAAGCCCACCTGCTGGACTCGGGTCGGGTGCCCGGGCTCACCCTCGCCTGGCAAACGCCGGAGTGGACACTGTGGCACGTCGATGGCAGCCCCGGCCTGGTGAGCGGCCCGGCCGTCCTCACCTCTCTGGTTCCCGACCACCTGACCCTCACGGCCAGCCAGCCGGGCCAGATCACCGTGCGGGTGCACTACACCGAGTTCTGGTCCGTGACCTCAGGGTCGGCCTGCTTGGGGCCGGCGCCGGACGGCTGGACCTCGGTCGACGCGCAGATGGCTGGGATGATCGCGCTGTCGGCGTCGGTCCTGCATGCCCCGACGCCGGCCTCCTGCCCGACGAGCTAGACGGGCGAAACGGGCGAGACTGGCGAGACGACCAGCCCGGCGCTCAGGCCCGGAGGAACTCCTCGGCCCCGAGGTCCAACGCTTGGCGACTGTGGCGATCGACCATCGCCATGAACATGTCGTCGCTGCGCGCCATCCGGGTCACCAGCATCGATGCCGCGATCCCCATGACCAGCCCGTCGAAGCTGTAGCGGCGATAGGAATCCCAGCACTCGTCCCACGCCATGTCGACCCCATCGGTCGCCAGATGTCGATGGTAAGCCCGCACCAGTTCGACCTCGTTGTCGCGCCGGGTCTCGGGCATCAACGCCGAGCCGATGAAGTACGAGACATCCGAGAGCCCCGGCCCGATCTTGACCGTCTGCCAGTCGACGACCGACACCCGGGGCCGGCCGAACAGCAGATTGTCCAACCGGAAGTCACCGTGGACCAGCGTCCACGGACCGGGCCGGTCGGTGAAGTAGCGGTCCAGGGATGCCATCAGACGTTCGCTCAGGGCCAGCACCTCGGGGTCGAGGCGCGACCGGTAGCGGTCTACGAAGCCGGGGAACAGGGTCGGCACGAACTCGGCCGCACCCCGCATCGAGTCCGGCGTCGGTCGGTCCAGCCAGTCGACATCGAGCAGGGTCGGATCGCCCCACCGGGGCGCGTGCAGCGCAGCCAGTTCGGGCATGACCGCGGCGGCGTCTTCGGGAGTGCAGCCCGCCACCTGGTCGCCGGCCTCCGCAGGCGACAGGTCCTCGAGCAGGACGACATAGCGCTCCTGGTCCAGGTCGTAGTGCGCGAAGTAGCACAGGGGTCGGTTGACCCAGACCGTGGACGCCAACTCGTTGTAGAAAGCCGACTCCAACTCGTAGGTGCGGGTCGCGAACCCGGTGGCCCGACTGACCTCCTCCGAACAGGGCACCTTGGCGACCACCGAAGCCGGCGCCGGAGTGGGTCGATCCCATCTGGGGACGAGCCGCACCGAGTCGGCGATATTGCCCTTGCCGATTCGCATCGTCACCAGCTCGGCGACGCGCGCCCCGTCGGCGACGCCGGCGAGAGCCGCCGTCAGCCAATCGGCGGTGAGGTCCTGGATCCCTCTCGGGACCGTGGGTACTGGCATGAGCAGCTGCCGATCGTAGCGCCGACTCGCCCTGCCCGCGTGTTTGACCGGTACTACCGTTCTCGCGTGAGCCTGACCTCCTCGTACACGCACGGCGCGTCGGATGTCCCGCTGCTCGGCGAGACCATCGGCGCCAACCTGGCCGCCACGACCGCCCGCTTGCCTGACCACGAGGCTCTCGTCGACTGCCCCTCCGGCCGCCGGTGGTCCTACGCGGCGCTGGAAGCGTGGGCGGGACGGGTCGCTCGCGGCCTGCTCGCGCTCGGGGTGAAAAAAGGTGACCGGGTTGGCATCTGGTCCCCCAACTGTGCCGAGTGGGTTGCGGTGCAGTACGGCACCGCCCTCATCGGCGCCGTCCTCGTCAACATCAACCCGGCCTACCGGGTGACCGAGCTCGAGTACGTTCTGCGCCAGGCCGGCGTGCGCACCTTGGTCAGCGCCACGGTGCACAAGACCAGCGACTACCGGTCGATGGTCGAACAGGTCCGGTCGGCTTTGGACGACCTACGGGACGTGATGTACATCGGCGAGGCGTCCTGGGACGCGTTGGAGGCGGCCGGAGCTTCGGTCGAGGCTGAGTCGGTGGAGCGCGTGGGCGCCACCCTGGCCTTTGACGACCCCATCAACATCCAGTACACCTCGGGGACGACGGGCTTCCCCAAGGGGGCCACTCTTTCCCATCACAACATCCTCAACAACGGCTACTTCGTGGGTTCCCTCCTCGGTTACACCGAGGCCGATCGGGTGTGCCTGCCCGTCCCCTTCTACCACTGCTTCGGGATGGTGATGGGCAACCTCGGGTGCACTTCCCACGGGTCCACCATCGTGATCCCGGCCCCGCTCTTCGACCCGGCCGCCACCTTGGCTGCCGTCGCCGGCGAGCGGTGCACTTCGCTGTACGGGGTCCCGACGATGTTCATCGCCGAGTTGGGCGTCGAGGGGTTCGCTGGCTACGACCTCACGTCCCTGCGCACCGGGATCATGGCCGGCTCGCCGTGCCCGGTCGAGGTCATGAAGCGGGTCATCACCGAGATGGGCATGGCGGAGGTAGGGATTGCCTACGGCATGACCGAAACGTCGCCGGTGTCGACCCAGACCCGAGCCGACGACGACCTAGAGCGGCGCACGGCCACCGTGGGACGGGCCATGCCGCACGTCGAGATCAAGGTGATCGACCCGGCGTCGGGGCTGGTTCTTCCCGTCGGTGAGACCGGGGAGTTCTGCACCCGCGGCTACTCGGTGATGCTCGGCTACTGGGACGAACCGGAGCGGACCGTCGAGGCCATCGACGCCGCGGGCTGGATGCACACCGGCGACCTGGCCGTCATGCGCGAGGACGGCTACGTCAACATCGTCGGGCGTATAAAGGATCTGGTGATCCGGGGCGGGGAAAATGTCTACCCGCGCGAAATCGAGGAGTTTCTCTACGGCCATCCCGATATCGAGGACGTGGCGGTCATCGGGGTGCCCGACGAACGCTACGGAGAGGAGCTCATGGCGTGGATCCGGCTACGGCCGGGTGCCGCGCCGTTGGATGCGGCCGCCGTGCGAGAGTTCTGCGAGGGGCGCATCGCCCACCAGAAGATCCCTCGTTATGTGCGGATCGTCGAGGAGTTCCCTATGACCGTCACCGGCAAGATCCGCAAGGTGGAGATGCGCCAGGTCAGCATCGCCGCGCTCGGGCTGGAAGGTGCCGCCGGAATCGACACGGCTTAGCAGCTAGCGGTGAGCCGGCTCGAGGAGACCCTCCGGCGCTACGGCACCGTGGTCGCGATCCGGCGTTATGGGCGCGACAGGAAACTGGACGGAGAAAATCGCTCCCGGCTTGGCGTCGCCCACTTTGATGGTGCCGCCATAGGCCCGGCACAGGTCGCCCACGATGGCCAAACCGAGACCGAAACCGCCGTTCTCTCGGTCTCGGGCCTCGTCGAGGCGGACGAAGCGCTCGAAGACGCGGTCCCGTTCCGCGGGAGCAACACCCGGCCCGTCGTCAGTGACGCGGAGTATGGCGTTCTGGCCGCGTCGGCCGACGACAACATCGACTCGTGAGAGCGCGAACCGGCGAGCGTTGTCGACCAAGTTGCCGACGATGCGCTCCAAGTAGGGCTCGGGGATGAGCACGGGGATCGAGGTCCCACTGACCCTGACGGTGAGGGGACCTACCGCGTAGTCGCCCGAGGCCACGAGAGACCGAGCCACCGCCAGTAGGTCGCACGCCTCCGCAGCGGGGGCCAGCTGACCCTCGTCCGAGCGGGCCAGCAGAAGAAGCTCATCCACAAGCAGCGCCATCCGGCTGTCCTGGACGAGTACCTCGCCAGCGACACGGGGCCAGTCGGCGGCCTCCGGGCGATGCAATGCCACTTCGAGGGCCGTGCGGATGTTGGCGATCGGCGAACGCAGCTCATGGGAGGCGTCCGCGACGAACCGGCGCTCGCGAACCGAGGAGGCCTCCAACCGGTCGAGCATCGAGTTGAGGGTGCGGGCCAACCGGCCCACTTCGTCATCGGTGAGCGGGTCGGCCACCCGGTGCTCGCCCGATTTGGTGGCAACCTCTGCGACCTCCCGGCGCAGGGACTCTATACGGCGCAACGCCCGACCGACCATGAACCAACAGATGAGACCCACCACGGCCAGCAAGATCGGCAGCCCGATCTCGAGGAGCTGGCGGACCGATCCGACGCTCCGGTCGTACTGAGCCAGAGACGCGACCACCACCACGGTCGCTGGTTGTCTACCCACGGTGACGGGCACCGCCACGACGTGCACGTCGCCGGCCGGTCCGAACGCGTCGCCCACATCGTTCTGGATCAGCGGATCACCGGGCGACCAAAGCGGCGGCATATGGCTGAGCAGACGACTGGCGGCAAGCACGCGCCCGTTGTGGAGGACCTGGAGCAGACCCGATTCGAGGTTGGAACTCGGCGGTATGTCCAGGGGCTTGGTGAGGTCCGAGTTGAGGGCGACGACTTCCCGAGCCTGGACCTGGGCGGTCGTCATCAGGACGTTGTGCCGGTCGTGCTGCAGCGTCACATCCACGATCGCGGCTGACGCACCTAGGGCACAGGCGACAGCCAGAACCGCCGCGACCGTGACGCGGACCCGGACGCCGGAGAAGCGGCGGACCACCCAGCCGGCGGTCGATCTAGCCATGGCTAATGCTGGCGATCGTCGCCAGAGTCGGACCGGACAAGCGATACCCGGCGCTCCTCACCGTCTCGATACGGGAGGGCTCGCCTGGTCGATCGAGCTTCCGACGCAGATAACCGATGTACACCTCCACCACATTGGCGTCGCGCTCATCGACGGAGTCCCACACGTGTTGCAGCAGCTCGCCCTTCGACACCGGTTCCCCGCAGCGGTGCAGTAGGTAGGCGAGCAGCGCGAACTCCCGCGCGGTCAAGGCCACCTCTTCCCCATCGCGCCAGCAGCGGTGCTCCCGGGTGTCAAGTCGGATGTCGCCGTGCCCGAGCACCGCCCCTTGCGGGGACCCGCCCCGTCGGATGAGCGCTCGCAAGCGGGCCAGCAAGACGGGATAGGAGAAGGGTTTGGACAGGAAGTCGTCAGCGCCGGTGTCGAGCGCTTCGGTCTGGTCGAACTCCCCTTGCTTGGCCGTGAGCATGAGCACCGGGACCCGGGTACCTCGATCGCGGAGGGCAGCCGTGACGGCGTAACCGTTGAGCTTCGGCAGCATCAGATCCAAGATGATGGCGTCGTAGGGCTCCGCGATCGCCCTCGCCAGCCCTTCTAGGCCGTCCACGGCGACGTCGACCGTGTAGCCCTCGCCGGCCAGACCGCTCGCCAGGGATCTGGCCATGGAGCTCTCGTCCTCGACGATGAGAATCCGCATCGTCCCCCAGTCTGCCAATCCTGGGCGGACGATGGGCGGCAGAGTGCACTAAAGCACTAAAGGTCAGTGGCGACCTGCCCCTGGAGCAAGACGATCGGCGGCACGCCTTGGAGATCGTCGGGCGTGAGTTGGAGCTGGGATCGGCCCAGCTGGAGTCCCACCTCGCCCGCCTGGAACCCCTGGGCCTGGCCGATGACGCCGCCTTGGCGGAGGCCATCCGAGATGGGCGAGTCGGCGATGATCCCAGCGTGCGCCAAGCGCTGCGGGCCGACGCCCGCGACCGGCTCCTGGTGGCCGACCCGGCGTGGCTGCCGCCCGAAAGCGCCTAGGCTGGCGACCATGGGGGATGAACGAACTTTCGAGCTGCACGGTGTCAATCACCTGGCCCTGGTGTGCAGCGACATGGCCCGCACCGTCGACTTCTACCAGGAGACGCTCGGGATGCCACTGGTCAAGACCATCGAGCTTCCGATGGACATGGGCCAGCACTTCTTCTTCGACATCGGCAACGGGGACTGCCTGGCTTTCTTCTGGTTTCCCGGCGCCCCGCCGCCGGCGCCGGGAGTAGCCGCACCTGCGGACCTGCCGGGTGTCGGCGAGATCACCTCCGCGGTCGGCTCGATGAATCACGTGGCGTTCAACGTCCCCGCAGATCGCATCGACGGCTACGTCGAGCGCCTGCGCGAGCGCGGCGTCGAGTGCACCGAGGTGATGCACCACGACGACAGCGAATGGGGCGTGGCCCCGACGATGCAGCCCGGCGTGTTCGTTAAGTCGGTCTACTTCTTCGACCCGGACGGGATCTGCCTGGAGTTCGCCGCGTGGACCCGGGCGCTGCGGCCCGACGACGTCCGCCACACTCCGGCGCGCGCCACCGGCGCCCCGGCTTGACGGCGCTCATGGGCGAGTTACAGGTTGAGGTCGAGGCCGCCGAAGTTGGTCTCGACAGTGGACGGCTGGGGCGCCTCGATCGGCACTTTCGCCGTTACGTCGATGACGGGCGGCTGCCAGGGTGGCTGATCCTGGTGAGCCGGGGAGGCCGGGTGGCCCATCTGAGCACCTACGGGCAGCGCGACCGCGAGCAGTCCCTGCCGGTCGAGGTCGACACCCTCTGGCGGTTGGCCTCCATGACCAAGCCCATCACCTCTGTCGCGGCCATGATGCTCTACGAAGAGGGGGCCTTCGAGCTCAAGGATCCGGTGGAGCGGTGGATCCCGGCCTTCGCGGACATGCGGGTATACCGCTCTGGCTTCGGGGCGAAGGTGGAGAGCCGCCCTGCCGTTGAGCCCATCCGGGTGTGGCACTTGCTGACCCACACCGCCGGCCTGTCGTACGGCTTCCACTACGCCCACCCCGTGGACGCCCTGTACCGGGCGGCCGGCTTCGAGTGGGGCACCCCGCCGGACCTGGACCTGGCGGGCTGCTGTGCAGCCTGGGCTGGCTTGCCGCTCCTGTTCGAACCGGGGACGGAGTTCAACTACTCGGTCGCGACCGACGTGCTGGGCCGGCTCGTCGAGGTCGTATCCGGCCAGACCCTCGAAGAGTTCTTCCAGACCCGGATCTTCGATTCCCTCGGCATGACCGACACCGCCTTCTGGGCGCCGGAGGGGTCCGCCGCGGAACGCCTGGCCGCTACCTACGCCGCCAACCCCGCGGGAGCCCATCTGCCGGCCATCGCTATCGATGGCAGCTTCTTCCTGCGCCGGCCGCCGATGTGGTCCGGTGGGGGCGGGTTGGTCGGCACCGCCCGGGACTACCACCGCTTCGCGCTGATGATGCGGGGGGGCGGCGACCTCGAGGGAGTCCGTCTCTTGTCACCCCGGACGGTTGCTTACATGACCCGCAACCAGCTCCCCGGAGGGGCAGACCTCGAGCAGTTCGGGCGGCCCTTGTTCGCCGAGACCACGTTCGACGGAGTGGGCTTCGGGCTCGGGGTGTCAGTGGTGACCGATCCGGCGGCAGGCAAGGTGCTCTGCGGGCCGGGTGAGTACGGCTGGGGTGGGGCCTACAGCACCGCGTTCTGGGTGGCTCCGGAAGAGGACCTCACGGTCCTGTTCTTTACCCAGCTCCTGCCGTCGAGCACCCACCCGATCCGCTCGCAACTCAAGCAACTCGTCTACCAGTCGATCGTGGCCTAGAAGGGCTCGGGCCGAGGGCCGCCCGGCGCCCGCCCCGGCCGCCACCCTGCTAGGCGGCCGCCGCCAACTCCACCATGCCGCCCGCCCTCGGCCCGGGCAGCTGAACCGGCCGGCCGGCCAGAGCCGCCTTCAGGAACCCTCCGTCACCGCTTCGCCGGCACACGCTGACCGACAGGGCCATACCGGCCCCGACCCAACACCAACCAGCGAGCTGGTGGGCCCCCAGATAGACGGGCAGGGGAACGGTGGCGAGCAGGGCCAAAGCGGTAGCTCCGCTGGCCAGGTAGGTGGCCGTCCAGATCAACGACAAGCCCTTGATGAGGCCTTGCCTATCCGCCAGATCGTCGGCCAGGTGGGGCACCAGATCCCGCATCAGGCGCACGATGAGCGGCTGACGAGTCCGCATGGTCGCCAAGAACATGAGAGCGAACACGGCGGTCTCGGCCACGGGGATGGCGAAGTACAACATGGCGGTACCGGACGCGGCCACGGACACGGCTCGCACGGTCACCATGAGGACGGTCATCAGCAGCATCCCGGACACTCGCCGGCGCCGGCAGTACTGAAGGACCGCGCACCCGTAGGCGTAGACGACCGACACCCCGATAGCCCAGAACATCGTGCCCGCCGCCAGGGTCAGGTAGAAGAGGGCGAGGGGGATAAGAGTCGCGACCGCGATGGCGGGGAACGCAGCTCGACCCATCGTCCACACGGCCCGGAGCCGACTCGGAGCGACGGTATGACAAACGGGCTCCGAACGATCTGAGTCCGGGCGGTCGTCACCAGATTCCCTCCACGCGCTCATGCCATGATCTTCGAACGCCGAGCGCCGCCACTTGAGCGCGACGCAGCCCCTGCGTGAATGAACCAATCTAGACGATCTGCGACGCCAACGCCGTCGCCTGAGGACCGGCGTCCACGCCGGGCGCGCCGAATCAGAAAGGTCGGGCGGCTAAAATCGCCGGGTGCCCACGACTTCTCGTGGCGGGATCGCGGGGTGAGGACCGGCGCGGTGCCGCACCTCACACCGAGCGGCTGGCGGTGCTGGCCCCCTGGTTGTCCAAGGGACTCGTGTCCGTAGCGGCGCTGGTCTCCCCGACCTCAGGCGGCGCGCCAGCCCGCCGGCTGCCGCTGCTCTCGCCGGTGCCCCTGCTGGCGGCGGCGGTGGTAGGACTCGGGCTGATCCTCGGCTGGCGGGGGATGGACCTGCCGGCCCAGCTCTACCGGATCGCGAGCTTCCGGGCCAATGGCTTGACGCTCTGGGACACCCAGTGGTTTGGCGGACACTTCACCCTCAGCTACAGCGTGCTCTTCCCGGCCATCGCCGGCCTGGTCGGGGTACCGGCCGTGACGGTGACCGCGGCGGCGGTAGCGGCGCTGGCCTTCGACCGTCTGGCCGTCACCCACCTGGGATCCGGCGGCCGGCCCGCGGCGATCGTGTTCGCGGTGGGGACGGCGGCGCAGAGCGCCATCGGTCAACTGCCGTTCCTGGCCGGCGAGGCACTGGGGCTTTGTGCCTGCTGGGCGGCCAGCCGCAACCGGTGGGCCGCGGCGGCGGTTCTGGCCCTCGGTGCGTCCCTGACCAGCCCGCTGGCGGGCGCCTTCGTCATGATTGCCATGGCGGGGTGGGCCCTGTCCCGGTGGCCCGCCAGCCGCCAACCAGGCCGTCTGGTCCGGGCCGGCGTGGTGATACTGGCCGGAGGGTTGCCGACCGGCGTCTCCGCCATCCTTTTTCCCGGTCAGGGGATCATGCCCTATCCCCTCGTCGATTACGGCTGGGAGATGATCGTCGCCGGCAGCCTGTGGCTCCTCGCGGGCCGGCGCTACCCGTCTGTGCGGACCGGCGTGTTGGTGTACTGCGCCGCCGCCACCGCCTCGGAGGCCGTCCCGTCCGCCGTCGGCGGCAACATCGGGCGGATCGAGGACGTCCTGGCCGTACCCCTCGCCGTGGCGTTTCTGTGGCCCCGGCGCCATCTGGGCCGGCGGCTCGTCCTGCCGCTCGTGGCCGTGCCGCTGGTGCTATCCCAGTGGGTCCCCGCCTGGGGGGCTATGACAACCAACCCGGGCCAACCCTCGACCCACCAGGCCTTCTTCGCTCCGCTGGACGCGGAGCTGACTCAACTCGCCGCCGCCGGCCCGGCCGGCCGGGTCGAAGTGGTTCCGACCAAGTTCCATTGGGAGTCGGTGTACGTGGCTCCCGTCATGCCGCTGGCCCGCGGCTGGGAACGCCAGCTCGACGTGGCCGAAAACCCCTTGTTCTACCGGGATGCCGCCGACCTGGACGCCACCTCGTATCGGGCCTGGCTACTCGACAACGGGGTCCGATTCGTGGCCCTGGCCGACGCCCCGCTCGACTACTCGGGGGTGGCGGAGGCCCGCCTCGTCGCCGCGGGGGTCCCAGGCTTGCGGCTGGTGTGGCGCTCCGCGGACTGGCGTCTCTTCCAGGTCGAGGGCAGCACCGGCATCGTGGCCGCGCCGGCGTATCTGGTCAGCGAGAGCGGCGACCGGGTAGTCGTGGCCACCCCGCAGCCCGGCTCGGTGCTGGTGAGGGACCACTACAGCGCTGACTGGGAAGTGACATCGGGAGTCGGTTGCGTGACCCCGGCCCCTGCCCCGCCGGGCGTCCAGGGCGGCGGCACCTGGATCAAGGTCGATACCCCGCAGGCGGGGGAGGTTAGCCTGCGGTTGTCGCTCCGACCGAACCGGAACGGGTGCCCAAAGAGCGGCTGACGCCGCGCCCGGCCGTGGCCACGAGCACTACCAGGGCCGCCGCTTCGACAAACAAGCTGAGGTGGGCGAAGGGGGCGTGGGAGGACTCGCGGTAGCCCAGGAGGCCGATGTTGATGCTGATGATGAGCGAGCCCAACGTGCCAGCCACCATCAGGGCGCCGGCTCCGGCCGCCACGGCGAGGTAGCGCAGGGGGGCTGCGAGCAAGCTCAGGGCGAGCAGCACGCCCACGATGAAGTTGAGCACGAACAGATTGCCGATGCTCGGAATGTGCTTGTACCCCTCGTTCCACAGGTGCAGGTGAATCCACGCCATCCAGGCGAGCAGGCCGGCCCCGAGGAGTCGGCCGGCCAGCATCTCCGGGGCCGCGCGCCAAGTCCGGACGTGACTAGCGAGCATGCGTACGGTTTCCGATCACGTGTGCAGTTCGTAGCCGAAGGGTCCGGCGGACGACGAAGACGAGGAAAAGGAAGCCATACGTCCACATTTTTGCCGCCGGACCAATCGACAGGCTGGTCGCGTTCGTATTATCTGTTGTGGCTCGCATCGGTCTCCCTGCCGAACGTATGGCCGATGAAGCACTCTTGGCCGGTTTGGCGAGCGGTGGATCGGAGGTGGGCCTGGCTTTCGTGCGGCGCTTCCAGCGCCACGTCTTCGGCGTGGCCTTGGCCGTGGTTGGTGATCCAGGTCTCGCCGAGGACGTCGCCCAGCAGACCTTCGAGCGAGCCTGGCGGCGGGCATCCAGCTTCGACGCCGGCCGGGGATCGGTTCGGGCCTGGCTGACGACCATCGCCCACAATCTGGCCATCGACAGCGTCCGGGCCCGCAAACCGACCCCGGTGGACCCTACCGACCTCATCCGACTGCTGGCCCCCGGTACCGACGAACCCGAACGGCGCTCTCTGCGCGCCGAGGCCGCCGCCGAGTTGCGGGCCGCCATCGGTGGCCTCCCCCTCGAGCAGGGCCGGGCCGTGGTCATGGCCGGGGTGTACGGGATGACCGCCCAGGAGGTGGCCGATGCCGACGGGATACCGCTGGGAACCGCCAAGACGAGGATCCGGGCGGCCATGGGCAAGCTCCGCGTGGCGCTCGACCCGGAGCGGGTGAAGCCATGATCGAACCTACTTGTGCTGAGGTGCGCGAGGCGGCGCCGGAGTTCGCCCTCGACATCCTGGAACCGGCTGAGCGCGCCGCCATAGCCGCCCACCTCGCCCACTGCCCCGCCTGCCAACGCGAGGTCGACGCCATGTCCACCGTGCGGGCCCGGCTGCTCGAACTGGTCCCGGGCACGGAGCCACCGCTCGGCTTCGACCGGCGGGNNCGGGGCCACCCGTACCGCCGGGGCCACCCGTACCGCCCGGGCCGCCCGACGCAGCCGGAGCATGGTCAGACCCCGCTCCCGGCTGTTCGTCGCGGCAGCCGCGGCCGCTGCGGCCGCCGCCCTGGTCTTCGGTGCCCTCGGCTGGTTCGCGGGCCGGACATCCAGCCATCACGACGAGCGGATCATCCTGACGGCCGACTTCCACCAGGGGTCCCGCGACGTCGGCGACGTCTACGCCTACCGCGGTAGCCCGCCGTGGTTGAGCATGACGGTAGACGGGGCGACAGGGGCCGAGAGGGTGACATGCGAACTCGTCGGGAAGGACGGGAGCATCACCCGGCTCGGGACCTTTGACCTCGTCGGCGGTAGCGGATCGTGGGGGGCGCCGGACCGGGCCGGCCTCACCGGCATGGTCGAGGCCCGGCTGGTCGGCGCCGACGGCCAAGTGATCGCCACCGCCGTCTTCCGCTGAGCGCTCCCCTCGCGCTCCCGCCGAGCGGCGGGCAGTCACCTCGGCGTGAACACTGAGCGCTAGCGTCGCTCCTGCCGCCCGATCGAAGGAACGAACGACCGTGCCGGGCATCCACCCGCTCAACATCGACGTCACCAGCCCCGCGGAAGTCGCCAGATGGCGGCCGCTCGTCAACGGGCTGCTCGTCATGCCCCATTTGTTGTGGCATTTCGTGCTCTCACTCGGTGTGGTCGTGGTGGTGATCCCCGGCTGGTTCGCCATCCTGTCCACGGGGCGGCTCCCCGACAGCTGGAGCGACTACGTCATGGGCGTCCTGCGCTACCGCTGGCGGATCGATGCCTACCTGTTGGGGTGGACCGAGCCCTACCCGAGCTTCGCTCCCCCGGCCGGCCACGTCGACCCAGGCGATTATCCCGCGATCCTGTACTGCGCTCGCCCCCTGCAACGCAACCGGCTCACCGTGTTGTGGCGCGTCCTCCTGGCCACCCCGCAGTACATCGTGCTCTTCTTCGTCAGCCTGGGCGCGTTCTTCGTGCTGGTCGTAGCCTGGTTTGCGGTCCTGATCACGGGCCAGTGGCCGGACGGGATGCGGCGCTTCGCCCTCGGTTGGATACGGTGGGTGACCCGACTGCGGGCCTACTCCTTGCTGGTGACAGACGTCTACCCGCCCTTCGCCTTCGAGGCCTGAGGAGCGATCGTGCCGGAACCAGCGATCGGGCCCGAACCGCAGGCGAGCCAACGGGGGCCGCGATGAGCGACAGCGGCCGGGAGCCGACGGAACCCGACGCGGATGTCGACGCACCGCCAGGACCAGGAGATCCGTGGGTGATGCCGCCGTTGCCTCGGCCCGGTCTGGCGGCCACGTGGGTGACACCGCCGCCGCCACCACCACCGCCAGGTGCCCTACCGCCGCCCGACCCGTGGGCGGTCGCTCTCAACACCGGCATGCCGGCGTCCGCGCCTCCTGGGTCCTCGCCATGGGAGGCAGATCCCAACCAGTCACCGCGCTATGGAGCCGTGCGATCCCAGTTCCCCGGATGGGCCCCGCCGGACCCGGCCGCGGTGTCCGGTCCCCCCTGGCCGGCACTGGTGGCGTCCGGTTCCTACACGCCGCCGCCCTTCATCCGATGGCCGATCGTGGCCGGCGTGGCAGCCCTCCTCGTCGTGATCGTGGTGCTCGTGGCACAACTGAGCGCGCCGTCCCGTTCGACCTGGTTGGGGCGCCACCAGTCCACCATCAACACCCTCAACCGAGACCAGCGAGCCCTGCAAGCCGACAACCCGACGAACGGCGGCAACGCCAACAAATGGCTGACCGACTGGCGCCGGTTCCACACCGACGCATTGGCGGCCGCCAGCCTCCCCAATCCAGGGGGGACCGCCACCGTGCCGTGGCGCGAGATGCTCAACGACTACGCCAACGAGTCCGCCGAGATCATCCAAGCCATCACCAGCCACAACCCGGCTCAATTGGGGGAGGCGGAGCGGGACCTCCAGGCGGGTAACCAGGCGGCCCGACAGTTCGACCACGCCATGGGCGTCGGGGGGTCGTAGGCGCAGGGGCCGCGGGCGGGCACTCAGGCAGTTCCCAGCAGCCCGTCGAGCGCTTTGGTGATTGCTACCTCGGTGGCGGCCTCGGCCGAGCCGTCGCGCGCCGTCCGCACATCGGAGAGGGTGCCGAGCAGGGTCACCGACACCTGGTCCCGTTCTATCGCGCCGCCGTCGGTGCCATCGGGCAACGACACCGCGTCCCCCCACTTCATGGCCACCCGGAAGGTGCCCGGGTGGCCGACCTTCGGCTCGAGGGTCGCCTCGGAGATCACCCGGGGGGGTATGCGGCCGATAGTGGTGTGGCGCCAGCCGGCGATCTCGTCTACGGGCAGATTCGGAATGTTGACGTTGCCCACTATCGGCGAGCCCGTCGCACCGGCCGCCACCGCTCCGACCACAACGCTGGCCACGGTGGCGGCGCTCTGCCAGCACTGACCGGTCAGCATCTCGTCCCAACCCTGCCCTTCGACACCGAACCCCCGGACGGCCTGGCTGATCGCCACCCCGCTGATTCCGCCGGCCCGGGCGGTGAGGGCTGCGCCGACGGTGCCCGAGTGGTACACGGACCGGCCCACGTTGACCCCCGGGTTGATGCCGGCGACGACCAGATCAAACGGGGGCCCAAAAGCGCCGAGCCGGGCGAACATGACGCAGAGCGCCGGCGGCCCGCTGACCGCCCACCCCTCGGCGACCCCTTCCACCCGCATCTGGTGCACCTCCGGGTGGATCCGGTGCAACGCGCCCAGGGCGGCGCTGGCGCCCGAGTACTCGTCGTCGGGCGCCACGATCGTCACGTCGCCGTGTTCGGCCATGGCCCGAGCCAGCACGTGCAGGCCTTCGGAATCGATGCCGTCGTCGTTGGTGACCAGGATTCGCACTCCTCGGTGATACCACGCGGCCGGACGTTCGGTGGACAACCGGGCGGCGTAACCTGACTACATGCTCTACGCGTGGGGATTCGAACGTGTCGGCGTCGTCGCCGGCGACCTGTACTTTGTGGACCCCGATCCGGCACCTGGGCAGGAGGGAGCCGAACGGGGGGTCCGGCTGGAGGTCCGCCTGCTGGACCGCCCCCCGCTCACCGGCTCGATGTACGCGGCCCAGCCCATCGTCATCGATCGGCCGGTGTGGCGGGCGGACCTGCTCGAATCAGTGGCGGGGCCACCGGGGAGCCACGACCGAACGCACCACCATCCCCACTTCCGGGGCTGGGAGCCGGGACGACGGCAGTTCGACCAGGACCTGACCGACGATCCCATCGGATGGCTCGCCAACCGCCTCGCGGCCCTACCTGACCTTCTCGCCGGCGCAGACATCGAAGCCAGCGAGGTCGGGCCGGAGGACGCCCGCCATTTGGCCGACGCCGCGGCTGAGATCGCCACCGTCGTCGCCGGGCTGCTGGAGCGGGTACGGGCCGGCGAACTCGGCCAAGCGCCTGCCGATGTGGCCGTTCCGGCCGGGGCCGGCGCCGGGGCCGGCGGGGCCGGTGTGGCGGTCCGAGCAGGATGGCTCTAGCGGGCTCCCGGCCTGCCGTCTGACCAACCCGCCCGGCCGACCAACCCGCCCGGGCTGAGCCGGGTGCCGCCGGGCCGGGCCGGGCCGGGTGGGCGCCGGGCCGGACCCACCGCCAGGCCGGCCCAACGCCGGCGCCGGCCCTCACGCGATCGAGCTGGTTACTCGTCCGGCCCGCTGGGTAAGGGCTCGTCAGCGGTCGGGTGGCCGTCGGTGGTGTCGGACGCCGTCCAGGGGTCTGTCGGCACTCCGTGCACGGTGATGAGCCCAGCCGTAGCCTCCTCGGCCCGGATGACGTGCATGACCGCGTTGACGAGGGCCAAGTGAGTGAACGCCTGCGGGAAGTTGCCGAGGTGGCGGCCGGTGTGCGGATCCAGTTCTTCGGCGTACAGCTCCAGAGGGCTGGCGTACGACAACAGGCGCTCGCACAGGCGCTTCCCTCGCTCCACCTCGCCGATCTCGACCAGCGCCGAGACCAGCCAGAAGGAGCAGATGGTGAACGTCCCCTCCTCGCCCTCGAGGCCGTCGTCGGTCTCCTCGACGCGGTAGCGCAGGACCAGGCCCTCGTAGGTCAACTCGTCGGCGATGGCCAGCACGGTGGCCCGGATGCGCGGATCTTCCGGCGGCAAGAAGCGCAGCAGCGGCAGGAGCAACAACGACGCGTCGAGCGCCTCTGATCCGTAGCTCTGCACGAAGACCCCCCGCTTGTCCACGCCGTTCTTGCAGATGTCCGCGTGGATCTGGTCGGCGAGGGTCTGCCATTTTTCCGCGTACACCGGCTCGTCGTACATGCGGGCGAGGCGGGCCCCCCGGTCCATCGCCACCCAGCACATAAATTTGCTCGACGTAAAGTGCTGCGGCTGGCCCCGCACCTCCCAGATGCCGCGGTCGGGCTCCTCCCAGTGCTCCGCGGCGCACTCGACCTGCTGCTTGAGGATCGGCCAAAAGGACTCCTGCAGTTGCGACCGGGACCGGGCGTGCAGTAGCACCGAGTCGAGCACCGCCCCCCACACGTCGTGCTGCTTCTGGCTGTAGGCGGCGTTGCCAATTCGGACCGGCCACGCCCCCTCATAGCCCGACAGGTGGGGAAGGGTCTCCTCCGTCAGCTCGTGTTCGCCACCGACCCCGTACATGACTTGCAGGGCCTGGCCGTCCCGGCAAACATCCGCGATGAAGTAGAAGAAGTCGTNNTAGTCCCAGTTGCGCTCGCCGTGCGGCGTCTCTGGCAGGCTCGTCGTGGCCGCCGCCATCAGGGCGCCCGACGGTGCGAAGGTGAGGCCTTTGAGGGTGAGGGCGCTGCGCTGCAGGTAGCTGCGCCACCGGTGATCGGGAAAGTCGCCGAGCGTGATCCACTGTCGCCAGAACTCCGCGGTGCGGTTCATGCGTTCGGTGGCTTCGTCCATCGTCATCGGCGCCGGCAGCGGGGACCAGCACAGGGCCACGAAGTGAGTGTCGTTTTCGACCATGCGGGTGCGGGCGTTGAGCCCGCGGCGCTCGATGCCGGGCCGGAGATCGGTGGTGATTCGCAGCTTGACCCCGGAGCCGGCACCAGAAGCGACCACCTGACCGTACCCGTCGCCCTCATAGGTCCAGTCGGGCTCGACCCGCCCGTAGTCGAACACCGGGTCGCACGTCATGGACAGGTCCACCGTGCCGCTCACGCACTTGACGGTGCGCAGCAGGCAATGCTCGGCGTCGTAGTCGGTGGGCGAGCGACGGTGGGTCTTGGACCGGTCGCTGAGGTTGTGCCACGGCCCCATGCACAGGGTGTCGCGGACGATGAGCCAGCCGGTGCGGGTCTGCCAGGTGGTTTCGAGCATCAGGCTGCCAGGCAGGTAGCGGCGGGCGGCGGGGACCATCTCGTCGTAGGGCCCGAGTCGGAAGGAGCCGGCGCTGCGGTCGAGGATGGCGCTGAAGACCGACGGTGAGTCGGGCCGCGGCACGCACATCCACTCCACCGCCCCGCTCGGCGCAATCAGGCAGGTGGTCTCGCAGTCGGACAGGAAGGCGTAATCGGCGATCGGGGGGAAGGGGCTTCCCCCCCACTTGGCCGAGGCTCCCTCGGCCTCAAATGCCCCGGTGGTGGCGTCAGGACGGGATTGATCCGAGGCGTTCACATCAGCATCGTTTCACCTTTTGTGCATGCTGTCACCATCACCGCGCGCCGTCCCGGCGCCGGGCGAAGGCTCCGGGGGTCCGGGTCGTGCCGGCTAGGTCGCCGAACTGCGGGCCGGCGCCAGGCGAGCGAGAGCCAGGCCGCCCTCGAACGGACGTCCCCCGAACGCCCACGGGGCCCGGTAACCGGTGTCGCCGAGCGCGGTATGGGTTTCCGCCACCAGGGGTCCGATCTTCTCGGCGATGGGAGTCAGCGCCTCCAGGTCGAACCCGTACACCCGGGCCGCATTACCGGCCAGGAGCTTGCGGCAGCGCGCCACCGGCTGGTCGAACAGAGCCCAGCGCAACGCCTCGCGGGTATGGGGAGTGGTGCCCTCCTCGTGGGGGTAGTCGCTCCCCCACATGAGGTGGTCCTCGCCGAGAAAGTCGACCATGCTCGACTCCATGGGTGAGAAAGAGCTGGCCCCGAAGTAACAGTTGCGCCGGACGTACTCGGTCGCGCTGAGGGTGAGCTCGTCGACCGACGATCCGCCGAACATGCCGTAGGTCCGGTTGCCGGCGGACGACTTCATGGTCGGCACCATGGCGTCGAGCATGCCCAGCTGCATCCGCACGAACATGGTGCCCTGCTCGGTTGGGACGAACCGCAGCCGGGGGTACCGCTCGAACACCCCGGCCAGGATCAGATGAGGGATCGTGCGGTGCGCCCAGGAGACCATTTCGGTGATCAGCACCGCGTTGGAGGCCGGCTGGTCCATCGGCATCTCGGGGCTGCCGGCGCCGCTGTGCTGGACCACGCTGATGTCGAGGTCCTGGCACAAGGCCCAGACGGGCTCATAGCGGGTGTGGAACAACGGCTCGACCACGGGGTCCCCGGGCGAGACCGCGGGGATCAGCACGCCGCCGAAGCAGCCCTGCTCGGCGCCCCAGCGGATTTCGGCCAAGGCCAGGTCGATGTCGTGGGGGAAGATCTGGATCAGGCCCCGCCGGCGGGTCGGCGCCAAGGAGGTGAAGTCGACCTGCCACCGGTTGTGGGCCTGGACCCCGGCCCAGCGCAGCTCCAGCTCCTCGCGGGTACGCGGCAGGCTGATGGTGATGTTAGGAGTGGTAGGAAAAAAGGGAGGCACGGTGTTGGGAAACAGAATCTCCCCCGATACGCCGTCGGCATCGACCTCGGCCATGCGGAACTCGCTGTCCCAATTGCGTTTGGCGGTGGCGATCATGAGGTCGTCGAACGGGCTGATGTAGGTCGCCGCCCAGCGCTCGAACTCCTCGTGGTACCGGGAAGGCAGGTACTGCTTGTACTCGCGCATCTCCGCCCCGGCATGGGTATCGGCAGAGATCACCACGTACCGGTCGATCGTGTCCCAGGTCGTGCTCATGGACATCCCTCCTTACGGATAGAGGCTACGCCGTTGTTTGACTGATGTCAACTATCTCGCTTTGGGTGCGCATAGCCGGTTTGGGTGCGTTGGACCCTCGGTTCGATGGTCGTAAGCACCCAAGTTGGTCAACCGCACCCAAAAGCTCGCGGTCACGCCGTAACCCGCGCGGACGCGCCGGCGCTGACGTCGATGACCGCGCCGGTGATATGGCCGGCGCCGGCCCCCACCAAAAACAGGATGGCCGCGCTGACATCGGACGGAGGGAGGATCGGAACCGGCTGGACGTGGAGCAGGCCGAGGAACGCCGCCGCGTCCTCGAGGGTGGGGTTGGCGAGGTCGGGGCGGACCTTGCGAGCCAGAGCGTCGTTGCGGACCATCGGCGTGTCGACTGTGCCCGGAGCGACCGCGTTGACGGTGATGCCGAAGCCGGCGAGATCCTGAGCGGCGCTCTTGACCAGGCCGATCACCCCCCACTTGGACGCGCTGTAGGCGCCCACGCCCCCGGTGGTCCCGCGTCCCATCATCGAGGAGATCCCGACAATGCGGCCGTAGCGCTGCTCGATCATGATCGGCGCCACGGCTCGGAAGCTGTTGAAGACACCGGTGAGGTTGGTCGCGATCACGTCATTCCACTGCTCAACGTCGGCGACCTGGATCGAGCCGCCGCTGCTGATGCCGGCGTTGGCGATGAGGATGTCGATACGGCCCAGGGATTGCCTGGCCTCGTCCACCACCGCCTGCACCTGTCCCGGATCGCGTACGTCGGCCTGCCGGGCCAGGCAGCGCCGGCCCTCCTTGGAGACCAGGCCGGCAGTCTCCTCGAGGTCCTCGCTCGTCGCCAGCGGGTAGTCGAGGGAGGCCAGATCCTCGCACCGGTCGAGGAGCACCACGTCGGCTCCCTCGCGGGCGAAAGTCACCGCGTGGCTGCGGCCCATCCCACGGGCCCCGCCCGTGATGAGCGCGACCTGGCCGTCGAGTTGTCCCATTACAGCTTCGGCAGGATGACCGTGGCGAGCTGCTCCTCGTCTGTCAACGAAGGCGCCGCGTCGGGCGGGGCGACGGCGATCCGGAGGTAGTCGGCGCCTTTGAGAACGCTCAGCGAGGCGTCCCCGTCCCAGAAGGCCTGATCACCGTAACCGCTGATCGACTGGGCGCTGACCTTCGACTTGTAGTTGGTGTACCAGGTCACGGCATCGGGGCCCTCCACGACCACCACCCGGACCGAGTCTGCTTGGGCCACGTTCGGGTCTCTAGGGGTGGGCGCCGAGGACCCGTAGAAGACGCAGGCGAGACCACCCTCGACAGTGGCGCTGCCGAGGACTCCCGGAGTCACGGTCCCAGCAATGGCGCTAGCCGCCTCGGCCTGGGTGACCACAGAACACGAGTTGAAGTTGCCGGTGCTGGCCGCCGTGGTCGACGTCGACGCCACCGACGAGGTCGGCGTGGTAGACGAGGTCGGCGTTGCCGACGCGGTGGTTGTCGACGCGGTGGTTGGCGGCGCGGTGGTCGTCGATTCGGCAGTTGATGACTTGGACGACGAACCGCATGCCGCCAACAGAATGGCAAGGGAAACGGCGACCACGGTCCCGAGAGCGCTCAGAGGCAGTCTCATTAACCCTCCACCTCGGCCTTGATGCGCTCAAGGGTGGTCCGCATGTCGTTGCGGTTGGTCCGGCCTCGGGCCCAGCCCAGGAGCGCCCAGTACAGACGCAGCATGGCGGTCTTGGAGAGGTCAAACGACTCGGTCACGTCCGTGCCCTCGCCGGCGGGCTGCAGCTCATAGCGCCAGACGTTGAGTGGTTTGTCACTGGAGCCCACTCCGAAGGCGAACTCGCGGCCCGGCACGCTGGCAGTCACCGTGCAGGTCGTCCAGTAGATGGGCCCAATACCGTTGCGCTTGACGTGGCCACGGAAGCGGGCGCCCACCGCCGGGCCAGTGGCGCCATCGAGCCATTCGGCCTCGAACGTCTCCGGGCTGTACCGACCGATCTTGGTGACGTCGCTCACCAGGTCCCAGATCCGCTCCGGCGGAGCGTCCATGTGCACTGTTACCGAATCATGCATGGCCGTACCCTAGGGCGTACCGAGTTCACCCCGGACTTGGAGTCCGACAGTAGCTACCTGGATGGGGAGCACCTGGTAGCGCGTGTCCAACCCGGCGACGAGCCCTTCGAGCACCTGCTTGTCGGGCGGGGTGGCGCTCAAGATCGTGACCGAGCCGCCATCTCCGCCGGCCCCGTTGACCTTCCACCCCACGGCCCGTTGCCCGGCCGCCACCGCTATGACGCGGGTTGCGTCGACACCTACAAGCTTCGGATGCAAGGCTTTCTGGGCCTCGGTGTTGGCGATCATCGCCCGGCCAAAGGCGCCGAGATCCTGGGCGATGACCGCGTCCCGAGCCGCAACCGCCGCATGGCGCAACTGGGAAAGCGCCCCCGACTGGTGGCGCCCGACATCCTCGATGACCTGCCGGTGCACGGCCGGCGAGTCGTGAGCCATTCCGAGGAAGACCAGCGTGAGTCGGGGGCCGAGTTCGTCCCAGGCGGGCAGGGGCTCCACCGTGGCCTCCGGATAAGGATCGATCTCGAGGTAGTTGATCCCGCCGAACGTCGCGCTCAGCTGGTCCTGGATCCCGCTCTCTACGCGGAGGCCTTCCACCTCGAGTCGGTGGGCTGCGTAGGCGATGTGACGCCGTGAACATTGTTCGCCTCGCGCCGCTGCCAACGCTCCCAGCAAGGCGACGGCCACCGCCGCAGACGTTCCCGTTCCGCTTCCGGCCGGGATGGCGGAACGAACGCTGATCTCCACGGCGATGGACCCCGGCGGCGGGAGGGCATCGATGGCCGCCTCCAACAGGGGATGCCGGGCGGCTCGTGACGCCCCCGGGACGATGGGATAACGCGCGCCGAAGGTCGCCACGTCCAGCACCACCAGGTCCGGACCTGAGGTCCGGCGAATCGAGACCTCGACGCCGGGGATCACCGCCACGTTCACGACCCGCCCGGGTCCGCCGAACCAGGTATCGGTCCATCCGCCGTTGTCGCAGATCCGCACCGGTGCCGACGCCTCGATCACTTGGCAATGGTCCCATGCGACAACGACAACAATGTCGGTTTACGGTCGGCGCCCGCCGCCCGGCGAGGAGAGAGATCCGATGCCGCCCAAGCGAGGGTTCGTCCCCGAAGACCTCTGGCGCCTGCGCATGGTGAGCGATCCACGGTTGTCTCCCGACGGTTCGAGCGTGGCATTTGTCGTCGCCACCTCCGACCAGGAGACCGACAAGCCGGCGACGACGATCTGGGTAACTCCGGCCGACGGCTCATCACCCGCGAGGCCATTCACCACGGGGCCGGAGGACAACAGTCCCCGTTGGTCGCCCGACGGTCGCTGGCTCGCCTTCGTCGCCGAGCGCGGCCACGGGCCGCAATTGCACGTGGCTTCCCTCGACGGCGGAGAGGCCAGGACCCTCACGTCGGCCGCGCACGGCGTCTCCCAACCGGTCTGGGCGCCCAACGGCGAGCGGATCGCCTACGTGGCGCGGACAGGGGAGTGGAAGAAGCCGGAGGACCGCAGCGCAGTGGAACGGTCTGCGCCCCGGGTCGTGACCGGGCTCTACTACCGCTTCGACGGCATCGGCTGGTTCGACGACCGTCGCGGCCATATCTTCGTCGCCGGCCTCACCGGTGGAGATCCCAAGCAGGTCACTGACGGAGACTGGGACGACGCCGATCCGGCGTGGTCGCCCGACGGACGCCGGCTTGCTTTCGTCTCTGACCGGTCGCCGACCCGATTCGACGAGGTCCACCGCGACGTTTGGGTGGTGACTGTCGGCGCAAGGAGCCGACCCCAGCGCCTCACCCGCGGGCGGGGGACTGCGGCGGCCCCGCTGTGGTCGCCGGACGGGACGACCATTGCCTACGTCGGCCACGAACACGGGGAAGGGGACTCGGCCGCGAACATCCACCTGCTGGTCGTCTCGACCCAAGTCCCACAGGCACCCCGGTCGCTCAGTGCTGGCCTCGACCGCTCGGTGTGGGGGCTGCTGCGGCCGCCCGGCCCCACCCACGCCTGGATCGAAGACGGCGCCGCGGTGCTACTGACCGCCGCCGAACGAGGGACCCTCGCCGTCTACCGCAGCGCGCTCGACGACCCGAGGCCTACACCTGTCCTCGCCGGCGACCGCCAGATCACCGCCCTGCACACGTCGGACGCCACGCTGGCGTTCACCTCCCAGTGGGCGTCGGTACCACCCGAGGTCTACTGCGCCGCGCTCGATGGCACCGACGAAAGGCGGATCAGCGACGTCAACGCCGAGTTGCGCGCCGTGCGGTGGGCGCCGGTCAGGAGGACCAGCCACCACGCTGGCGACGGGCGACGGATCGAATCGTTCGTCATCTACCCGCCGGGCCACTCCAAAGGTCGGCCTGCGCCGACAGTCCTCGAGATCCACGGCGGTCCACACGGCTGGCACCCGCAGGTAACCATGCTCGGTCTGTACCAGTCCCTCGCTGCCGCGGGCTACGTCGTGGTCCTACCCAACCCTCGCGGCAGTCACGGGTACGGCGAGGAGTTCGCCGGCGCTTGCGTGGGCGACTGGGGTGGAGCCGACTACGAAGATCTGATGGGCGCCGTCGACCACCTCGTCTCCACCGGTGTGGCCGACCCCGAGCGTCTCTACGTCGCCGGCTACTCCTACGGCGGGTTCATGACCAGCTGGACGGTCGGCCACACCGATCGCTTCGCCGCCGCGTGCGTTTCGGCAGCGGTCACCGACCTGCTTAGCATGTGGGGGACCACCGACATCCCGAACTTCGCCGAGTACGAACTGGGTGGGCTCCCCTGGGAGCGACCGAATGTGTACGCCAAGGACTCACCCGTGACCTATCTGTCCGACGTGACCACACCCGTGCAGCTGTTCCACTGGGAAGGCGACCTGCGGTGCCCGATCGGCCAGACCGAGGAGTTCTTTCAGGGTCTCCGCAAGCTCGGATGCGAAGTCGTCATGGTCCGCTACCCCGGCGGCTTCCACATCGTTCGGTCCCCCTCGCAGATGGTCGACTACGTCGCCCGCCACCTCGACTGGTTCAACCGACACTGAACGCCCGGAACGACACCCGCCGGTGCCGCTCGAGCAGGGGCCGACCTACGAGTCGACGAATTCGTCGAGCTCTTCGAACTCGTCCGGTAACGGTGCGGTGGCGACCGTGCCGAACACGGTGGTGATGAAGAGCAGCAGGCTGATCACGTGCACCGACGTGCACCACAGGCAGATGGCGTCGAGCTTGAACAGCTCGTCGTAGACGAGCTTGAGTGCGGTGGCGACACCCACAAGGGACCAGACGATCCGGGCGAAGCGGATGGCAAGTGTCGGGCTGCGCCACGCCGGCGGGGACTGGAGGACAGACATGACCGCAAAGAACACCAGGCCCAGCACGGCCACCGGCACCCCGTGGATGTTGTTGTAGATGCTGGTGGTCACCTTCAAGCAGTTGACGATGCCGCCGGTGGCGGGGCAGCTCAGCGACTTCGAGCCCGTGTAGTGCTCGTAGGTCAGATACCCAGACACGCCGAACCCCAGCGCGGACAGGACCAACCCGATTGCTGGCGGCCACCAGACGCGACGCACGGCCGGCCCTTCCTATGACGCCGGCGACGACTCGCCAGACGACGTGTTCGACGGTATGGTGAGCTTGGCGACGGCCGAACAGGTGGCGGCCGGCTTGTTGCCGGTCACGCCGCAGATGGCCTTGATGAGATACGCCGCTGATGCGTCCTCGTTGACTCCAATGGTCTTCTCGTTGTCGCCAACGGAATCGGCGATATTGGAGAAGCTATGGCTTATTAGCAGCGTGTCATTGGTTTGGGCTGAGATGAGGGCCAAGACACCACCGATGTCGATGAACGGGTACCCCTCCGATGATTGTCCCTGGGCGATCTCGTTGGCCTTCCACAACGTATTCTCCGCCGAGGTATACGACTGGAGGAGCTTGCTCGTGTTGGTCTCGTTCTCGACAGACACGAAGGTGAGGTACGGACTCGTGTAGGTCGAACCGTAGAAGGACAGGGTGGGTATGTCGCCGTCATCGAGCGCGGAGTGGGTTTGCTGCAGGTTCGAGAATGTCCCGAACTTTGACAGCGCCACCACCATCGCCCATCGCTCCGTGGCGCAGATCGGGCAGAACTCCGCCCCGATGTACAGCACCTCCGGCTTACCGCCCGAGGTGAGGCGGCCGCCCACCGCCTTCGCCGGGTAGTAGAGCTGCAGGCTCTTGTCCGCGGTGGCTTCCACGAGCGTCGACATGGAAACATTGGCCAGGCTGTTGACGACCGCGATAGGGGCAGGCTTTCGGAGGCCCCCGCCGGAACCGCCGTCAGACGCCTTCACAACGATGAACGCGGCGACCACGACCACCACCACCACCACCGAGCCCACGGCCAGCCACCGGTTGCGCCGGCGCCGGGCCTGCCAGGCCGCCTGGCGGCCGCGCGGCTGGCTGCCGGCCTTGTTGCCTCCGGGCTTGTTGGCTCCGGGCTTGTTGGCTCCGGGCTTGTTGCCAGCAGAGTTGTTCCCCCCTGACTTTGCCCCTCCTGACTTGCTGGACGTCCCTCCTGCCTTGCTGGACGCTGCTATGGGCGGGCGCTTGGGCGCCATGCGACCCTTCTTGGCGCTACCGCGAGGTGGGACCTGCCCCTTCGGCTTACCCTCAGGGGACTTCTCAGATCCGCTCACTCATATCTCCTAGACGATTCGGGGAAGATGGCGGGTTCACCTTACCTGCGGGGCACGGCGTCGATGCCGCGCCCCACCCCATCACGGATCGGCCAGACGGTCCGGTCCGACGGCTAGCAGACCGCCGGCAACGACGGCCCGACTGAGGGGCCGGCCCAACTGCCGGAGTCGTTCGCAGCCCTCGGCGCCCAACACCGCATAGGCGGGTACGGCAGCGGCGTCGGTCCGATCCTCGACCTGTTGGCGCAGAACCCGGCCCGCCTCGGTGAACGCAAGGGTCTCGCCATCTTCGAGCAGGCCGCGGCCCCGGAGGCGGTCGGCCGCCGAGGACCAGTCGCCAGGGGACCATGAGCGGGTGATCCGCAGAACGTCGGCGCCGATCTCACCGCCCGCGGCGTGGGTGACCAGGGCCTCGACCGGGTCGAGGCCAGCCAGGAGGAGGGCGGCGATATGGCCATCGCCGCGGAACTCGCGCAGCAGCGTCTGGGCGTGCCACAGCACCAGATGCGGTTCATCGGGCCAGGGCAAGGCGGCGTGGGCTGCGAACAGGGGCCGTCCCTCGAGGTGCTCGCTCGCCGCCTCCGCGGCCCGTCGAGCCAAGCCCGCGGCGTCGGCGAGTTCGGCGGATTTGAGCACTTCGACACCGAAGGCCCGCTCGAGAGCCCGGTCGGCGGCGGCCAAGCGGGCGGTCAGTATGGCACCGGTCTCGGCCAGCGACCAGGCCTGCGGGATGACGGCGGCCACCAGCGCCGGGTTGAAGTTGTAGAAGGTGGCTATGACCACCTCGGCCGGCACCGGCCCCATAGCGGCGGCACGGGACGCGAAGTAGCCCATCCGGTTGCCCTGCAGCCCGGCCGACTGGTAGCTCTCGTCGGCCTCCGGGACGAAGTAGATCATGCCGTGTATCGGTTCGAGGGTGCGCCAGGTCTTGCGGGCGATCACAGGATCCATCGCCGGAACCCTACCGGTACCGCTACCAGCGGCGTCCCGGTAGCGTGCGTGCGCATATGGCCCCTTCTGAACTGCTCGACCTCCCCCACGACGAGCTCCTCAGCCGGGCCCGGGCCCGGCGCGACAACGCCCACGGGACGAGGATCACCTACTCCCCCAAAGTCTTCATACCGCTGACCATGCTCTGCCGGGACAAATGCGGCTACTGCACCTTCGCCAAGGCGCCGGCCCGTCTCGACGCCCCGTACCTCACTCCCGACCAGGTGCTGCAGATCGCCCGGCAGGGGGCCGAGGCCGGCTGCCACGAGGCCTTGTTCACCCTCGGCGAGCGGCCGGAAGAGCGCTACCCGGTCGCCCGCGCCTGGCTGGATGAGCACGGTTACGGCTCGACCGTCGACTACCTGGCGGCGGTGTGCCGCCTGGTGCTCGAGGAGACCGGGTTGTTGCCGCACGCCAACGCCGGCGCCCTTTTTGCCGACGAGCTGGCCCTGCTAAGAACTTTCACCGCCAGCCAGGGGATGATGGTCGAGACGCTGCGAGAAGACCTGGACGCCCACCGGGGCGCCCCCGACAAGACCCCGGCCCGGCGGCTGGCCACGCTGGAGGCGGCCGGCGAGCTCGCCATCCCCTTCACCACCGGGATCCTCGTCGGCATCGGCGAGGACCGCGCCGACCGGGTCGCCGCCCTCGAGGCCATCGCAGCCAGCCACGCCCGCCACGGCCACGTGCAGGAGGTGATCGTCCAGAACTTCCTGCCCAAGGTGGGCACCGCCATGCACCGGGCCCCGGCCTGCCCGCCGGCCGACTTCCTCGACGCCATCGCCCTGGCCCGGCTGATCCTCCCACCCGACGTGCACGTGCAGGCGCCTCCCAACCTCTCGGATGATTTTGGCGCCCTGCTCGACGCCGGCATCGACGACTGGGGTGGCGTCTCGCCGCTCACCGCCGATCATGTCAACCCCGAGCGGCCCTGGCCGGCCCTGGCCATTCTGCGCCAGGCAACCGAGCGGAAGGGTTTCAGTCTGGCCCCAAGACTAACCCTCTACTCGAACTTTATACATGCACCGGAGCGATGGCTGGACGAGGGCACCCGTTTCCCGGTGATGGACCGCAGCGACGCCGAAGGACTCGGGCGCGACGATCCGGGCGCGCTGTTCCCGCAGCGGGTCGGCGAGTACAAGAACGTCGGCGACGGGGCCGAGGTGGTGCTGGTGGGCCGGCGCTCTACGCAGTGGTACTCCGGCGCCGACGTCCACCCGCCCAGCCTGCTGCCCGGGACGCCACGGGCCGGCGGTCGGGTCGGGGAGGTGCTCGACGGCGTGCGGCTCGGCCAGGAGCCAGGCCTCGATGAGCTGGTGACGTTGTTCTCGGCTCGGGGGCCGGAAGTCGCGGCGGTGGCCGGGATGGCCGACGAGCTGCGCGCTCGAGCCGTCGGTGACGTCGTCACCTGGGTCAGCAACCGCAATATCAACTACACGAATGTGTGCACCTTCAAGTGCCGCTTCTGTGGGTTCTCGAAGGGCCCGCTGTCGCTCAACCTGCGGGGCACGCCGTATCTGCTTACCCTCGACGACATTGCTGGGCGGGTACGCGAGGCATGGGATCTGGGCGCCACCGAAGTCTGCTTGCAGGGTGGGATCCATCCGAACTTCGACGGCGACTACTACCTCGACGTCACCCGGGCGGTCAAGGACGCCGCCCCTGACATCCACGTCCATGGCTTCACCGCGCTCGAAGTGACCGAGGGCGCCCGTCGCTTGGGCGAGCCGCTGGCGGATTACCTGCGGCGGCTGATGGACGCCGGGCTGCGGTCGCTACCCGGTACCGCGGCGGAGATCCTCGACGACGAGATCCGGGCCACGCTCTGCCCCGACAAGATCAACACGGAGCAGTGGCTCGACGCCCACCGGACCGCCCACTCCATCGGCCTGCGCTCCAACATCACCATCATGTTCGGTTCGATCGAGCAGCCGCGGCACTGGGCCCGCCATATCGTGCGCACCCGTGACCTGCAGAAGGAGACGGGCGGGTTCACGGAGTTCGTGGGGCTGCCTTTCGTGCACATGGCTGCGCCGATCTACCTGCAGCGAAAGGCCCGGCGGGGCCCCACATGGCGGGAGGTCGTGCTCATGCACGCCGTCGCCCGGATCGCCTACCACGGACTCATTGAAAATATCCAGGCGTCATGGGTGAAGCTGGGCGCGGACGGAGCCCGGCAGCTGCTCCTAGCCGGGGTCAACGATCTGGGCGGCACCCTCATCGACGAGAACATCTCGCGCGCCGCGGGGGCCAGCCACGGCCAGGGCCTCGATGAGCACGGGTTCCGCGCCATCGTCGAGCCGCTGGGTCGGACCCTCGAGCAACGCACCACCTTGTACGGGCGGGTCAATGCCGGCGTCTCGTAACGCCCCGGCCGGCGGCACAAGCAGGCCGTAACCCAGAAGTCACAGAAGACACCTGATTGTAACTTGCTCCATGGCGGTCTTCGTGCCAAGGTGAGGAGGCGGTGCTCTCTACGACCACGTTGCCGCTCGACTCGAGGTGTTTCGGTTGAACTCGCTCGAAGCAGTGACGCAGCGTTCCCGCGTTGCAGCTGCCCAACTGATTCTCCCGATCGACGCCCGCCGGGCTCACATCCTCGACCGTCTGGTGCGATTGGCCGCCGACCTGATCGAAACCGCCATCGCCATGCTCACCATTGTCGAGGGGCACCGCCAGGTCTTTGCCGCCCACGCCGGCCTCCCCGAGGAGGTGGCTGCGGCCGGTTCGACTCCTCTCGAGTACTCGATATGCCAGCACGCCGTAGCCAGCGGCCGCCCCCTCATAGTTTGCGACGCCCGCAAGGATCCGATCCTGCGGGACAACCGGGCGGTGGTCGACTTCGGCCTGGTCGCCTACGCCGGGATCCCGCTTATCACTCCCGAAAAGCACGCGGTCGGCACCTTGTGCGTTGTCGACATGATTCCCAGAGACTGGACCGACGACCACGTGGCCCTGCTGGCCTCCCTCGCTGACATCGCCACGGACGAGCTCGAGCTCCAGCGCCATGAGCGCGCCGCCGCCTTCCGCCAGAGCTGGGAAGGCGTGGGCGAGCTCAAGGCGAAGTCGCCTCGTTGGTAGCGGTGGGCACTTAGTGCCACCGAGAGCACTCCAGTTCGAGCCCGCCATGTCCGCCACCGAGGCGGTGATGTGGAAGATCAGCAACGATCCTTGGCTTCGACCGGTTGCCGGCACGTTGACCGTCGTGGACCGACCCATCGACTCCGACCTCTTTCGGCGCCGGGTCCGTTACGCGGTCGCGGAGATCGCCCGTCTGCGAGAACGGGTCGAACCCGGTCCCGCGCCGTGGGACCCGCCCCGCTGGATTCCCGACAGGGACTTCGACCTCGACTACCACCTGCGGCATGTGGCCTTGGCCGCAGAGGGGTCGATGACCGAGCTGCAGGAGCTTGTCAGCCGCTGGTACGAGGATCCCTTTGACCCGGCTCGGCCGCTGTGGCAGTTCGTCATCGTGGACGGCGTGGAGGACGGCAAAGGCGCTTTGTTCTGCAAGTTGCACCACACCATTAGCGACGGCATCGGCCTCTTGCGGCTGTCGGAGCGCTACATGGACCTGGAGCGCGACGCCCCGCCGCCCCCGGACGTGCCGCTCCACGCGGTGATCGCCGAAGCGGCGGCCGCGCCAGCTGCACCAGCCGAGCCCTCCTCTCTCGAGACCGCGGTGGACGCAGCCCGCCGGGTCACTCGTCTGGCTGGCTGGCCCCTCGGAGTCGCCCAACGTGGCGCGGGCGAGGCGGCCATGGCGGTCCTCCACCCACGACGGGCCGTCGGAGCCGCCGGGCAGCTGGTGGACGCTCTGCGCGGCACGGCTGACCAGGTGGACCTCGACGGCGCCGGCGGGTCTCCCCTATGGACAGCGCGGTCCGCCCGCCGTCACCTCGAGTCGGTTCGGGTCCCGCTGCTCGCCATCAAACAGGCCGGGGCCGCCCTCGGCGGATCTGTCAACGACGTGTTCGTCACCGGCGCCGTCAACGCGGTCGTGGCCTACCACCAGCGCCATGGCACCGAGCTCGAAACGGTCAAATTTTCCTTCGTGGTCAGTCAGCGTCAGGGAGGCGGGGTAGGAGGTAACTTCTTCACCCCCGTCCGAGTGCGGTTGCCCGTGCCGCCGGCATCTCCAAGCGAGCGTCTGATCACCGTCCGGGACGCCATGGCCCTCCGCCGTACCGCCATCCAGACGAAGAACTCTGGTTCCAGCCTGTCTGGCCTGGCCGGCGTGGCCCAACTGCTCCCAGCGTCGATTTTGAGCCGGATTGCCCGGTCCCAGGTCGCCGGAGTCGACTTCGCCACGTCCAACCTTCGGGGCGCGCCGATCCCGCTCTACATCGCCGGGGCGCGCGTGCTCCACAGCGCCACGCTGGGCCCCCTGGCCGGCACCCCCTTCAATCTGACCACCATCTCCTACGACGGCAGCCTGGACATGGGCCTGCTCGTCGACCCGGTCGCCGTCGAGAGCCCCGGCGAACTGCGAGTCTGTCTCGAGGAAGCCTACGGGGACCTGACCCGAGCGGCCGGATGAGGGTTAACGGGGTATCATCGCGGTTTCGCCAGAAGGGATTATCGGATGGCAACCAGGACGGTGCAGAAACCGAGCCGCAATGACTACGAGCTTCCGTTGGTACATGTCCGAGTATCCCAACGGGTTGGCAATACCGCCTTTTGGCTCGGGGCGGCGGGAGCAGTAGCCGCCGGAGCGGTGGACCTTCCTGTGGCAGCTCTGGTCGCAGCCGGCGTCGTCGTGGTACGGCACCGTTCAAACTCGCACTGAACGAGTTCCGGGCCGTCCAACAGGTGAGTTCGTAGTGACGGTTGCGGTCGAGCGCTAAGGCTTGCAACCCGGAAAGTTTGTCTCTATTTGTTCGTGATCTATTCATCCAACTGTCTCTTGAAGTCCGCCGTAGAGACGTTCGGCCGTGCTCCTCTAAGGAGCAGTGTCGTATTCCCGATGCGCCTACGGATCTGTTCGTCAACATGAGCGACGGATCACCTTCATCTTTGAGTTGCTGGCCGCGGCGGTATCAGCCACTGTCGGGCAGGTCGTCCCTGGTTTCGGGGAGCTTCGTCTCGAGGCGCCACCTCGGGTCAACTCCCGCGTCGTCGCCCAGCCAGCCGGCCACGCCGACCGGACGCGAACGCCGCGGATCGGACGGATCGCCGCTTGAGCACCTGAAGCGTCCTGTGGTCGCGGCCCGGCGGGGCCGATGACCCTTCTCCGTCGCTTCGGGGATCTCCTGGTCTATCCGGGTCGGTCGCGGCGTCGGATTTGGGCGGGTAACGGTCGCGTCCACCTGGAGGTGCGAGGTCTGGCCGGCCTGGACGGCGCCGCCGTTGCGGGCGCGGTGGAGGCGGCTCTCGGCGGTCTGAGAGGGGTGGAGTGGGCGGAGGTCGATCCGGTGCTGGACCGGGTGGTCGTTCAGGTCGTTTCCGGTCTGGTTACCAGGGAGCAGTTGGTCGGTGTCGTCGAAGAGGTGGAACTCGCCTGCGGGGTGGACGAGGTGCGTTTTCCTCTGGGCGGCGCCGAGCATCCGGGGGATCGCGAACCGGTCGTACGTCACGCCCTCGCTTTGAGCGCCGACCTCGCCGGTTTGGGATTGGGCGTCGTGGGACGGGCCCTACGGGCCACGCCCCTGCCGGTCGAGGTGGCCTCGATAGTGACAATCGTCGACAACGAGCCCCGCATCCGACATGTGCTCGAGTCGCACCTCGGCACGCCCGCTACCGATCTGGGACTCGCGGTCGCGAGCGCGGTCGGTCAGAGCCTCACCCAAGGTCCCCTCGGGTTGCTGGCCGACGGGCTCCACCAGGTCAACCTCCTCCTCGAAGTGGGAGCCCGCCGAGACGCGTTCGAGAGGGCCGAAGGCCTGCGCTGGGCGGCCGGACCCCAGGGCTTCATCCCGGGCGGTCCGTTGCCGTTTCCCCACCGACCAGTACCAGTTCCCGACGGGCCGGTTGAGCGCTACGCCGACCGCGCCTCTCTGGTCGGCGCCGGGACCGCGGCGGCAACCTATGCCGCCAGCCGCAGCGCCCGACGGGCGGCCGCCATGCTCGTCGCCACCATCCCCAAAGCGGCGCGGCTCGGCCGCGAGGCGTTCGCCGCCCATCTCGACCGGGTTCTCTGCGATCGGGACCTACTGGTGCTCGACGACGCCGCCTTGCGCCGCCTCGACCGGGTCGACAGCATCGTCATCGATGGCACCCTGCTGGCATCGGGCCGGTCCGCGGTCAGCGGTGTCCGGTTGCTCGAGAACGCCGACGCCCCCGAGGTCCAGCGTCACCTGAGCGCCATGTTCGACCCGGATCGCCCGGTCGGGTCGCGCCAGCGGGGACGATGGAGCCTCGGGCCACCTGACGCCGCAGAACGGCGACGATCGCCGATACAGAGGGCCCGGCGGGAGCTCGCATCTGATCAGGTGGTGCTGGTGCGCCGCGCCGGCGAGCCGGTCGCCGTGGTCGGTGTCGAAGACGAGCCGGCCGCGTCCGCGCTCAATCTCGTCCGGGCGGCCCGACGTCAGGGTCACATGGTCGTGGTGGCCCAGGTCGAGCCCGGCCTTCCCTCCGGCGTCGACTTCGACCTGGTCGTTCCGGGCGGCAACGGGTTGGCCGGCGCCATCCGAGACCTACAGGGCGACGGCCATGTCGTGGCCCTGGTCGCGGCGGGAGGTCGTCATCATGTCGAGGCCTTGCGGGCCGCAGACGTGGGGCTGGAACTTCCCTGCTGGCAGGGCGCGGCCTGGTCCGGGGACATCGTCATCAACGATGTCGATGACAGCGCGTTCGTCCTCGACGCCATCGCCTCGGCGAGGGAGGTAAGCCGTCAGAGCGTGGCTCTGAGCGCGGCCGGCTCAGGGATCGGGGCGCTCGCTTCACTGGGCGGTTTACCTGGCCGCGCCGCTGGACGGGCGTCGAGTGCGGTCAACCTGGCCGCGCTGGTGGCTATGGCCAACGGCATACGGGCCGCGGCCTACCTCCGCGATCATGGGGGCCGGGTACCCGGGGACCCGACCCGATGGCACGAGCTGGGGATCGACGAGGTCCTCAAACGGCTCGGTAGCTCCCCGAATGGTCTGAGCCGTCATGAGGTGGTTCGCCGCCAACGGTCCGACACCGGGGTGCAGGCGCCGGAGCCGTCCCTGACCCGGAGCATTGTCAGCGAGCTGGCCAACCCGTTGACCCCGATCCTGGCGGGAGGGGCGGTGGCGTCGGCACTGGTCGGTTCGCCGGCCGATGCCGGCATCGTCGCCGGGGTCAGCGTCCTCAATGCCTTGATTGGAGGAGGCCAACGCTTCGCAGCCGAACGGGCGATCGTCTCGCTTAGCGAGATCTCGCAGACATCGGTGATCGTGTTGCGACAGGGGCAGGTCTCTGAGGAGTGGGCGGACCGTCTGGTGCCGGGTGACGTCGTGGTCCTACGCGCCGGTGACGCGGTCCCCGCTGATTGCCGGGTGCTGGACGCCCGTCAGCTCGAGGTCGACGAATCCTCGCTCACAGGTGAGTCCGACACCGTGACCAAGGACCCTGGTCCGACGTACTCCGCGGTTCTCGCCGAGCGGACTTCGATGCTCTACGAGGGGACCACCATCGCAGCCGGCGAGGCGACCGCTGTCGTGGTGGCCGTCGGGGCGGACACCGTGGCGAACGAGATCGTTGCCGACAACGCCGGGGCCATCGTCACGGTCGGGGTCGAGGCCCGCCTAAGAGCCCTCACATCGCTCACCCTGCCGGTGGCGGGAGCCGGGGGGGCGTCGGTGCTCGGACTCGGGCTCCTGAGGGGCCACTCCCTCAACAGCTCCGTCGGCTCCGCGGTGGCGCTGGCCGTCGCCGCAGTTCCGGAGGGGCTACCCGTTCTGGCCACCATGGCGCAGTTGGCCTCAGCTCGACGGCTGTCCAAGCGCCAAGCCCTCGTTCGCAACCCGCGAGCCATCGAGGCGCTCGGGCGCATCCGGGTCCTGTGCACCGACAAGACCGGGACCCTGACCGAGGGACGCATGCGGCTGCGACGGGTGTCCGATGGGACCGCCGACCGCAGTCTCGACGACATGACAGGCCCCTTGACAGCCGTCGTCGCCGCCAGCCTGCGATCGTCGCCCGCCCTCGATGGCAACGGCCCCCTGCCCCACCTGACGGACCAGGCCGTGGTGGTCGGCGCCGCCCTCTGCGGGGCGACGACGGAGACAGAAGCGTTGGGCTGGCAACGACAGGACGAGATACCTTTCGAGCCGGCGAGGGGCTACCACGCCGTGGTGGGCACGACCGCGGCCGGGAAGCTGCTCAGCGTCAAGGGCGCGCCGGAGATCGTCGTCCCGCGGTGCCGTATATGGCGGAGCCCGTCCGGCGATCTCCCTGTCGACGCTCGCGTCCGGCGCCGGCTCGACCGGGAGGTGGACCGCCTGGCCCGTCGAGGGTTTCGGATCCTCGCCGTCGCCGAATGCCCAGTGGCGTCCACCTCTGCGGAGCTGGGAGACGAGGATGTCACCGGCCTGACCCTGCTCGGCTTCCTGCTCCTCTCTGACCCAGTACGCGCCACCGCCGCCCAGGCGGTGCGCGACTTGGCTGCCGCTGGAGTCAGCGTGGTCATGGTGACCGGTGACCACCCTTCCACCGCCGAGGGCATCGCAGCCGAACTGGACATCCTCAACGGTCACCGGGTCGTCACGGGCACCCAACTGGCAGCCATGTCCGATAGAGAACTCGACGAGGTCATCACCGACGTCTCGGTGTTCGCCAGAGTCACCCCGGCCGACAAGGTCCGCGTCGTGCAGGCTCTTCAGCGACGGGGAGAACCGGTCGCCATGACCGGAGACGGCGCCAACGATGCTCCCGCCATCCGGCTGGCCGATGTCGGGATCGCCCTCGGAGACCGCGCCACTCCCGCCGCCCGCCGAGCCGCCGATCTGGTCGTCACCGACGAGCGCATCGAGACGATCGTCGACGCCATCATCGAGGGCCGCGCCATGTGGGCGTCGCTCCGTGACGCTATCGCCATCCTGCTCGGCGGCAACCTCGGCGAGGTCATCTTCACCGTGGCCGCCACAGCCGTCACCGGACGAGCCCCGCTCTCTGCCCGCCAACTTCTCACTGTCAACCTGCTCACCGACATCGCCCCCGCCCTGGCCATCGCCTTGCGTCCTCCCCCGGCCACCACGCCCGAGGCCCTCCTCGCCGAAGGCCCCGACGCCTCGCTCGGTCAAAGCCTCGAACGAGCCATCGCCATCCGCGCCGCGAGCACCGCGCTCGGTGCCGGGACGGCCTGGACCATCGCTCGCCTCACTGGACGCCGGCGGCGCGCCAGCACCACAGCCCTGGTGGCTCTGGTGGGCAGCCAACTGGGCCAGACGATAACCATCGGCGGCCGGGACCCCCTCGTACTGCTGAGCAGCATCGGTTCGGCCGCCCTGCTCGCCGGGATCGTCCAGACACCCGGCGTCAGCCAGTTCTTCGGCTGTACGCCCCTCGGGCCGGTCGCGTGGAGCATCGCCCTGGGTTCGTCGGTATTCGCCACCGGAGTAGCCGCAGCCGGCCCGCGGCTATTGCCCGGATCGGGCCCGGTCACACCGCTCGAGCTGCCCACGCCGGCCCCCGTCGACGAGCCTCCTCACCACGTCAGGGCCATTAGGGGTTAGCCTTGCTGCCCAGAGACCGGCGAATGACTGGCTCTGGGCGGTCAGACCCCGACAAGGCTCACCTCCGAACTTCCTTGTGGAGGCCACGCTCATGTCTGGCAACCGATTTACCGGTGCTTTCGGCCGGGATATGGCCGTGGATCTCGGAACGGCCAACACCCTGGTGTTTGTACGCGGTAGTGGCATCGTGCTGAATGAACCGTCGGTGGTCGCCGTCAACAGCAGAGACAATCGTCTGCTGGCCGTGGGCACGGAAGCGAAGCGCATGATGGGCCGGACGCCCAGCCACATCCACGCCGTCCGGCCGCTGGGCGACGGGGTGATCGCCGATTTCGACCTCTGCGAGAAGATGCTGGCGTATTTCATCCGCCGGGTGCACGGCTCCCGGCGGCTGGCCAAGCCGAGGATGGTCGTCTGCGTTCCCTCAGGGATCACCGGGGTGGAGCAGCGGGCCGTGCAGGAGGTCGCCGAATCGGCCGGCGCCCGCAAGCCGGCCTACATCATCGATGAGCCCATGGCCGCCGCCATCGGGGCGGGCTTGCCGGTCCACCAGCCCACCGGAAACATGGTCGTCGACATCGGTGGTGGCACGACCGAGGTGGCGGTCATCTCCCTGGGGGGCATCGTCACCAGCAAGTCGGTGCGCATCGCCGGCGACGAGATGGACGACGCCATCATCCAGTTCATCAAGAAGG
>PMHH01000151.1 GCA_003156595.1 Acidimicrobiaceae bacterium
TTGACCAGGCGAACCCCCGACATGATGAAGCTCTGGCCCAACACCGAAGTAGAACCAGCCGCCAAGGTGACCGTCCCGGGGCCGGCCAGGGTGCCGGCCAGGGTGAACGAGCCGGTCCCGAAGTTGACGGCGCCGGCCGCGGTCAACGTGCCCGAGATGGTGATGTCAGCCGCGCCCACGTTGACGGTGGATGAGGGGGTGCTGAACCCGCCGGCGATTATCAGCTGCGGGCTTCCCGAAGCGGCGATGGCCCCGTTGAGCGATCCCGTCCCGGTCATGTCGATGGTGCCGGGACCGGCCAGGGCGGACCCGCCGTTGAGGGTGGTGGTGCCGGTCAGGGTGAGGGTGGCGTTGGTGACGGTGATGGTGCCGTTGTTGGTGAGGTTCACTTCGATGGTGGCGTTGTCGCCGCTGGTCCCGTTGTAGGTGATGGTGCCGTTCGAGTCGTTTTGGATCAGATCGCTGGCCGAACCGTCTTCGAAGATGGCGACCCCGTTATCGACGCTGATGCTGCCCGCGTTCTCCAGCACGCCCCCGCTGTTGATGTCTTGGTAGTTGTAGTTGGCGTTGCTGGACGCGTCGATGGTCATCGCACCCTGGTTGACCAGGCGAACCCCCGACAACAGAAACGTCGGGCCCAACACCGATGTAGAACCAGTTGGCAAGGTCAGCGACCCACTGCCCGTGATCGTGCCCGAGATCAACAGGCCGTTGGGGTCCTGTATGGAGGCCGCGCCTGTGACCGTTACGGTGCCGGGCAGCGAAAAGCCCCTCATTCCACTGATGGTCATGGCTCCGCTGAGCGTCAAGGTCCCCGTGAAATCGACCATCCCTGGTCCTGTGAGGTTGGCGGATCCGGCGATAGTCACCGATGAGATATCGAGTGTCCCCGATGCGACGTTGATCGTCCCCTCATCGGTTAGAGGAACGGCAAGCATGGCGCTCTCGCTCGGGGAGCCGTTATAGACGATGGTCCCGGTCGCGTCGTTCTGGATCAGATTCGGTGCCGAGCCGTCGCCGGTGATGGACGTGTAGTCGCTGAGGGTCAGGGTTCCTGCGTTCTCCAGCTCGGCCTTCTGCTCAATGATCTGGACATTGGAATAGTCGCTGGCAGGAGTGGACACCGTCATGGAGCCCTTGTTGACTACATGAACCCCGCCCGCCAGGGTGAACCCCGAGCCGAGTAGTGACTGTGATCCAGCCGGCAGGTTGAGGGTTCCCGGCCCGCTCACTGTCGAGTACTCGGCGAGGGTGTTGCTGATCGTCAGGGTGCCCTTGGCCGGGATGGTGAGGGTCATGCCGTACTGCTGGATTCCCTGGACTGTCACCGAACTGGCGGGGAGGGTGACGCCGTACTCCTCCATGCACACCCAGTCGCCGGCGTTGGGGACTCGTTCGGCCGACCAGTCGGCGGCTGTCGTCCAACTGGTCCCCTGACCGTTGGTTCCTCCGGTGAAGGTGTCGGTGCAGAGCGGAACCATCGTGAGGCTGGAGGTGGCCCCAGGCCCGGTCTGTCCCTGGTTGTTGACCGGGTACACGGTGAAGTTGTAGGAGTCGCCCGAGTGCAGGTTGGCGAAGGTGGCCGAAGCGCCGGTCACCGTCTGGGTGGCAGCGCCGTTGCTCGCCGTCACGACGTAGTCGGAGATCGGGTACCCGCCGGTGCTGGTAGGGGCGATCCAGCTGACGTTCGCCGTTTCGGCGTTGTTGGCTTGGATGGCGAAGAGCTCGCTGACGGGGTAGAAGGGGATGCCGATGGTGACCATCGTCTCTCCGTCGGCGTCACCTCCCTTGTCGGTCGCCACCACCGTGACGTACCTTCCTATGGGCGCGGCGGCCTTGAAAAGCCCGGTTGAACTGATGGCGTCGCCGGCCGCTCCAACCAGGCTCCATTTGACGTCGTTGTCGGCTCCATCCGGTCCAGACGCCGTGTACTGGACTGTTCCGCCCGGGTTTACAGCGGTGCTTCCCGGGGTGACGGTCAGGGGCGCCGGGATTGGCTTGAGAATCTCGAACTCGTGGAACTTGATGGCGGCAAGGGTGATCTCCTCCTGTGCCGAGTAGCCGAGAATGTGGGCTTCGAATCCGGCGCTGAGGTCCAGCTCCGGAGTAATGGTCAGGTAGGCCTCGCCGGGGGCGGGATCGGAGTCGATATCGGCGTCAGCCTCGAGCTCGGCTGCCACATCCGGTCCGGCCTGCCCATAGATCTGCATGGATGCCTCCGCCGTTACTCCCAGGCCGAGGGAGCCAGTCGCGGTCAGATCAGGAACAGGACCGCCGGAAACCTCGATCGGGGTGGACAGGTTCGTCAGACCGAGGTGAGTGGGGCTGCTGCCGTTCCAAGAGACGCTGGCACCGATTGTTTCGGAAGCGGAGAACTCGACTCCTACGTCGCCGTCGCCCTCGATCAAGATCTGGATCTTGGGGAATATGAGCACCGGAACCGGTCCCACCTGCACGTCGTCGGGGACGGGATCGGTGTACTCGTAGAGCTGATAGCTGACCGACCCTTCGAGGCCGGCGGCGAGCGAAGCCGCCGTTGTCAAGGAGGCGGAGGCGGTCATGTGGACCCCCTCGGGAATACCCACGAACCCGTGATCGAGACCGAGGTTGAGGCTGACGTCTGGGGTGATGTCGACTTCGCCCTTGATGTAGACGCCGCCGCTGGCGCTGGTACTGCCGTCGCTGCTGTCGTCGCTGTCTGGTTTCTCCGACGAGTAGGAGACGCCTAGGGCGAGGGTCGGATCGAAGGTGACCGTCGCGTCGCTGTTCAGGCGACGGATGCCGGCCATTTCGGGACGGAAGGCAGCTGCCATCTGAGAGGGGCTGGCTCCGGGTGCCTCCAGGGGGTTCGAGCTCGAGGACAGAGCGAGGCTGCCAAAGGCTTGGGTCAGGGCAGCCGGGGTCGTATCGATTGTGTAATCGCCGGAGCTGTCGTGCGTGATGGAGCTGACTTCATCGAGCAGGCCGTCGGGAGTGGCGGCGGACTGGGCGGCGACCAGGACCTTGCCGACCTTGAGAGAGCTGACCTGGGCGGGCGCATGAGACGGCCAGTACAAGACGTCTCCCGGCCCGGGCGAGGCCGGAGTGTCAGATTGCAGAGCAGACAGCGTGGCTGCCGACAGGACAACCGTATGGGAAGAGATCGACGTCATCGGGGCCACGGGGCTGGAGGTCGACGTGGCCGTCCCAGTGCCCACCGGGTTGGTCGCTGCCACCACGATCGAATACAGACCCGCCGGGGCGGCGTTGAAGCTCGACGACGGAATCGTAAGGGAGGCGGCCGACGCCGACGCGGTCGCCGATCCGGGAGAGGTGCCTGGGACCGGCACGAACACGCCGCTGGAGTTCGTCTCAACCTGCTGCCACGTGACGTTGAAACCGGTGAGGCTGTCGCCCCCATTGTCGAGGGGAGGTGACCACGAAACGTCGATGGCGCCCGCTCCGTCCGGGGTGGCGGTCACGTTGACCAAAGCCCCCGGGACATACGCCGCAGAAGGAGTTCCAGAGCCTGTCGCCGCCGTCGATGAGCCCGCCGCGCTATCGGCGCTCAGCGAAACCGTGTAGTTCGTCCCATCGGTCAGACCGGTGATGGTGGCCGTGGTCGCGGCAGCGGGCGGGTCGACGGTCACCTTGGTTCCACCCGAGCTGGCGGACAGGGTGTAGCCATTTACCGTGTCGCCCCCGTTGTAAGCGGGAGGGTTCCAGCTGACGGCCAAGGATCCAGCCCTCCCGTAGGTGGGCGACAGAACCGGCGCCTGGGGAACCTGGGCCATAAGAGGAACCACCGGCTGCGAGAGCGGGCTGTCGGCGCTCGTCCCGATCGAGTTGGTCGCGCTCGTCGTGGCCGTATAGGCCCCGTTCGAGCAGAGACCGCCGACAAGATCGGCAGAGTTGGAAGCATCCACGGTGCTCGAGAAAGGCCCTGCACACTTAGGACTGGGAGCTGCTCCGCCGGCCGCGGGGGTGATCGTCACGTTGTAGCTCGTCACGTCATCGGATGCCTCGTTCGGGTCCCACGACACCAGCAGCCCGAGTCCCTCAGCAGTTACCGCGGTTACAAACGGGACGGCAGGGACGGTCGTGGGCCCGGAACTAGCGTCCATCTTGCTCTTCGGGCGGCTCGTCCCCGAAGGAGCCCGCAAGGGAGTTGACTGATCGGCCCGCTCATTGACTGAATCCTTAGTGGCGATGCGCGGCCGGTCAGACGATGGTCTGGCCGACGTCGAGGCAAACGCCACCCCGCTTACCGGACCCAATATCACCGCCGTCGCGGCAACGACCGCGCTCACGACCGCCAATCCGCGGCGCATATAGATCCCCTTCTGAGGCTTGCCCGCCCAAACCGTCCGAACTTTCGAAGATATCAGGTATCAATCACCGCTCAGCCGCGAGGTCCCCCTTTTTCGGCCTCCGGACCGACCCAGCTGCTGTGGATGCGCGGAACAGCACCTAGACCGGGCGTGGCTACGGAGAGCGCAGGAGCGCCCGGCCGCAGACGCAGGCCGCGGCGACGAAGGGCCCACAGCTTGCGGACTGCTTCGACCGCGATGCCGCTGGTCATTTTCGATTCCCCGATGGTGCGGTCTGTGAAGGTGATGGGCGTTTCAATCACGCGCAGACCTCGCCGCTCCGCGGCGACTGCCAGCTCGACTTGGAAGCCATAGCCGTCTGTAGTCGTTGCGATGGGATCGGCCACAGAAAGCGCCGCGGCGCGCCAAACCTTGAATCCACCCGTGGGATCGTGAAGGGCGAGGCCGAGGACGGAGCGCGCGTAGGTGTTGGCCGCCCTGGACAGAAGGCGGCGGTGGAGAGGCCAACCTTCCGTCCGACCGCCGGGGATATAGCGGGAGCCGACGACAAGGTCGGCAACCCGGGTCTCGGCCAGGTCCAGCATCGCCGGCAGTCGGTCCGTGGGGTGGGAGCCGTCGGCGTCCATCTGCACGATCAACTCGTAGCCTTGCCGGGTTGCCCACGTGAAACCCGATCGATAGGCCGATCCAAGCCCTGACTTCGCTGGCCGGCGCAGGACGTGGACCCGCCCGGGATGCTCGCCGGCGACCGCATCGGCGATCGCGGCAGTGCCATCCGGGCTGGAGTCGTCCACCACGACGACGTCGATACGCTCATCGACGGCGAGGAGAGCGTTCAGGATGGCCCCGATGTTTCCCGCCTCGTTGTAGGTCGGCAGCACCACGATGGCCGAGGCCAGGGTCGGCGACGGTGCAACAACCGCCTGAGCGACAGCCAACTCTGTAACCGTCATGACTGCTAATTCGGACGCCGGCCCCTCCGGGTTGAGCAAGTTCGCGGTGAAGCGCGACTCGAATCTTCGAGGGAGGCCATTTCAGAGGTGGATCCGGCGGCTGGAGGCGGCTGGGCTTCAATAAGGGTGCCACGTAGTGGCCGGCAGGTCCGTCAGGTCTGCCGTCATGATGCCGCCACTTGTCACGGCCCACACTTCGTTGCCGATCACGACGGAGCGGGTCGCCACGTCGGTGCCGTGGCTGAGGGTGGCGGTCCGCGTCAGCTGGCCGCTTGCGCTGATCTGGTATGCCGCGACAGCGGAGGAGTCACCCCCCAATCCGGTATACATGGAGGAGGCGCCCCCCGATCCTGGATAGGTTCCGTCGCTGGGGACGGCTAGCAAGGCCAGGTCGACCGGCGCCCAATAGAGGAAGGCGTGGGGGTCGTACCCTTGGGCGACGTACTGGTAGCCCGAGGCGAGGACCGACGAGTCGAGGCGGCGGGGATGGGCCGGGTTGGACACGTCGTAGGTGGCCACGATCAGACCTGAGGGCTCGTTGTCGGTGAGCTGGACGCCGACGCCGAGAAGTCGCTGGCCGGGGAGGGGGTAGAGGAACTCGGAAAAGCCGGGCTGGTCCAACTGCCCAGCCAGGACCGGATGGCGGGGGTTGCTCAGATCGACGATGTAGAGCGGATCGAATGTCTGGAAGGTCACCACGTAGGCCTGTTCGCCGATGAAACGGACGGCCCGGATGTACTCGCCCGGCCCGAGGTCTCCGGCGGATCCCACCTCTGCCAGATGGCCGCCGGAGTCACTGAGAACCGTGATCTGGGACTCGGTGGTCCCGCCAGGCGATTGAGAGGTGGACGCCACCCGCAAGAGCCCGTTGGAGTCCTCGTCCATGGCATAGGGGTTGATCAGCCACCCCGGCACCGACCCGACGCCCTCGAACAATGGCGGGCCCGACGCCGGCGTCTCGAAGGCATATATACGCGTCGAGGCTCCAGCTGGGGGCATCATGGTGCAGCATCCGTACTGGACCACTCCGGCCTCCGGGTATGGGGTGGCACCGGCGGGTCCGGCGACGTAGAGCTGGTCGGCCGTGGCGTAGACCGTGTCCCCGGCCGCCACTACCGACAGTCCCGGGCCGGGAGTGCCGCTGGCCGGGTCGAGTGACAGGATGCTGACGGTGGACAGCCCGCTGGCCTGCTGAGGGCGGGCGACGGAGTCGCACGAGGCGACGGGTTGAAGGGCCGTAGTGCTGCCGTCGGGATTCTCGATCTGCCACTCGGGGAGCCACTCGTTGAGGGTGCTGCTGGCGATCAACGCCCGGTTGGCGGCGGTGGCCGCCTCGTTGCTGCCCGTCGACGAGGGGGTGACGAAGGTGATCCGAGGCCCGTCGGTTTGCAACACCAGCCTGACCTGACCGTCGACCAGTCGGGCGGCCACGATCGTCCCGTCGAAGAGGAACGTGCGAACGAGACGGGGTTGGCTGGGGTCGGACAAGTCGACGACCGCGACGCGAGCCACGGCAGGGGAGGCCGCCGGCTGGGGTGAGTTGGAATACGCCCCGCCGAAGTCGAGCGGTTCCGGCCCGGTCACAGAGGTCGAGGAGAAGACCAGCACCTGGTCGCCGGCGAGCAGGAAACCGCCGCCGGTGTCTCCGGAGAGTTGCAACGATCCGATGACGTGCGCGTGCAGGTCCAGGACCCGAAGTGTCGATCCCTCGAGGGTCACCACGAGGTCTCCGTTGGTTTTGACGGTGTCGGGCTCGTCGACACCGGCGACTTGGTCGTCGGTCTGCGAGTAGGTGTTATCGCTGGCAGCCGGAGAAGAGTTCACCGCGTCGGCGGAGGAGGCGCCCATGGCCACTCCGGCGGGCCCGGCTTGAGATGGGCCGAAGGTCATAGCTCCTGGTTGGACGAGGTCGTCTGCGTCGTCGGGTTGCAGCCCGTAGGGGCCCACGACGGCCATAGCCTCCGAGCGGAGATAACTGAGATAGGAGGCGCAGCTGTTGAAGCTGACCAGGGCCCCGGTCAGCTGATATGCGGGCGGGGTCGTACCCGTCGCCACCCGGGGGGTATGCGACGGGCGCGAGCCGGCGGGAACGAGTACCAGCCCGGCGACCAGTCCTGCCATCACAAAGGCGGTCAAGCCACCGAGCCGGATCCTTCCTCGCCGGACCCTGCTGCGAACCGCGAACACGGCCGAGAAGGCGTCGCCGGGCGCCGCCTCCGAACCGGCCCGGAGCAACTCACGCAGCCGAGCGTCCTCCTCCGGTGTCCCACCGCCCGATTCGGGCTGGCTGTCCGGACCCGAAGGGGAAAAAGGATCGTCGGTCATCTCATGTGTCCTTCCTCTGTGAGGAGCCCGTTGGCGCGCAGCGAGGCCAGGGCTCGTGACGCTCGGCTCTTGACCGTGCCGGTCGAGCACTTGAGGACAGCGGCTATCTCCGCCTCCGAGCAGTCGTCGAAGTAGCGCAGTACGACCACCGCTCGCTGCTCGGGCGGGAGGGCCAGCAGCGCCTGGCGAACGACGCTGCTCAGATCGGACTCGGCGAGCCAGTCCGATCCGCCCGCTGACTCGGGCAGGGGATCGGTGGGCAGCTCGCTATGCCAGCGCCGTACCCGCCAGCCGATCGCCTTGCGGGCCATCACGGTGCGCACATAGGCGTCGGGTTCGCGCACCCGACGCCAGTGCGCGTACACAGACGCCAGCGAGATTTGGACCAGATCCTCGGCGTGGCCGTGGTCGCCGACGAGAAGGACGGCACGACCAACCAGATCCGGATACGCCTTCATCACGTACCGCCCGAAGCTCTCTTCGTCGCGCAAGGTCACCTCCCATCGTTAAAGACGGGTCAGCACCCCCATCCAGTTCCGCCGATACGGGTAATTGCCGGTATCAAGCACCCGGGAACGGAACTCTCTTCAAGGCGTTCGAATTACCGAAGGTCGACAGGTTGCCCCACCGTTCGAGCCGAGACACGCCAGCGTTGCTGCCGGCTGTCCTGCGTCTCCCGAGTAACCCCCAGGTACCCGCGAGGCTGTTAGTCGCCTCCGTCTTGGGGGGCGTGGCTACCGCCCTGTGCTACGTCCTGCTGGTCCACACCGCGGTAGGACAGCGGCTGGACGATGCTGCCTATTACGGCGCGGTGCACGCCGGTTCGCAGCACTTCGGGTTCATCGACGCCCAGCTCGAACGCATAGATGAGAGGTCGCTCAAGCTGACGATGGTCGCCATGTTCGCAATAGGACTCCTGCGGGGCCGCCCCATATTGGGTATCGGGGGAGCTGTGGTCGCGGGTGGTCCGGTCGCGGCCGCGCACATCCTTCGGTATCACATCCTGGACCGTGCGCCGTTCGTCGTCGGGTCGGCGATCGGCAACACCTTCCCGAGCGACCATGCGGCCGCCGCGGCCGGCTGTGCCATGGCTCTCGTGCTGGTCGTCCCGCCGTGGCTGCGGGGCGTCGCGGCCATCCTGGGCGGGGTCTTCGCGGCCGCTATCGCTGCTCAGGTGCAAGTCATCGGCTGGCACCGCGCCAGCGACTCCATCGGGGCCTGCCTCCTCGCCTTCGTCTTCGCGTCCGGCGTCGCAGGTGTCCTGGCATGGACGCGACCCGGTCGGGCGCGGAAGAAGAGGCGTCACTGGGCGGCGCTCGGCATCATGGCGGCGGCCAGCATCGTGGCCATCGCGCTGGGCACCGTCTCCGCCGCTAACGGCATCGGACTCCCGGGCGGCACGGCTTCGCCTGCCGTCCAGCACCACGCTTACCTAGCCGGCCTGGAGGTAACGATCGGTGTCGTGGCGCTCCTATTGGCCGCCCTCCTGCTGCTGCTCGGGGATGCCGATCTCGACGACGGTTGGCGGAAAGCGATGGCGGCGGCGCGAGACCTGCTGCAGCAATCGCGTCGCGAAGCTTCGAGAAGCTCAGCCGGTGGAGCGGCACTGGGACCCAAAGAGATCGGTTGTGCCCTCCCTGAGCCTGCCGCGAACCAATAGTGCACTCCGGCGTTCGACCAGAGCGGTCTCTGCCGAACGACGAAGGGCTCTAAAGGTAACTAGTCCTCGTGTCGAAATATCCGTGACTGCCAGACTGAGGAAAGGGTCGAGGACTGGTGATTTGCTCCTATTGCGCTACAGGCGAGGGCCAGGGTTGCACCTGTCTCAACAGCCAAAGTCTGCTCGGGTTCCTGGATAGCTTTCGAGCCAGGGAGCCCGCTGTCTCTGTCGCGTCCGATATGGGCAGCATCTCGCCGACCATGGAGCTCACATTCGAGGCGGTTGGCGTTGGTGGAGGCGGCGATAGACGCGCCTACGTGGGAAACCGGACGACTTCCGATGGGATGGCCGCCGCCGGGTGGGAAGAGCAGCCTCAGAGGCAAGTCGAACACGCGTGGGAGGTCGCGGACGAAGCGACCTACCGCGCCCCGCTTGAAGCATTGCTCCCCGAGGACAGCGCGTGGCTCCCCGAGCCAGCGGGCTACCCGGCAGGGTCCGGTGTCGTCAGTTATGTCGAAGACGAGCCGGCCCCTGATGCGATGACCCAGGTTGGGTGGGAAGAGCAGCCTCAGTGGCTAGCCGAACACGCGCAGGAGGTCGCGGACGAAGCGGCCTACCGCGCCCCGCTTGAAGCATTGCTCCCCGACGAGGGGGCGTGGCGGCCCGAGTCGGCGGGTTACCCGGCAGGGTCCGGTGTCGTCAGTTATGTCGAAGACGAGCCGGCCCCTGGTGCGATGACCCAGGTTGGGTGGGAAGAGCAGCCTCAGTGGCAAGCCGAACACGCCCGGGAGGTCGCGGATGAGGCGTCCTACCGCGCCCCCCCTGAAGCGTCGCTCCTCGATAGAGGGCCGTGGCCGGTCGAGCCGGCAGGCTCCGCCACCGGTCCGCCGACGCGAAACGGAACGGCGCCAACGCCCTCACAGGGTCCGCCTGCGACCTTGACGACGCCCCCTCAGCCAGGGCTGCCCTCACTGGACATCCTCACCGACCAGGTCGCCTCGGAGCGCGAGACGATCAACTCCCACAGTGAGAGTCTGGATATCAAGGCCGGCCTGGTGCTCGGCTTCGCTGGTGTCCTGGTCGGCTTGGGCGCCACAGCCCAACCCGCCGTCTCCGGGCGATTGGTGTTCCAGTTCGGGCTTGCCTTCGCGGTCGTGGCCGCCTTGGTGGCGGCCCTGTGCTTTCTTCCCCGCTGGTTCCCGGTCCTCCAGGTCGCTCGGCTCCGCCAGAGCCATCTTGCCGCTCCAACGCAAGAGACCAAGCGGGAGCTGCTCGACGCCGAGATCGCGATGGTCGAACAGTCCGCCAGGCTGGTAAAGCAGAAGGGCCTCGGGCTTCGGGTCTCCGCCGCCTGTCTGGCCATCGCGGCCGCTCAGGTGGTCATCGGAACCCTGATGGCATCCGGAGGCCACAGTCACCATGGCTGAGAAGCCGGTTCGGCCCGCCCGGTCGACAAAGAGGCACTGAGTCCAAGCGGCCCTACACCAGGAGACGGACCTCGCTGACAGCCACAGCCTGGCCGCCCAGGATCACCCGGTCCCCTTCACGGCGCATCCGGATCATCCCGCCCCGGGCCGAGGCCTGCTCGCCTACCAGTTCGGCTTTGGCGGTGCGGTCCCCCCAGTACACCGCCAGGGTGCAATGGGCGGACCCGGTCGCGGGATCCTCGGGTATGCCCACGTTGGGGGCGAAGACCCGGCTGACGCAGTCGATCCCCTCCCGGTCGCCGGCCGCGGTGAAGATGACCCCTCTCGACCCCAGGGCGGCGAGGCGCGACAGGTCGGGTTGCAGCGACCGGACCGCGGCGGCGTCCTCCAGCTCGATCAGCAGGTCATCGCGGCCGCGCCCGCTGCCACACACCCCGTCGATGCCGACATCGGGTGGGGTTTCCGTCGGGGTGGGATGGTCGGCCGGGAAGTCCATCTCGATCCAGCCGCGGTCCGCCGGCGTGCAGGTGAGGACGCCGCTGCGGGTGTGGAAGGCGGCTTGGCCCCCCAAGGTATGAGCGGAGGCCAGGGTGGCATGGCCGCAGAGATCGACCTCCACAGTCGGGGTAAACCAGCGCAGATCGTGGCTCCCGTCGGGCCGAGGTACGACAAAGGCGGTCTCGGAGAGGTTCATCTCCCGGGCCACGATCTGCATGTACTCGTCCTCGGGGAAGTCGTCCACCACGGCCACTGCGGCCGGGTTGCCGGCGAAGGCCTGATCGGTAAAAGCGTCGACCACGGTGAGAAGGAGTCCCATCCGCGGAATCTATCTACGGCTGCGATCGACCGCAGGCGAATAAATGGCTGCGGTCGCCCGTCATCAGCTGATTCGCTCGGTGATCCACCCGGTGAGAAAGGCCAGCACGTCGTCACGGCGGGGTTCGTTGAATATCTCGTGCCACAGACCGGGCCAGAGGCGAGCGGTGAGGTCGTTGCTCGACACGGCCGCCACCACATCCTTGAGCGCTTGCGGGCTGACGAGCAGGTCGGCGCTACCGTGCATGATGAGAAGCGGGAGGGTCAGCTTCCCCAACTGAGCCCGGACCTCTTCGACCTGACCGACGGACTCCAGGAATCCCCGCGGCGGCGGCCCGAGGTACACGAGCGGATCGTCCTTGTACGCCTGCACGACGGCGGGGTCGCTCGACACCGCATCCGCCAAGCCCAGGTCGGGGATCTCTTCGAGCTCGGCCAGCGCCAGCACCTCGGGAGCGACGTGCAGGAGCGGTCCGGACAGGGCGAGCCCGGTGAGCTGATCCTGGTGCTGCTCGGCGAAGGCGGTGGCGATGAGGCCCCCCATCGAGTGGCCGACGAGGAAGAGGGGACCCCCCGGTACCTGGTCCCGGACCGTGCCCACGAAGCTGCCGAGGTCGTCCGCGGCGGCCCACACCGACTCGATGTCGGCTCTGGCGCCCTCGGATTGCCCGTGGCCCCGGTGGTCGGCCGCCCACACCCAGAGCCCGGCGTCGGCGAGGGCCGACGCCACGTGGCCGTACCGGCCGCTGTGCTCGGCGAATCCATGGGAGAGCACCACATGGCCCCGGGACGGCCCGTCGGGTTGCCACCAGCGGTAGTACAGCCTTTCCCCCGCGAATCGTCCTTGGCCAATGCTGGGCATCAGTCACCTTTCTGGTCGAGCGGGCGACACCTGATCGCCTGACCCTCCAGGCTAAGCGCGAGCCCGAGCCCGTACCGGCAGCTTGGACGTGCTGTAGCAGGGACGCCACCGGGCCCGGGCGGCTACCGTTGCCCCCGGGAGGTGTCATGTCGATCGTGAGCTGGGGGATGGGCAGGGCCGCGGGGTTGCCCGCCGCCGAGACCCGTGACGTGATGGTCGAGCGCGACCTCGAAGTCAAGATGGCCGACGGTGAGGTCTTGCTGGCCGACCGCTGGTTCGCCCCGACGTCGGTCGCGTCGGCGCCGATCGTGTTGCTGCGCTCTCCATATGGGCGCCGGCAGATGGGGTTCTTCGGTCGGGTCTTCGCCGAGCGCGGCTACCAGACCGTGATCCAGAGCTGTCGCGGCACGTTCGGGTCGGGCGGCGCCTTCGAGCCGTTTCACCACGAGCAGGCCGACGGCACCGCCACGTTGGAGTGGCTGACATCTCAGTCGTGGTTCACCGGTTCGGTCGGGACGTTCGGCCCGAGCTACCTGGGCTTCACCCAGTGGGCCGTCGCCGGCGACGCGCCCGACTACGTCAAGGCCATGGCGCTGCATGTCACGGCGTCGTGTTTTCGCGACAGCGTGGTCTATCCGGGCGGTTCTTTCTCTCTGGAGACCGGGGCGACCTGGGTCGATTTCGTCGAGTTCCAGGAGTGCCGGCCCTGGCAACGGATCCGAGCACTGGCGACTGCCCCCAAGCGGACGGCACCGGTGTACACGACGCTTCCCCTCACGGAGGCCGACCAGCGGGCCCTGGGCCACCGCGTCGAGTTCTACCAGGATTGGCTCGTCCATGAGATTCCGGGGGATCCGTGGTGGGAGCCGCTGACCTTTTCCCGCCAGCTCGACCGGGTGCCGCCGGCTGCGCTGGTGGGAGGGTGGTTCGACGTGTTCCTCCTCGAGCAGGTACGCGACTATGGGCGGCTCCGCGACGCCGGGCGGCAGGCTCGGCTCACCATCGGTCCGTGGACCCACGCCAGTGCCAAGGGCGGCGCCGCCGGGATTCGTGACGCCCTGACCTGGTTCGACGTCCATCTTCGGGGCCGGCAACCATCGAACCCCCAGGGGAACGTCCGTCTCTATGTCATGGGCAGCGATCGGTGGGTCGACCTGCCGGAGTGGCCACCTCCGGCTGACGTGCAACGCTGGCACCTGCAGCCCGGCGGCCGCCTGGCCCGGAGCACCCCTGAGCCGACCTGGCCCGATCGATACCGCTACGACCCGTCCGATCCGACGCCGGGCGTCGGAGGGGCGTCACTCGACGTGCGCAACGCCGGATCTCGCGATCAGCGCCACCGAGAGAGCCGGCGAGATGTGCTCTGCTACTCCAGCGATCCACTCGTCGCCGACCTGACCGTAGCCGGGCCCCTCAGCACCGAGGTGTGGCTGCGCACCAGTCAGCCCCACGTCGACGTGTTCGTTCGGCTTTGTGACGTCGATCCCTCCGGGACGTCCCGCAACATCAGCGACGGGATCCTACGGACGGATCCGCAGCCGGTCGGAGCCGTGGCGGACGAGGCCCGCCGGGTGCGCGTCGACATGTGGCCGACCGCCATGACCTTCCGCCGCGGCCACCGCATTCGCCTCCAGGTCTCCAGCGGCGCCCATCCGCTGTTCGCGCGCAACACCGGAAGCGGCGAACGATTGGCGGCCGCATCCACCCTGGTGGCCTCGGACGTGGAGATCTACCACGACCCAGACCATCCCTCCGCCATCAACCTGCCAGTAAGCAACATCTGAGCCCGTATGTCGGACCGGGCGGGCATCGCCTCCGGATCGCCGTTCGAGGCGACGATCGGTTTCAGCCGAGCCGTCCGGGTCGGCGACCGGGTCCTCGTGTCGGGGACGGCTCCGGTATGGCCGGATGGCTCGTGCTCGCCCGACGCCGGAGACCAGGCCCGCCGGTGCTTCGAAATCATCATGGTTGCGCTGGCCGAAGCGGGCGCCGGCGCCGGCGACGTGGTGCGGACCCGGATGTACCTGACAGCCGCGGCGGACGCGACCGCCGTGGGGGCGGTCCATGCGGAGTTCTTCGGTCCGGTCCGCCCGGCGGCCACCATGGTCGTCGTCACCGCCCTGCTCGACCCTCGCTGGCGGGTCGAGATCGAAGCCGAAGCGATCCTGATACCGCGGACCTGACGGGCGCTCGCACGGCGTCAGCCCCACTCCCCGGCAGGCAGAATCAAGGCCATGGATCGAGCCGTAGCCGAGGCGCTTGACCGTGGCGACACGCTCGCCTCCTTTCGGGAGCGGTTCCCAATCGACGACGCCGGCCCCATCTACATGGATGGCAACTCGCTGGGTCGGACCTCGTACGCCGTCCGGGCGGCGCTCGACGCCGGAGTCCACGAATGGCAGGAGCGAATGGTCAGCGGCTGGTCCGACTGGATCGAACTTCCGGCCCAGGTGGGCGACCGCCTGGGTCTGCTCATCGGAGCCGGACCGGGCCAGGTCCTGGTGTGCGATTCGACAACGATCAACCTGTACAAGCTGGCCGACGCGGCCCTATCCGCCCGACCGGGCCGGATGGTGATCGTCGGCGACGCCAACGACTTCCCCACCGACCGCTACGTGTTGGCCGGTCTGGCTGCCGCCCGCGGGTGCGAGCTGCGGCTGATTGGATCGGACCCGATCACCGGGCTCGATCTCGACGAGCTCGCCGGCGCCATCGACGAGCAGACCGCCCTGGTCAGCCTGTCCCACGTCAACTACCGTTCGGCCGCCCGTCTGGACTTGGAGGCCGTCACCGACCTGGTGCACCGCCATGGTGCGCTGATGTTGTGGGACCTCAGCCATAGCGCCGGAGCGGTGCCCGTGGCCCTCGACGGGGCCGAGGCGGATCTGGCCGTCGGGTGCAGTTACAAGTACCTCAACGCCGGGCCGGGGGCGCCCGGCTACCTCTACGTCCGGAAGGCACTGGCCGAGGATCTGCGCCAGCCGATTTGCGGGTGGTTCGGACACCAGGACCAGTTCGAGATGGGCCCGGCCTACCAGCCGGCCGTTGGTGTCGGGAGGTTCCTCACTGGCTCCCCACCCATCCTCGGGCTACTCGCGGTGAGCGCGGGCGTCGAACTGGTCCTGGAGGCCGGCCTCGGCAACTTGTGGGCGAAGTCCCAAGCTCTGACCGTCATGCTCGCCGACCTGATCGAAGAGAGGCTGGCCCCTCTGGGTGCGAGCCTGGCCTCGCCCCGCGAACCGGCCCGGCGGGGCGGTCACGTCGCCATCGCCCACCCACAGGCCTGGTCGTGGTGCTCGGCGCTCCTGGAACGGCAGCTGGTCGTGGCGGACTTCCGCACCCCGGACGCCATCCGGCTCGGCCCAGCTGCGCTCTATACCCGTTTCGTCGATGGCTACGACGCGGTCGAACGGATGGAGGCGGTGCTGACATCCGGGCTCACTGCGGACCCGGGGGATCGTCCTCGGGTGACCTGACGGCCTTGGCGTAATGGTGCTCCCGGGTGCGACTCAGATCACCGAGCTCACGATCAGGCCCGTGGCGGACGTAACCGCGGCGTTCATAGAAATGGTGGGCGTCGGTAAAGCGAGTGTCGGTCCACAGCTCGATCCGTGACGCGTCCCGTTCGAACGCCGTGCGCTCGACCAGATCAGCCAGCATCGCCGCCAAGCCGCGCCGCCGCCAGCGCCGGTGGACGTACAGCCGCTCGAGCTCGATGATGCCGGCGTCGAGCGGGCGCCAGCCGACCGTCGCCACCACGGTCCCGCACGGATCGGTGACCACCCAGAAGGCTCCACCCTGGCGCTGATAGGCGCTAGCCGGTCGGAGCAGGTCGGGGCACTCTCCGTGCACGTCCATCACGCAGCCGGGATACTCCGACCAGCACGCCCCGATGAGCGCGATCACCTCCCAGCCGTCGTCGTCGTTCGCCGGCCGGAGACCGGTCACGACGGTGGACTCGGCGGGCGCCATGTTGTCGACCCTAATAGTCGCTTCGGCCGCCTGGGCCGACGTCCTCGAGGGCCATCTCGATCTGGCCGCCGTGGACCGGCCCGGGTCCCTCGCCCCGATCCCCGGGTCATGCAGCGAGGTCCGCAGTAGCGGTAGCGTCACGGCTCATGCGGCTGCTAATGGTGGCCCCGCCAGGAGCGGGCAAGGGAACGCAGGCCGCCCGGCTGGCATCCCACTACGGCATGGCCCACCTGTCGAGCGGAGAACTGCTCCGCGAGGAGGTGGCAGCTGGTAGCGAGATCGGTCGGGACGTCGCGGCCTACCTCGAGCGGGGCGATCTGGTACCCGACGAGGTCGTCATCGAGATCCTCACCAAACCCGTCCTCGACGCGGTGGAGCACGGTGGCTACGTCCTCGACGGGTTTCCGAGGACTCTCCGCCAAGCAGAGGAAGCCCACCGGGTGGCCAAGCAGGTGGAAGGCATCGAGCTGCAGGCAGTGGTGCATCTCGCGGTCGGCCACGACGAGGTGCGCCGCCGGCTGCTGGCCCGGGCCCGGCGGGAGGGCCGTAGCGACGACACCGGGACGACCATCGCCCACCGTCTTGAAGTGTTCGACGCCCAGACGCGGCCGCTGCTGGCTTACTACGCGGGACGAGGTCTGGTCGTTGACATCGACGGAGAGCAGCCGGTCGAGAAGGTGTTTGCCGATATCGTCGACGCCCTCGACAGCCTTCGCGCCGGCCGGCGCTAGGAGCGCGACGCCTCAGAATGGGCCCGTAGGAGCTCGGTCCAGGTCGGCGGGGCCGGGCCGTCCGCCGCCACTACGCCGTCGGCGACCACCACGCACCAGGGCGCGCCCGTCACGCCGTAGGCGTGCCAGGCGTCGCTCGACATCACGACCTCGATGCCCTCGGAGGCGAGAGCTGCGACTTGCCGGGCGCTTTCTGTCGACGGACTCGGTGTCACCACCACGACCCGCGGGGCCATCTCCGGGCTGGGCACTTGGTGGACCGAAGCGGCCATTCCCTCCCACAGGACCCTGCAGCCGAAGCAGCTGCTGGTGAGGAAGAGCAGCACCACCGACTGGCGGTCCACCGCCACTTCGACCGGTTTGCCGTCAGGGGCGGTGCCGTGGAGGTCGCGGGCCGGCGTGCCAAGCCGCGAGGGGCGGTCCGGCCTGATCAAGTCGGGGGCGCGACGCCGCCCCAGCACCTGACGTACCCGCGCCGCGACCCTCATCGCCCGCACCGTAGCAACCGCCGTGGGCCCGGTCCGCCGGCGGCTCTATCCGGCCTCGGGTCGACCGGGGAGCCCGGGGCGTGCCAATCTGCCCACCGTGCAAATCGGAGTGATGGGAGCCACCGGCCCGGCCGGCCAAGCCGTCTCGGTACAGTTCGCGGGCATCGGGATCGACGTGATCGTGGGTTCGCGCTCGGAGGAGCGGGCCGCCGACACCGTGACGGCGCTCAAGGAGAAGTGGGGCGGGCGCGAGCTACCGCTCCACCCGGGCGACAACGACGCCGCCGCCGCTGCCGATCTGGTCGTGGTGGCCACTCCGTGGGACGGGATCCTCACCACCGTCACCGCCGCTGAAGAGGGCCTGGCCGGCAAGATCGTGATCTCCATGGCCAACGCCCTCACCCGTTGGGGTAAGGACATGGTGCCGCTGCTGCCTCCGACCGGGTCGGTCACGGTGGCGGTAGCCCGCGCCCTCCCCCGATCGCGGGTAGTGGGCGCGTTCCACCACCTGCCGGCGGGAGCGTGGGGCGATCTCGACCATCCCCTCGACGCAGACGTAATGGTCTGCTGCGACGACAGAAAGGCCACGGACGAGGTGGTGGCGCTCATCGACCAGCTTCCCGGCCTGAGAGGTGTCGATTGCGGCAGCCTGTCCAGTGCCCTCGCCATCGAGGCCCTGACCCCGGCCCTGCTCGAGGTCAACCGCCGATACAAGACCCACGCCGCCTTGCGAATCACCGGGCTGCCCGAGCGCCCGGGGACCTGAAGACCGTGCGGCTCTACGACACCGCGACCAGAGCGGTGGTCGACTTCACGCCCGGACAGGTGGTCAAGATGTACACCTGCGGCATCACCCCGTACGACTCGGCCCACCTCGGGCACGCCGCTACCTACCTGGCCTACGACGTGCTGCAGCGCCGGCTCCGCGATCTGGGGCACGAAACCCAGTGCGTCCGCAACGTCACCGACGTCGATGATGACATCCTTCGCAAGGCGCGCCAGCTCGGAGTGCACTTCCTCGACCTGGCGGCCGAGGAAGTCGGCCGCTTCGACGCCGACATGGCCGCCTTGGGGCTCCTCCCGGCCTTCTCCGAGCCGAGGGCCACCTCCGCCATTCCCGACATCCTCGGTTTCATCGGGATGGTGTTGGAGTCCGGCCACGCCTACCAGTCAGGCGGGGGTGTGTACTTCGACGTGTCCTCCTTTGATCGATTCGGCCAGGTGAGCCATCTCGACCGCCCGACCATGCTGGAGCTGGCCCGCGAGCGCGGCGGCCACCCCGACGACCCCAGCAAGCGGGACCCGCTCGACTTCGTGTTGTGGCAGCCCTCCGCGCCGGGAGAGCCGGAGTGGGAGTCACTGTGGGGTCCAGGCCGGCCCGGATGGCATATCGAGTGCTCGGCCCTGGCCTTGCGGGAGCTAGGGGAGACCATCGACCTCCACGGGGGTGGGTCCGACCTCATCTTCCCGCACCACGAATGCGAGGCCGCTCAGTCCGAAGCCGCCACCGGCTCGACCTTCGTACGGCACTGGATGCACGCCGGCATGGTCCGCCTCGCTGGCGTCAAGATGTCCAAGTCCCTCGGCAACCTGGTGTTCGTGCACGACCTGCTCAAGGACTGGGAGGGCTCGGCCATCCGGCTAGCGGTGCTGGCTCACCATTACCGGTCGGACTGGGACTGGCACGACGGCCTCATGCCCGAGGCGGCAACCCGGCTGGCGGTCTGGCGGGCGGCCGGCGCCGGCGATGGCGCCCTCATCGAGGTACGCGACGCCCTCGACGACGACCTCGACACCCCAGCCGCTCTCGCTGCCATCGACCGGGCCGCCGGGGCGGGTCAGGGCGTCTCCGTTGCGGCTTCGCTGCTCGGGGCCGTGTGAACCCTCAGTCAACGATTACAACCTCGATAGTGTTCAGTAGTAGGTCATATATGACGTACTACTGAACAAAATCCGGGATGCCTCGGTCAGGTTGCCCGCGGCGGGCCGCATGTCAGGGGAAACCGCATCAGGTCGCGCCCTCCTCTCCCGTAATCTCTTGCGGCAATGGCCCCCGCCCCACAGATCACCGTGTACCTGCCTGACGGCTCCGCCCGTGAGCTACCCGCCGGCTCGACGGGCGCCGACCTGGCGTCATCCATCGGCCGCGGCTTGGCCAAGGCCGCCGTGGCGATCGACATCGCCGGCGCCCCCCACGACCTCACGGAGCCGCTACCCGAGGGCGCCCGGGTGGCGGTGATCACGGACACGACCGAAGCGGGACGTTATGTCCTGCGCCACTCCACCGCCCACGTCCTGGCCCAAGCCGTCACCGACCTGTGGCCGGGTGCCCGGTACGCCATCGGGCCGCCCATCGACGACGGCTTCTACTACGACTTCGAGCTGCCAGGCGGGCAGCACTTCAGCGAGGACGACCTGGGCCGCATCGAAGAACGGATGCGGGCCATCGTCGCCGAGGAACAGCCCTTCGTTCGCGAGGAGCACACCGTCGCCGAGGGCCTCGAGCTGTTCGCCGACCAGCCCTACAAGACCGAGATTATCCAGGCGGTCGACGCCACCGACGCCGCCGAGGGCGTCAGCGCCAACGGGGGCGTCAGCGCCTACCGCAACACCGAGACGTTCGTGGACCTCTGTCGCGGCCCGCACGTCCCGTCCACCGGCCGGCTCGGGCATTTCAAGCTGATGAAGGTGGCGGCGGCCTACTGGCGCGGCGACGAGCGCCGGCCCCAGCTCCAGCGCATCTACGGCACGGCCTGGGAGTCCAAGGCCGCCCTGGAGGAGCACCTGGTCCGGCTGGAGGAGGCCGAACGGCGGGACCACCGGCGCCTCGGGGCCGAGCTCGACCTGTTCCACTTTCCGCCGGAGATCGGTGGGGGACTGCCGGTGTTCCACCCCAAGGGCGGGCTGATCCGCAAGCTGATGGAGGACTACTCGCGAGCGGAGCACGAGAAGGGGGGCTACGAGTTCGTGTGGACGCCGCACCTGGCGAAGTCCACCCTCTTCGAGAAGTCCGGTCACCTCGAGTGGTACAAGGACGGCATGTACCCCCCTATGGAGATGGAGGGCGCGACGTACTACCCCAAGCCGATGAACTGCCCGATGCACATCCTGATCTACCAGGCCGGCCAGCGTTCCTACCGGGAGCTGCCGATGCGCCTCTTCGAGTTCGGGACGGTGTACCGCTTCGAGCGCTCCGGAGTGCTCAACGGGCTCCTCCGGGTACGCGGCATCACCCAGGACGACGCCCACATCTTCTGCACCCCCGACCAGATCGAAAAAGAAATCGCCGATTGCGTCGAATTCGCCCGTGACGTCCTCAAGGATTTTGGCTTCGACAAATTCCAGACCGNNCCCACATCTTCTGCACCCCCGAACAACTGGGCCAGGAGCTGGCGGACCTGCTGGCGTTCGTGTTGCGGATCCTCAAGGCGTTTGGGCTCACCGAGTTCGAGGCCGAGCTGGCCACCCGGCCGGAGAAGTTCGTCGGGGACCCCGCGGAATGGGACATCGCGACCGAGGCGCTGCGTCAGGCCCTGGAAGCGGCCGGGATCACCTACGAGGTCGCCGAGGGCGAGGGGGCCTTCTACGCCCCCAAGATCGACGTGCACGTACGTGACGCCATCGGGCGCCGCTGGCAGGTGTCAACCCTCCAAGTGGACTTCCAGGAGCCGCAGCGGTTCGGGATGGAGTACGTCGGAGCCGACAACAACCGGCACCGCCCCTACATGATCCACCGGGCCCTGTTCNNCACTACGCCGGAGCCTTCCCCGCCTGGCTGGCCCCGATCCAGGCCCGGGTGCTGCCGGTACGCGACGACCACCAGCCGTATGCGGAGCAGGTGGCGGAGCAGTTGCGCAGCGCCGGCATACGGGTGGACGTGGTGGAGGCCGACGAGCCGCTCGGGTCCCGGGTGCGAAAAGGCAAGCTGGAGAAGCTCCCCTACATCTTGGTCGTCGGCGACGATGACGTCGCAGCCGGCACGGTAGGCGTCAATAGCCGGGAAAAAGNNGTCCCGCCGCATCGTGACCTCGTTGGAGCGGCTGTGGGCCGGCTGGCGCAGCGAGTACATCGAGCGGGTAACCGGGTCGACCGAGGTCGGTTGCGTCTTCTGCGCCATCCTGACCAGCGGGCTCCCGGACGACGAGACGTACGTGGTGTGGCGCGATCCGCAGGGCACCGCGGTAGCCATCCTCAACGCCTATCCATACGCCAGCGGCCATCTCCTGGTCATGCCCACCCGCCATGTGGGCGAGCTCGAAGACTTGGACGGTCCCGAGGAGGAGGCGATCTGGCAGGGTGTCCGTGATGCCGTGCGGGCTCTCAAGGCCGCCTACCGACCGGACGGGCTGAACGTGGGGGCCAACCTCGGTCACGTCGCGGGGGCCGGCGTGCCCGGCCATTTCCACATGCATGTGCTGCCGCGGTGGGTGGGGGACACCAATTTCATGACGTCCGTCGCGGAGACCCGGGTTCTGCCTGAGGCGCTCTCGGTGAGTGCGGCCAAGATTCGGGCAGGCTGGCCCCAGAACCGTTCCTTAACGGACTGACCTGCGCCGGGTACAGTTAGATTGTCACCTGGCCTTGTCGAGGACGCCCAGCTGCTGGGCCCGGCGTCATACTCAGTACGAGGGAGAGGCCCTGTTGGCGAAGTTTCTGTTCCAGGTGAACTACCCAGTCAACGGCTCCAAAAGCGCGCTGGTACATGGGGGCTCCGCCCGAAGGACCGCCGCGCAAGCCTCAGCGAAGCTTCTGGGCGGCAAGGTCGAGTCGTTTCATTTCGCCTTCGGCACGACGGACGCCTATGTCTTGGCGGAGCTCCCCAACAACGAGGCGGCTGCCGCCCTGGCCATGACGATGTCCGCAAACGACGGAGCGACTGTCACCACGACTGTGCTGCTAACCCCCGATGAGATCGACCACGCCACCGGCGCCACGGTCAAGTTTCGGCCGGGGTTCTGACCCAGCCTGGGCGATTTAGGCGGCAACCAGCTGGCCGAAGGTGATGCACATACCGAACGCGTCGATGAGCAGAAAGGCGGCGACCAGGGCCACCACCACAGGAGTCCGCCAACCCCTCGAACCTCGTGCCATCGCCGGCGGCATGTACCACAACGGGAGCATCCCCAGACTCTCAGCCGGGTACAGGGACAGAGGAACCGCATCGGCGTCCAACGGTTGATCGGGATCGGCCGCCAGAGCCAGCGCGCTCAGCTCCGCGTCGGTGAGTTGGACATCGTCCAACTCACTTTCAGCTGTGGTCTCGCCCATCAGATCAGTCACCATAAGTGCGACCATGCTACCCCGAGTTGTCTCGGCGGATCTGGTCCCAGAGATTTTGGGGCAGGGGGTCGTAGTGGTCGTGCTCGGCATGGAAGGTGCCCCGGCCGCCCGTCGTCGACCGCAAGTCAATGGCGTAGCGCAGGATCTCCGAGGTCGGTACCAGGGCCGTGATGATTGACTCGCCGTCTTGGCCGGTCTCAGTGCCCTGCACCCGGCCCCGACGTCCGTTGAGGTCGCCCATGACGTCGCCCTGATAACCCAAAGGCACGGTGACCTCGATCCTGGACACCGGCTCCAGCAGTATCGGTCCCGCTTTTTCCATGGCCTCCCGAAAGCCGATGGCGCCCGCCATCTTGAAGCTCATCTCCGAGGAGTCGACGGAGTGGTACTTACCGTCGAAGCAGGTGACGCGGACGTCGACGACTGGCCAGCCGTGGGCCCCGCCGGTACCCATCGCCTCCTCGATGCCCTTTTGCACCGCCGGGATGAACTGGCGGGGAATGGCACCCCCCACGATCTGGTCGACGAACTCGAACCCCGCGCCTCTCTCCCGTGGTTCGATGCGCACGAACGCCACCCCGAACTGGCCGTGGCCGCCCGTCTGCTTCTTGTACTTGCCCTCGGCCTCGGCGACGCCGGTGATCGTCTCTCGGTAGGGCACCACGACCGCCTCTGTCTGCACTTCGACACCAAACTTGCGGGCTAGGCGCTCAGTAACGATGGCGAGATGGGTCTCTCCCATCCCGCCGAGCAGAGTTTGGTGGGTCTCGTCGTTACGCTCGACCGACAGGGCCGGGTCTTCGTCTTGCAGCCGGTGCAGGGCGGTCATGAGCTTGTCCTCGTCGCCCTTCGACCGGGGGCGGATCCCGACCTTCAGAACCGGCTCGAGCGCCGGAAGGAAGGGGACCACGACGGGGGTCCCTTTGGGGGCCAGGGTGTCGCCAGTGACCACGTCCGCCAACTTGGCGATGGCACCGAGATCCCCGACCGGGAGCTCCTCGATAGGGACCTGCTCCTTGCCGCGGAGGGTGAAGGGGGCGTGGATCCGCTCGTCGGTGTGGGTCCGGGCGTTGACGAGGACGTCATCGGGTTTGATCCGTCCCGACAGCACCTTAAAGAGGCTGATCTTGCCGACGTGGCGGTCGGCGACGGTCTTCCATACCCACGCCAGCGGCGGTCCGCCGGGATCTGGCGCGACTTCGGCTTCCGTTCCGCCGGCCTCGACAGGCACGGGAGGTCGGTCGAGGGGCGACGGGCCGATCTCGCAGATAAAAGTAGCCAGACGGTCGATGGCGATCTGCTTGGTCGCGGATCCGCACACCACAGGGAACACCTGAGCCGAGGCCACTCCGTGCGCCAGCGTTTCTTCCAGCTGCTTGACGCTCGGCATGTCGCCGTCGAGGTAGCGCTCCATCAGATCGTCGTCGGCGACCACAATCCCCTCGATCAGGGCGTCGTGCACGGAGTGCTCCCGGACGGCCATCTCTTCGGGTATCGGGCCGGTCGACGGACGCCCGGCGTCGTAGGTGATACCCGTGTCCGACAGCAGATCGGCCACGCCCCGGAAGGCCGCCTCCTCACCGATAGGCAGTTCGAGGGGCGCCACCCCCGCGCCGAACGCCGCATGCAGCTGCTCGAGGGTCCGATCGAACGAGGCCCGCTCCCGGTCGAGCTTGTTGACAAAGATCAGCCGCGGGAGGGCCATGTCAGCGGCCGCCTTCCACATGTGCGCCGTCTGCACCTCGACGCCTTCCACCGCGCTGACGACGAAGACGGCCAGGTCGGCGACCCGCAGAGCGGCGACCGCCTCCTGGGCAAAATCGGCGTAGCCCGGACAGTCGAGGAGATTGATCTTGTGGCCCTCCCACTCGATGGGCGCCAGCGCCGCCGAGATGGACAGACCCCGTTTGTGCTCCTCTGGTTCGTAGTCGGTCACCGTGGCCGCGTCCTCGACCCGGCCGGGACGCCCGATGGCCCCGGAGATGTGCAGGAGGGCTTCGGTCAGGGTGGTCTTACCGGCCCCGCCATGCCCGACCAGCGCGACGTTGCGGATCGTCGCCGGTGGGTACGCCTTCAATGGTCCTCCCTTCCCCGGTCCCGGGAACCTCCCGGGCCCCCCTCACTTCTCGATGTTGCAATCGCCAGCGTAATGGCTGGTGGTACGCTGGACGCCAACTGACAGGCCCATTCCGGTCCGCGGCCCGTGCCGCGAGGACGGATCGGCGCGAGGAGTCCTTTCACCAGTGTTTGACGGTCGTTTCCGTTCGGGTGTCGACCGGGCGGTGAAGCCCATAGGCACTTTGCTCAGACGCACTGGGCTTTCGCCCGACCATCTGACCACGTTTGGCTTGTTGCTGGCTGTACCGACGGCCTGGGCGATCGGGTCCGGACGGCTCGGACTCGGCTTGGGTCTGCTCATCGGTTCGGCCGTCCCCGACCTGCTCGACGGAGCCCTGGCGAAGGCTTCCGGTCAGTCGAGCGTGAGGGGTGCCTTCTTCGACTCGGTCTGCGACCGGGTCAGTGACACCCTCGTGCTCGGCGGGATGGCCTGGTATCTCCTCGATCACCATCGCGGCCACGTGGCGCTGCTCCCGATGGCGGTGCTCGGGGCGTCCTTTATGGTCTCCTACGTGCGGGCGAAGGCCGAGTCACTGGGCTTCGAAGCCAAGGGTGGCCTGATGGAACGGGCCGAGCGGGTGGTCGTGCTGTGTGCCGGGCTGGCCTTCAGCTTCCTCCTGATCCCGCTGCTCTGGCTGATGCTCGGCCTCACCGTCATCACCGCCGGGCAGCGTTTCGTCAAGGTATGGCGCCACGCCACCGCGGCCGGCCAAGGCCCGCCGCCGGCGGCCCGGCCCGTGTTCGTCCGGCGGTCTGGTTACGCCCGGGGAGAGCCGCCGGCCGTCGCGGCCCGGTGGCGGGCTTGGCGGGAAGCCAACGGCTGGGCGCCTCGCTCCGCTCGTTACGCGGATGGCTCCCACCGCGCCACCGCCAGCGCCCGCTGGCAGGAACGCCGGCAGGCTCGCCTGGCCCGGCTCTCCAGTGACGAGAGAGCCGCCGAGGCGGGTCCGCCCTTCCGGCGTCGCTACGGCGCTCGCCGACCCTAAGCCTGCTCGCGGCAGCCCTGAACTCCTCCCGTCTGTCCCCGGCGCTCACCGCATACCGAGCCGGGGCCTTAGCCGCCTCCCTGCTGCCTGCGCCCGTCAGCCGTGGCGTCGCGGAGGGAGCGGGAGTATTGGCCGCGCGGCTACCGCTGACCCCAGGCCGCCTCCGCGGCATCGGCCAGCGGCGGCGGTTGGTGGCCAGGCACCTGCGGCGGGTGTACGGGCGGGACCTGCGCTCGTGGGAGCTCAATCGGCGCGTCGACGAGGCCTTTGCCTCGTACGCCCGATATTGGGCCGAGAGCCTCCGCCTGCCGAGCCTGCGGCCCGCCCAGATATCCGCCGGCATCGCCTATGAGGGCTTCGAGCACATCATCGCCGGCGAGGCCGCCGGCCGAGGCACCATCCTGGCGGTGGCGCACCTCGGCGGCTGGGAGTGGGGCGGCACCGACCTGGCCATCACCGGCCATCAGACCTCGGTGGTGGTGGAGGCGCTCGAACCTCCCGAAGTCTTCGAGTGGTTCGTCTCGTTCCGAGAACGGTTGGGGATGCACGTGATCCCCACGGGACCCGGTGCTGCGGTCGCTTGCAGCCGGGCTCTGGCGGCTAACCACGTGCTCTGCCTTCTCTGCGACCGCATGGTTGGCACCAACGCCGGAGTGGAGGTGGAGTTCTTCGGGGAGCGCACCGAGCTGCCCGCTGGTCCGGTGACCCTGGCGCTGCGTACCGGGGCGGTCGTGCTCCCCTGCGCGGTGTACTTCGGGAGGCGCTCGAACCAGCACCTGGGCGTCATTCGGCCGCCGCTCGACCTCCACCGGCGGGGTCGCCTCCGCGATGACGTGCAGGCGGGAACCCAGGCCCTGGCCACGGAGCTGGAGGCGCTGATCCGACGGGCGCCCACCCAATGGCACCTGATGCAACCGAACTGGCCCAGCGACCACGATCTGCCCTCGCGACGGCTGATCCATGCGAACTAGCCTCCCGCCGTGCGGGTAGGTCTGGTGTGCCCATACAGCCTTACCCTGCCCGGCGGCGTGCAGGGACAGGTGCTGGGCCTGGGCCGGGCCCTGCGCGACCTGGGCATCGAGGCCCGGGTCCTCGGACCGTGCGACGGTCCGCCGCCCGACACGTTCGTGACGCCGCTCGGCAACTCGATCCACACCGCCAACAACGGGTCCATGGCGGCCATCGCCCCTGATCCCTCGGCGGCGCTGCGGACCATCCGGGCCCTCCGCGACGAGCGCTTCGACGTGGTACACCTTCACGAACCGCTCGCTCCCGGACCGCCATTGACCGCCCTGGTCTTCGGCGCCGGGCCCATGGTCGGGACCTTCCACCGGGCCGGCGAGAGCCCCTGGTACCGGGCCTTTCGGCCCCTCGGTGTCTGGGCATCCAATCACCTGACCGTACGGGCGGCCGTGTCGGAGGAAGCCAGGACCGCGGTGGTCAGGCTGTTCGGGGGCACCTACGAGGTGCTCTGGAACGGCATCGACGTGCGGGTGTACGCCGACGCCGAACCGTGGCCGTCGGCCGGCCTCACGATCCTGTTCATCGGTCGCCACGAGCCCCGCAAGGGTCTGGCCATCTTGATCGACGCCCTCGCCTACCTCCCGCCTGACGTGCACCTATGGGTCGCCTCCGAGGGCCCGGAGACCGCCAGGCTGCGGCAGGCCACCCAGGGCGACGACCGCGTCGAGTGGCTCGGGATGATCAGCGAACAGGAGAAGGTCCGCCGGACCCGGGGGGCGACCGTGCTCTGCGTCCCCTCGCTGGGCGGGGAGAGCTTCGGAGTGATCCTTCTCGAAGGTATGGCAGCCGGAACGCCGGTGGTCGCCAGTGACATTCTCGGTTACCGGAACGTGGCCCGAGCCGACCAGGACGCCCTGCTGACCCCGCCGGGCGACCCCAAGGCGTTGGCGGCCGCCCTCACGGTCGCGCTCGAGGGGGGGCCGAAGGTCGATGCCCTGGTCGAAAGCGGTAAGCAACGGGCCGCCGGCTTCTCGCTGGAGAGTCTGGCCCAGCGCTACCTCGACCTGTACGGGCAAGCCCAGCGCCGGCGATAACACCGGGCAACCTGCGGGGGGGGGTACGCCCGTCGCGGTGGCCGCTGCCCTACGATGCAGGTCCTAATGGCAGGGATGGCAGGGGCGGTCTGGTGACACCAAAGGCTCGCGCCACCCTCGTGGTGGCGCTGTTCGCCNNGCCGTGGTCCTCGGCCTCGCCGGTTTCGTGATCGGCGGTGTCCTCCTGGGTGTCGTCCTCCTGGTGGTGGTCGGAGCCGCCCTGGCCGTCTGGGCTCGGTTCGGCGGCGAACGTCGGGTCCTGGCCGTCATCGGCGGCCGTGACGCCGACCCGGTCGCCGATGCCCGGCTGTGGAACCTGGTCGAAGGTCTGAGCATCGGGGCTGGTGTGCGCCAGCCGCGGTTGCGAGTGCTGGACACGCCCAGCCTCAACGCCCTGGCCGCCGGTACCAGCCCCAGTCGGGCCATCGTTGGGGTCACCTCGGGCCTCCTGGCCGAACTCGACCGCATCGAGCTNNCGCCCTCGAGAAGCTCGAAGCCAAGGGAGCCGCGGTACCCGGCCAGCCCGCCTACATGGCGCACCTCTGGCTCGCCGACCCGAACGCCCCGCCTGTGGCCGGCCGGGGCCGACTTCCCCTTCGTGACCGAATTGAGGCTTTGAGAGAACTGTGACTGTACCGACGACACCCGCACCTACACCCCCCCAGACGCGGCGAAGCGCGCCGTTGCGCCGGTGGCGGAGCCCGGCCGCGCTGGCAGCCGCCTGCGCCCTGATCGGTGCCGCCTGTGGCAGCCACCATCGGGCCGCGGCACCACCGCCGACGACAGTCACCACCCTGCCTGCTCCGACCACGACCTCGACAACCCTGCCACCGCCGACAGCCCCGCTGACGGGGCTTCCCCAGCCAGACAAAGCCCAGCTCAACGCGGTCGCGGTGGTCGTCAAGATCGACAACATTGCCGCCGCCCTCCCCCAGACCGGCCCCAATCAGGCGGACGTGGTCTACGAAGAGCTGGTGGAAGGCGGGCTCACCCGGTTGGCCGGGGTGTTCCAGTCCCAGTACCCGACCGTGGTCGGGCCCGTCCGTAGCGGGCGGCTCACCGATGAGGGGATCATGGACGACCTCAACCATCCGGTGTTCGCCTACTCGGGCACCAATGGCGTNNTTCCTTCCGATCCTGCAGGCGCAGCCTGCAACCGCCCTCAACGATGACAACTCCCCGAACGAGTTCTACCGGACGGATTATGCGGCCTCGCCGGACAACCTGTACGCCAACGTGGTCGATTTGGCCGCCGCATCCACTACCCACGGACCACCACCGCCCTTGTTCTCCTTCCTGTCCAGCGGGGCGGTCTTCAACGGTCCTGGTATCGGACCCGTCAACCAGGTCGGCATCAACTTCCCCGAAGCGGCCATCATCTGGAACTGGGACGCCTCACTCCATGACTGGGTGCGAACCCAGAACGGCAATCCGGACGTCGACCGGTCCGGGGCCCAGCTCAGCGCCACCAACGTCGTNNATCGAGCTCATCCCGTATACCACCGCACTCATGTCGTCGGGCGAGGGTGGGCCATCGGTTCCGATCCCTTGGGGCAACATGGTCGGCTCCGGGTCGGCTTGGTTCTTTAGTAACGGCCACGTGATCCGGGGGACCTGGTCGCGCAGCAGCCTGACGTCGGTGACGTCCTACAAGAATTCCGCAGGAGCGACTGTCGAGCTGACTCGTGGACGCACCTGGGTCGAGTTGGCCCCTGTCGGCACCGTACCGGTGTTGACCCCCTAGAGTCCTCGCCCTCCGCCGGGGTTATTCGCGAGGGCCAGGGCGCCGCCACCCGTAGACTGGCCCCCATGCCTTCCTCCGAACCAGCAGCTGGCGCCCCCGGACGCCGGACCGGTACCGATCTCGTCAAGAGAGGCCTCGCGGAGATGCTGCGCGGCGGGGTGATCATGGATGTGGTCAACGNNTCAACGCCGAGCAGGCCAAGGTCGCAGAAGACGCCGGCGCGGTAGCGGTGATGGCCCTGGAGCGGGTGCCCGCCGACATTCGGAGGGACGGCGGAGTGGCGCGCATGAGCGACCCCGCGCTCATCGAGGGGATCAAGGCCGCGGTGACCATCCCGGTGATGGCCAAGGCCCGGATCGGCCACTTCGCCGAGGCGCAGGTGCTCGAGTCCCTGGGCGTCGACTACATCGACGAGAGTGAGGTGCTCACGCCCGCCGACGAGGTCAACCACATCGACAAGTGGGCATTCACCATCCCGTTCGTATGTGGCGCCACCAACCTGGGTGAAGCGCTCCGGCGGATCTCCGAGGGGGCGGCCATGATTCGCTCCAAGGGCGAGGCCGGCACCGGCGACATCAAGGAGGCCGTTCGCCACCTGCGCGCCATCAACAGCGACATCCGCCGGATCACCCAGACCGACCCGGCCGAGCGCTACGCCTGGGCCAAGCAGCTGCAGGCCTCAGTAGCGCTGGTCCAGGAGCTGGCCGAATCCGGGCATCTCCCGGTGCCGCTGTTCTGCGCCGGCGGGATCGCCACGCCCGCGGACGCGGCCCTGGTGATGCAGCTCGGCGCCGAGGCCTGCTTCGTCGGCAGCGGCATCTTCAAAAGCTCGGACCCGGCCCGGTTCGCCCGGGCCATCGTGGAGGCCACCACCCACTACAGGGACCCGCAGATCGTCGCCAAGGTGAGCCGCGGGCTCGGGGAAGCCATGCGCGGCGAGGAGTCCAGCACCGTCGAGACCCGCCTGGCCGATCGGGGCTGGTGAGCGCCGGCTCGCCGCGGTTTGAAGGCGCGCCACGCTACACTCGCAGCATGGGAAGGAACCCGCCAGGTGACCGCTTCCAATGGCGCTGGACGGGTCGGGGTGCTCGCCTTGCAAGGCGACGTCCGGGAGCACGTCCGAGCGCTCGCTGAGCTGGGCGCGGCACCGGTCGAGGTGCGCACCCCGGCGAACCTGGCCGCGGTCGAGGCCATGGTGCTTCCCGGCGGCGAGTCGACGACGATGTCGCTGCTGCTGGAGTCATCGGGCCTGCTCGAGCCCTTGCGGGGACGGCTCCGAGACGGGATGCCCGTCTTCGGGACCTGCGCCGGGATGATCTTGCTGGCGGCCGACGTCCTCGATGGGCGGCCGGACCAGCATCGGCTGGGCGCCATTGACATCGCCGTGCGTCGCAATGCGTTCGGCCGGCAGGTCGACTCGTTCGAGACGGACCTGGCCGTCGCCGGCCTCGACTGGCCCTTCCACGCCGTCTTCATCCGGGCCCCGGTGGTGGAGTCGGTCGGCCCCGGCGTCGAAGTGTTGTCGAGCCTGACCGGCACCGACGGGGTGGCGCGCCCCGTTGTCTGCCAGCAGGGGCCGGTGCTGGTGACGGCGTTCCATCCGGAGCTATCCCATGACCTGCGCCTGCACGAGACGTTCCTGGCCCGGGCCGGGACGGCCCCCATGCCCTGCCAGGCAACCCAAGAGGAGGCGTAAGACCGCGATGTCCGGACACAGCAAATGGGCCACGATCAAGCACAAGAAGGGCGCGGCCGATCAGGCCCGAGGCAAGCTGTTCGCCAAGCTGATCCGCCAGGTGGAGGTGGCCGCCAGGGAGGGTGGAGGCGACCAGGAGGCCAATCCCACCCTGCGCTCCATGTTTCAAAAGGCCCGGGAGGCGTCGGTGCCCCTCGACACCATCGAGCGGGCCGTCAAGCGGGGGACAGGGGAGATGGAGGGCGTCCGCTATGAGCAGGTGTCCTACGAGGGCTACGCGCCGAGCGGCGTGGCGGTCATCGTGGAGTGCCTCACGGACAACCGCAACCGGACAGGCGCCGACATCCGGGCCACCTTTACCAAGAACGGCGGATCGATGGCCGAGCCCGGAGCGGTGGCGTGGCAGTTCGAGCGCAAGGGCGTGATCCTGATCGCCAAGACCGCCGGCGCCGGCCCGACCGAGGACGATCTCATGCTGACCGCGTTGGAGGCCGGTGCCGAGGACATGGCTGACGCGGGAGACCACTGGCAGGTGACCACACCGGCGAGCGACCTTCCCGCCGTGCGGACGGCCCTGGAGAAAGCCGCGATCCCCATGGAGTCGGCCGAGGTGACCCTGTTGCCCTCGACGACCGTTCCGCTCGACAACGAGTCCGATGCCAAGAAGGTGCTGCACCTGGTCGACCTGCTCGAGGACCACGACGACGTCCAGAACGTGTACGCCAACTTCGACATCCCCGATGCCATCCTCGAACTCGTGGAGGCCTGAGCGTTGACCACGACCGGCGACGAACTCGTAGAGGCTGAGCGTTGACCACGACCGGCGATAGCGCCGACCAGGAGGTCGGCCTGGCAGGCAGGCGGCCCGGTCCCGGGCCGGGCGACCCCGCTCCCGGTTTCTGCCTCGACGGCACCCGAGCCCGCGAGTACTGCCTGGCGGATCACGCAGGGGAGCCAGTCGTGCTGGTCTTCTACCCGGCCGACCACTCGCCTGTCTGTACGCAACAACTCCGTTCCTACTCGGAGGACCTCAACGAGTTCGAGCAGTTGGGGGCCTCGGTGTTATGCCTGAGCCCACAGGATGTGGCCAGCCACGAGGAGTTCTCGGCGGCTCAGTCGTTGCGGCTACCTCTGCTGTCCGACACGGACAAGGCGGTGGGCCAGGCGTACGGGATTCTCGGCCCCCTCGGTTTCTACCGGCGCTCGATCTTCGTCGTCGACCGAGCCGGAGTCATTCGCTTCGCCCGCCGGTCGTTGAGCAATCTCACCTACCTGCCCACCGCGGAGTTGGTCGACGCCATCCGGGCCGCTGACGCTTGAGTTTGGGGGCGGTCCGCCACGGTCCGTCACCACGGCCCGCCACTACCGTCCGCCACCTAGGACCGCCACGGTCCGCGACCTAGGAACGGTCCACCACCAAAACGCGGCCCCCTGCTAATTTCGAACGGGTGTTCGCCCTCGGTGTCGATCCCGGCTTGTCGCGGTGTGGGTACGGCGCGGTGCGCAATGCCGGCGGACGGTTGTCGGTCGAGGCGTACGGCCATCTGACGACGCCGGTCGACGACCCCTTGAGCGAGCGCCTCGGCGCACTCTGGGGGGACCTCACCCAGCTCCTCGCCGATCTCCGGCCGGACGTGGTGGTCGTCGAGCGGGTCCTGTTCCAGGTCAATGCCCGCACGGCCATGTCGGTCGGACAGGCCAGCGGGCTGGCCCTAGCGGCCGCGGCGCGCGCCGGGTGCCCAGTGGTGCAATACAGCCCCAACGAGGTCAAGCTGGCCGTAGTCGGGTACGGCGCCGCCACCAAGGAGCAGGTACAGCGCATGGTGCAGGTGTTGCTCGATTTGGCCGACCCGCCCCGGCCCGCCGACCGGGCCGACGCCCTGGCCCTCGCGGTCTGCCATCTGTCCGGAGCGGGCCTGCGCGCCGCCGCGGGGGCAGCGGGGGCGCAGCCATGATCGGTTCCCTGCGGGGCGTCGTGCTCGACCGGGTCGCCCGCGCCGCACAGACCGCCGAGGTCCTACTGGAGGTCGGCGGGGTCGGGTACCGGGTCATGGTGCCGTCCGGCTCACTGGCGCAGATCGGCATTCCGGGCAGCCCGGCCTTCCTACATGTGCACACCCACGTCCGCGAGGACGCCATCGTGCTCTACGGATTCCCAGCCCGGGCGGAGCGGGCCTGTTTCGAGGCGCTCATCGGCGCCCACGGGGTGGGGCCGGCGGTGGCGCTCGCCTTGCTCTCGGTGCATTCACCCGTCGCCCTCCAGCGGGCCGTTCTGTCCGACGACGCCGATGCCCTCATGCTGGTCCCGGGCATCGGCCGGAAGACCGCCACGCGGCTACTGCTGGAGCTCAAGACCCGGCTGGACGTCGACCTCGACGGCATGGAGCTCCACCTCGTCGGAGCCCCCGGGTCAGGCCCGGACACCAGTTCGGATGGGGCCGCGGCCGCCACCAGAGCCGAAGTGCGGGCCGCCCTGTCGGGCCTCGGTTATGGCGCCGACGAGGTCCGCCACGCCCTGTCTCGGCTTCCTGCGGAAGGTGAGCTGGAGGACCACATTCGCTTGGCGCTGCGCGAGCTGGCCGGCGCCCGGTGAGCGAGGCGAGTCGAGCCCCGTGAGAGAAGAGGGCCTAGATCGGACCGTTGCCGCGGCTGCCGACCCGGTGGAGGCCGCCGAGGAGATCACCCTGCGGCCCCGTCACCTGGCGGAGTTCGTGGGCCAGGCGCAGCTCAAGGAGCACCTCGACATCATGCTCGAGGCCGCCCGCCGGCGGTCCCAGCCCGCTGATCATCTGCTGTTCGCCGGCCCTCCCGGACTCGGAAAGACCTCCTTGGCTGGGATCGTCGCCAACGAGATGGCCGCCGGCTTCCGCATCACGTCCGGGCCGGCCCTGGTTCGGGCCGGGGACCTGGCCGCCATCCTCACCAACCTGACGGAAGGTGACGTCCTCTTCGTCGACGAGATCCACCGGCTGGGCCGGGCGGTGGAGGAGATCCTTTATCCAGCCATGGAGGACTTCCAGCTCGACATCGTCCTGGGCAAGGGGCCGAGCGCCCGGACCATCCGCCTCGACCTCCCCCGTTTCACCCTGGTAGGGGCGACCACCCGCACTGGGCTCATCACCGGCCCGCTGCGTGACCGGTTCGGTTTCGTAGCGCGTTTGGACTATTACAGCCCCGCCGATCTGGATGCCATCATCCGCCGGTCCGCCACCATCCTCGACGTCCGCCTGGACGCCGGCGGCGCCGTGGAGATCGCCCGGCGGTCCCGGGGCACGCCCCGTATCGCCAACCGCCTGCTCAAGCGGGTCCGCGACTTCGCGGAGGTGCGCGGTGATGGCTCCATCGACGTGGGCGTCGCCCGCCGGGGGCTCGAGTTGTTCGGCGTCGACGAGCTGGGCTTGGACAAGGTCGACCGGGCCATCCTGACCGCCCTCTGCTCGCGCTTCGGAGGTGGACCGGTCGGCCTGTCCACCCTGGCGGTCAGCGTGGGCGAGGAGACGGAAACCGTCGAGGACGTCTACGAGCCGTTCCTGTTGCAGTTGGGTTTGTTGATGCGCACCCCGCGCGGCCGGGTCGCCATGCCGTCGGCCTGGCAGCACCTGGGTCTGGAGCCGCCTCCGCCGTCCGAACCTCCACCGGGGCTGTTCTAGGCCCGGCCGGCGCCGGGGCGGGCCGGCGCCTGGCGATGGTGGTGCGATCTACCCCCCCAATCGGGTACATGATCGCACCATCGTGTCGGGCGGGCCGGCGGGTTCGGGCCGGCCAGGTGAGGTCCCGCTGTCGCCGAACGTCTCGTAGGAGTCCGTCGTTCTGGGCGTCAAATCATGAGGATTCCTGCAGTGAGGATTCCTGCAGGATCTGACGCCGAGAAT
>PMHH01000161.1 GCA_003156595.1 Acidimicrobiaceae bacterium
CGGTGAGCTGTATGCGGGAAAATCGCACGTACAGTTCGAAAGGGGGATGGGGAACCGGGCCTTCACAGGCACCGCGCCCCTGACCACCAATGAGTTTTGATGATGCGAACGCTCCTTCGAGGGTTAGTGACCGGTGCTCAACAACGCAGTCCCCGCCACGTCCCCATTGACATTCCACTTGAGCGAGTCAAACCTTTAATCTGGGTCGAAGGCAGTCCCAAAAGGGAACACATCGCGCCGTATCAAAGGATTTTGGCGTGTCCTTGACGGAGCGAGACACCTTGAGCGCGTTGTCCCGTAACGGGAACGGTAACTGACACCCTCTCGGCAGCGCCGGTGCACACCCAGCCGTCCCCGCAAGCGGATCGCTCAGCGGGATAGGCAGTTGACCCAGGATCATCCTCTCGAGGACAGGCGAAATCCGATCTGCGCCCACCGGCTTGCCCGTTGGCTCGGCGCACGAAGGTCCACATCCTGCATTCGATCGTCCGATCGGGTTCTCAGGGGCTGGCATCACCTTTGGCCCCCCTACTGCATCTCATACAGCTCGTAGGACAACGTCGTCCGATCCGCCGAGAAGATCCCTTTGCCGGCAGCCTGTACGTCGTTGATCCATGTGTAGCGAGGGTCACCGGTCTCGAAGGTCGGCGCGACGAGCGCGATCGACTCCGCATTTGGGACGAACCGTAACCGTCCGAAGTAGCGCATCAAGATCAATGCATTGTCGTCGGTGCAGATGGCGATCCGCACATCAGGAAGTCCGAGCCCATCGACCGTGCGGGTGAACCAATCCGCACTGCTCGACCCGGCCAGGGCACCCGAAAGACGACCAGATATTTCAGCGCCAGCTATCTCGGCGACAATCCGCCGCCCGATAGGAGCATCGCCGACATCCAAGGGCTTGACCAACCTCAGTGTCATCGAAAAGAGCGGTACGAGGGTAATCATCTGCGGCCTTGTCCAATCTGCTCCGTTGCTGGACGGAGCGAGTCGAGGGTGAGGTCTACAACGTCGAGGAGAGCGTCGGGGTCCTTGGCCGAACGCCCGAGTACGAACAGACCCTCCACAAGGGTCAAGATCTGGCTGGCGATGGCGTCGGCTGACCATCGGTCAGTCATCTCGCCTACCTGCTGAGCGGCAGCCACGTTGCCAGCGATGCAAGTGTGGATGTCCGCAAAATTTCGTCGCACGATGTCTTGAAGGTCCGGATCGCCGGGAAGGATCTCCAGAGTGGTGTTTGCCATCAGACATCCACGCGACCCGTCAGGAGACCAACTCAGCTCAACTTGGGCCAGCAGATACGTGCGAATCCCTTGAATGGGCGAAGGGGCCTCGGTGAGCAGTTGAGCAATCCTTGTAAGGCCACGTTCGGAGTAGCGGCGCAGCGCAGCGACGAAGAGTCCCCGTTTGTCACCGAATTCGTTGTAGAGACCACCTGGATGCAGACCGGTGGCCCTGGTCAGATCTGTGATTGAGGTGGCGCTGTATCCGCGGTCCCAGAACGCTCGCATGGCTCGTTCAGTGACGGAGGAGCTGTTGGACTTACGAGGCCGTCCTGGCCGCCGCCGCGTCTCCATGAAGCGAGTATAAGAACGATCGTTCTCAAATACAAGCCGTGCTTGAATGGGAGCCGGATTTGGCATTCTGCGTGTGGTGAGGGGCGCACGTGGGGCCCAGGCCATTTCGCAAGGGGAACGCCTTGCGGCTTCCCAAGCCTCGCGCCGAGGAGGTGCGGCGATATCCCACAGAGGTGGGTCCTGCGGGATGCCGCCACGCCGCACTCGTCAGGCTTCAGATCCCCGGCGCAGGAGTGCTCGCCGTCGTGGCCTTCAGTATTCTTTCTCGCTCGACGGCCCGATAGACAGTGGATCGGGCCACGCCGAAGAGGTCTGCCAGATCGGCGGTCGTGTAATCGCCGGTTTCCAACAGCGCAACCAAGTGAGCTTCTTGGCGATGGTTGAGTTTCGGCTGCTTGCCCCGGAGGTGGCCTTTGGCCTTGGCCACCTTCATCCCCTCTCGCGTGCGCAGCCGGATAAGGTCGGATTCGAACTCCGCCACCATAGCCAGGACATTGAAGAGCAGTCGCCCGACCGGATCGTTGGGGTTGTAGACTGAGCCACCCAGATTGAGACTCACCTGTCGGACCGTCAGCTCGTCGGCGATCGCCCGCGCGTCCGGGAGGGAGCGGGCCAATCGATCGAGTTTCGTCACCACAAGCGTGTCGCCCTCACGGCACGCGGCCAGGGCTTCCCGAAGGCCTGGACGTTCACGATTGGTTCCGGTGAGGCCGTGATCTACATAGATCCGGTTGGCAGATACCCCAAGTGCAGCAAGGCCGTCACGTTGGGAAGTCAAGTCCTGCTGGTCAGTAGATACTCGGGCATATCCGACGAGAAGCGCCGACATGACGCACCTCCTTTGGTCGGCCGGTCCGGGGTATCCCGGTTATCGGCACCGGCCACAGCCGGTCCCCAAGAATCCACCGGGGCCGTTCCTCATGGCCACACGAGGATTCGCTTTCGGTGACAGTCTGAGCCCAGCGGTAACGGCTCAGGCGTCCCGCTACTCGTTCCGCTTACGGCACACATCGCTGGCTTCTGTCGGCGAACCTGGACACGCTCCAAGATCATCACTTGGCACCATCCAGCACGGCTGCTCGGCTTCGCACTGACGGTGGGCTCAGACAACGTCGATGACGGGCACTGGCTGAGTTCTTCCCCTCAACTTTGTCCAACAGGCCAGTGGGCCAATGAGACGCCGGGGCGACCGAGGCGAAGGATGGGACCCAGGTACGTCACTCAGTTGTGCTGCACACATCGGTAGGCGGCGTCGAGTAATCGACCGGAGCGCTGGTAGGGCTGGCCGATGAAGATCATCCGGTTCGACAGGTAGGCGAAGCCGAGGCCGGCGTCGGGGTCGGCCATGCCGAGGGCTCCGCCGGCGCCGTCGTGGCCGTAGGAACGGGGACCAGTGTTGGCCCAGAGGCTGGGGGTGACGAGGAAGCCTGTGCCATAGCGGCGTTCGCCGCCAACGATCAAGTCGTGCTCGCCGGGGACGGACCGGGCGATGAGAGCGTCGGCGATGGTGTTGTCGGTGAGGAGACGGTGACCGTCGAGGCTGTGGTGGGTGGCGGCGTACATGCGCGCCAGGGCTCGTGCGGTGCCGATGCCGTTGGCGAAGGGGAGCTCGAGTTGGTGGAAGGTCTGGCTGTTGGCACGAAGGTCGAGTTCGTAGATGCGGGAGGAGCCGAGGACCTGGGCGGCGAGGGTGTCGCCGGTCATGGCTGTTTTGAGCAGGGCGCGTTGTTCGGGGTCGAATTCGACGAAGGGGGCGTAGCGGGTCTCTTGTTGTTCGGGGAGGCCGATCCACAGGTCCAGTCCGAGGGGCGCGGCGATCTCTTGGGCGAAGAATTGGCCGAGGGTCTGTCCGCTGACCCGGCGGACGACTTCGCCGGTGATCCATCCCATCGAGGTGAGGTGGTAGCCCTGGGCTGTCCCCGGCTCCCAGTTAGGGGTTTGGGCGGCTATCGCGGCGAGCGCCCGGTCACGGTTGCTCGCCTCGTCGGGTGCGAGCCCGTCGATGCGGGCCAACCCGGCCCGGTGCGACAGCACCATCCGCATGGTGATCGCCTTTTTGCCACCGGCGGCGAACTCGGGCCACACGGCGGCGATCGGGGCGTCGAGATCGAGCGTGCCGCGCTGGGCCAGGAGCAGGGCGCAGAGGGTCGTAGCGCCCTTGGTGGCCGAGTTCATGCAGGCGATCGTGTCCGCCTGCCACGGCCGGCCGGTCTCGACATCGGCGATGCCACCCCATAGGTCGACCACCGCTCGGCCGTGGTGGTAGACGGCACACGCCGCGCCCACGTCTTCGAAACGTTCGAAGTTGGCCGAGAAGGTGTCGGCGACTGCGCCCCAGCTGTCCTCGACAGAGCCGCCGACGAGATAGCGGCTCATCGGTGGCGCTCCGCTTCTCCTCGTGCCCGGCGGCGGTGGGGTTGGGTGGTTGGGGTGGGACTGAGCCAGCGGTCGAGGTCGTCGATCATGGCGGTCACGATCTCGGCATCCGTTGCAACCAGCGGGCGACTCGTCCATCCGGACCCGGCACTGGGGCGGTGCCAGGCAGATCTCGGAGGCATTCGGGCTTCGCCCAGGAGGCGAGCTCGCTCGACATCGTCACCGGGACACGTCGGCGGCGGCTTCGGCAGGGGTGAA
>PMHH01000172.1 GCA_003156595.1 Acidimicrobiaceae bacterium
GCCAGACCTTCACCGAGGCCAAGGACAAGGAACTCGGTCTGCTGTGCGTCCAGGCCTACAACGACTGGATGGTGGAGGAGTGGGGTGGCGGGAGCGGCGGCCGGTTGCTGCCGCTCTGCCTGGTGCCCCTGTGGGACGTCGACCTGGCCGTGGCCGAGGTCAGGCGCAACGCGGCCCGAGGCGCTCGAGCCGTCGCTTTCAGCGAACTTCCCACCTATCTCGACCTTCCGAGCATCTACAGCGGCTACTGGAACCCGTTCTTCCAGGCGTGCGCGGATACCTCGACGGTCGTGTGCATGCACATCGGGTCAGGAACCAAGACGCCGAAGGCGTCGCCCGACGGCCCGGATGCGGTTTCGGCCACCATCCTGTTCGGAAACAGTGTCGCCAGCCTCACGGATGTCCTCTTCTCGGGATTGCTTCACCGCTTTCCCGCCCTCAAGCTCATGTACGCGGAGGCCCAGATCGGATGGATCCCCTATGTCCTCGAACGGGCAGACGACGTCTGGAGCACGCATCGGGGATGGAGCGACTCCCAGCGTTTCTGTCCTGAGCCACCTTCGACCTATCATCACCGGGGGCAGATCTACAGCTGCTTCTTCAAGGACTCGGTCGGCGTGGCGATCATCGATCGGATCGGGGTGGACACCGTCCTCTTCGAGACCGACAACCCCCACTCAGACAGCACCTGGCCCTACTCTCGTGAGGCGGCTGCGGAGCAGTTCGGCCATCTCGACGAGGAGTCGGTCCACAAGATCGCCCGGGGGAACGCCATCCGCCTGCTGGGGCTCGACCTTCCGGCGTAAGTCGCGCTAGCGCTGGCTGGTCGTCCAGGCAGCAGCCAGTTCGGCTGCGCTGGCGATGGTGGCTATCGGACGGAGTGTGTGCTCGATCAACATCTCGCCGTACTCGATGGGAACGCCAACCACAGCGTCGCGGACCAGCACCACCTGGTAGGACCGGTTCACCGCGTCGAAGACCAGGTTCGGAATGGCGACGTTCAGTGACACGCCGGTCACGATGACAGTGCCGATGCCTTCGTTACGGAGGAGAGAGTCCAGCGGCGAGCCGGTCAGCGGGCTAAGCCCGTGGAAGCGCGGTATCAACAGGTCGCCCTCGCCAAGAAGACCGGCGACGGGCCGAACCGACTCGCCGTCGGCCGCCTGGAGGGCGCCCATTCGGCGGGCCGCGCCAAAGAGGCGGGCATTGTGATTGGCACCGAAGGCTCCATCCATGTCGGCCGCCGTTCAGTGCACTACCGGCACACCGGCCCTGCGGGCCACCGAGGCGAGCTCCCGGAGACGGGAAAGCAGGTCGACTGTAGTTGCCGCGGCAGCCAGGTCAGCCAGACGACTTCCCGGGCCGACGACCCCCTCCTGGACCTCCTGCAGCAGGAGGACGCAGCCGCCGGGGGCGACCAGGTCGGCGAGAGAGGGGGCCACCGCTACAGGAAGCGCAGCCCCGGGGACGCGACCCGGNNCCCCGCCGCGATCTGGGCCGCCTCCCGCCAGCCGTGCATCCAGATGATCCGGTCATGGATCGACCGCAGGACTTGACCGGTGATCAGCTGGGATTCGTCGGAAGCCAGCCAGGCGACGAGGGGTGAGCTGTTGGCCGGATCCATTGGCTGCCATTGGTCGGCCGGGACCTCGTCCGGCTCCACGACGGGCGGCGCACCCGGCATGGTCGCGGTGATCCGGGTCGCGCCGGACGGCCCCACTGCGTTGACGGTGACCCCGTAGGGGCGCAGCTCCTGGGCCAGGGTCAGGGTGAGCCCGACGATGGCAGCCTTGGCGGTGGAGTAGCTGCTTTGCCCGAAGTTGCCGGTTAGGCCGGCCCCGGACGTGGTGTTGATGATCCGGCCTGCCACCTTCTCGCCGGACTTGGAGCGGGATCTCCAGTGGATCGCGGCGTGATGCGAGCACGACCAAGTGCCTCGGGCGTGCACAGCCATCACCGCGTCAAAGTCCTCGACGGTCAGGTTCCAGATGGCTCCATCGCGGACGATGCCTGCATTGTTGATCAGGACGTCCAAGCGCCCCCAGGTGTCCACCGCCTGTTGCACCAGGGCGGCGCATTGTTGATGGTCGCTGACGTCGCCGTAGTTGGCGACAGCCTCTCCTCCTGTCTTCTCGATCAGCGCCACCGTCTCGTCGGCGTCTCGGCCGGCGCCCATTCCGGTCACCGACGTCCCGAGGACGTTGACGAGCACTCTCGCCCCATGACGGGCCAACTCCAGCGCGTGCGCCCGGCCGATCCCGTGGCCGGCCCCGGTCACAATGGCAATCTTTCCGTCCAGCAGTCCCACAAGGTCTCCTTCTAAGTGCATAAAAGATACACCTTGCCAATCCTTCCCTAAGATGAGGTGCATGCGAGGAATCACGGGATGGGGGACCTACCTTCCCTACCGTCGCCTGGATCTGCAGGAAGTCGGCGCGGTCGCAGGTGGCGGGGGACGGAAGGGGCAGCGTTCGGTGGCCTCCTTCGACGAGGACGCCACGACCATGGCTGTGGAGGCGGCGCGCGTCGCCGTTCGATCGGCGGGACCGGTCGACATTCGTTCCCTCTGGTTCTCCACCGTCGTCGCCGCCTATCTGGATCGGACTAACGCCAACACGATCCACGCTGCGCTCCGGCTGGAGCGCGACGCTCCGGCGTACGACGCCGGCGGATCAGCGCGGAGCGTCTTCGGCATGCTGCGCGCCGCTCTAGGGTCATCGGGGTCCGCNNCTCGCAGTGGCATCCGACCTTCGGGTCGGCCTTGCCGGAGGACCCGACGAGAGCTACTTCGGAGACGGGGCCGGTGCGTTGATGGTCGGGGACGACTCAGACGCGCCAGTGATAGCGGAGATAGTCGCGTGGCAGTCCGTAGCCGAGGAGTTCCTCGACCGTTGGCGCGCACCGGGGGAGTTGCGCTCCAAGCTGTGGGAGGAACGCTTCGGCGAGACGCGGTATACCGCCTGCGGGATGGAAGCCCTCGAGGGCGCCATGAAGGGGGCGGGCATCGACGCCGATCGGGTCGACCGCCTGCTCGTGACCGGCACCCACGGTCGGGCCGTGAGGGCGGTCATCGGTCGCTCGGGAATGAAGGCCGACTTGGTCGTCGACGAGTTGGCAGCCGGAGCGGGGGTCACCGGAGCGGCTCATCCGTTCGTCCTCCTCGCCGCGGCGCTCGAGAAGGCCGCTGCGGACGAGTTGATCGTGCTCGTCGGGTTGGCCGACGGAGCCGAGGCCCTGGTACTGCGGACGACGCCGGCAGTCCTGGAAGTCAGGCCGGCGCGGCCGGTGGCGCAGCAGCTGTCCGAGGGTGCTCCGGTTTCATACGGCCGCTACCTGTCATGGCGAGGACTGTTGGCGGTCGAGCCTCCCCGGCGACCGGAGCCGGCCCGGGTGTCCGCTTCGGCTGCTGGGCGGTCCGTCGACTGGAAG
>PMHH01000013.1:0-13016 GCA_003156595.1 Acidimicrobiaceae bacterium
GCAGGAGCGCCTCGCGCACGCGTCACCCGACGAGGCCGTCCGCAAACCCGCCTACGCACGCGTCCAAGAACTTCTGGTCGAGCGCGTCCCGCAGAGCACGATGTGGTTTTCACGCCGGTTCGACATCGTCAGCGACGATCTGCGGAATTACCGGCCGGCGCACGCCGTGACGACCTTCTGGAATACCTGGGAGTACCAGATCTAGGTCAAGCCGGACGAATCGGCTCGAGCGGAACCGCGGGCGCGGATGATTGAGGTGCGTTCGCGTCGAGCACCGGGTCGGGCAAGGGTGACTGCGGCGCACCGGATCCGCAGAGGACTTCTGCTTGTCGTCGTGCCTCGGCACCGGAGAGCCGCCCGTCCGCGTCGGCGCGAATGAACGCCGCCGTCTCGCGTGATTGCAGGCTGAAGAGCGCATCTGCGACGCTGCGCGCCATGTCGTCGGTGCTGTCGCAGCGGCGCAGTGAGCGGTCATCAAGGACGCCGGGGAGGAGCCGGTCGGCCAGCACTCCGGTGAGGAGGATCTCGGTGGCGCCGGGGACCGCCCGGACCAGCAGCGCGGCGACCAGAGCGCGGGCGACGTCGTCGACGACCACGCCGGTCATCGCCACCCCAGACAGGTCGGTGACCTCAACGGTTACGGGCGCGCCAGCGCGCCTCCCGACCTCGATCCGGCCGGGGTCGAGGCGGCGCTGGTCGTCGTCGACCGGGAACACCGGCACTGTCTCGTGATCGGCCGCGAGATCCGCCTCGCCGTCGGCTTGAACCGTCTGAGCGAGGTGGTGCAGAGTCGGCCGGATCGGGACCGGGGTCAGGTCCCGTCCCGGTTCGGGCGGCCGGTAGCGGTAGGCGTGACGGCGGCGGAGCCGACCGATAGCGACAGTGGCCAGCACCCCGGCAGCGAACGAACCGGCGACCACCGAACCCGAGGGAAGCCGGACCGGTTCGCCAGCATGCTCGGTCCGAGATGAGGTGGCGTCGTGCGCTGGTACTGACGCCGGATGCGTCGACGCAGCCGACACGGTGGTGGTCGGCGTCGGCGGTGTCGTGGCCGGAGGGGAAGCGTCGGTCGGGGCGGGGGCAGCGGGCTCTGACGGCGGGGTCGGGGCGGCGGTCGACGGTGTCGGAGAAGATGGTGTGGCGGTGGCGGGAAGGACGAGGGTCCACCCGGGGTCGATCCAGTGGGGGTCGGTGAGCGTGACCCCGCCGGGTTGTGGTCTGCCCTCGTTGAGCGAATAGATCTCCGACCATCGCAGCGGGTCACCAAGCTCGCGCTGAGCGATACCCCACAGCGTGTCGCCTCGTTGGACGACGTAGTTGTCCGATGTTGTGGCGGGCTGGGCCGGAGTGGGCGCAGGCGGTTGAGTGGCGGCTGTCGTCGCCACGGCAGTACTGATCGGGTCGGTGCGGGTCGTCAGGGTCGTGTCGGCGAGGACGAGCGTGGCGACCGGCCGACGGCCCACGAGCGGACCGCCGGCACTCGCTCCTCCGGGCGCGGTGTGGCCCGGGCGGGGGGCGAGGGAGAGGCAGGCAACGATGACGGCGGCGACGAGTCGGCCCGTGACGGGTTGGAAGACCCCGGCAACGGGAAGGCGGGGGGCGTGGTGGCCGGAGAGTGCGGCGGGGATCTCGACGGCGATCGACGCGACGAGGGTGGCCCAGGTGATCCAGACGACGACGGCGAGGGCGTCGACGAGGGCTTGGTCGGGGATGCCTTGGCGGTTGAGGGCGCGGCCGACTTGGGCGGCGCTGGGAACGTGGTTTGGGAGGGGCCAGCCGACGAAGTGCCATAGCGCCCAGGGGATGCCGGCGACCAAGGCGGCGAGAAGGATGAGAGCGGAGAGGCCTTTGATGACCCGAACAAAGCGGGTCATGGGTTGGCGCCTTGTTCGGCGGTGGCGGTCCCGGTTCCGGTCACGGTGAGGTGGTCGATCCCGGCCAGGGAGAGGATCTGGGTGGGCTGGCTAATGGTGACGGTCACGGTGACCTGCTCGCCGTTGACCGCGACGGTGCCGGTGTGCCCGGCGGCGGCCAGGTAGCGCTCGGCATCCGCGCTGGCCTCGGCGGGGTCGAGGGTGATCTGGCCGGTGGCCCGATAGGTGGGGAGGTCGATGGCCTGGGCGCCGGCCCGGGCCGCGGCTTGGGCGTCGTCGATGGCCTGGACCTTGGCGGCGAGGGCGAGGCCGCCGTCGAGGACGAGACCGGCCATGACAATCAGGGCCACGGTGAAGATGACGACGAAGGCGGTGACCATCCCGGAGTCGGGTTCGCCCAGCCGGGCGCGCAGACGTCGAATGGTGGCGGTCATGGGCCGGCCCGGTAGGTGTCGATGACCGAGCTGGCGGTCGACGAGACCGATTCGGACGCGGGCAGGCGCAGGCCGGTCAGATCGGAGAGCCCGACGGTGCAGGTGACGGTGACCGCCACCGATCCGCCCGGTTCGAACTGGGAAGTGTCGGTGTTGACGCTGAGGTTGGCGCACGTGACGCCGTCCGAACCGAGCGCGGCGGTCGCGGTCTGCTGCGCCAAGGCGCTCGCGGTGGCGGGGTCGCGGGCGATGGACGCGGCGCGGGCTGCTTGGGCGGCGGCCCCGTCGACATCGAGTCGCGCGCCGGCCAGGCGCCCGAGGGCGACGACGAAGAGCAGCATCACGATGAGCAGCGGGGTGAGCAGCACCAGTTCGGTGGCGACGGCGCCCGACTCGCCATCGCCCCACCGCCGGAGTCGCAGCGAACGGCTTCGTCCGATCATGGCGCCGCTCCCGCGCCGGTGTAGACCTCGTTGGGGCCGACGGCGACCGCTTTGACCGGCAGGGTGAAGATCCCGACGATGCTCTCGGCGTGTCCGGTCACCGTGACCGTGGTTGTCGTGGCAGTACGGGTCGCGGTGATGTTGGAATCGGCGAGCACGCTTGGCCCGAGCTGGTCGAGAACGCTTTTGGCTTCGGCCTGGCCGGCCCCGGCCGTCTCGCCTTGGAGACGGCCGACCGATACGCCCTGTTGGGCTACGGCCGAAGCGATGTGCTCGGCGTGCTCCCATAGGGCGAACTGGATTACCCCCATGATCAACAGCAACAGGAGGGGGGTGGCGATGACCAGCTCGGCGGAGACAGCGCCGCGCTCATCGCGTGCGAGCGAACGCCAGCGACGGCACGGTGGAGCGTGGTTGTGCGGTCGATCGGTGGGGTTCACGGGCCGTTGGTATTGATGTTGTTGGCGGACGAGACGACCTTGGCCACGATGATCCCCACCGCGGTCAGCGCCAGCGCAGCCAACAGGGCGGTGACGATGACGGCTTCGGTGGAGTAGGCGGCGTCGGGATCGGCTCGCAGCGCCTGCCATCGACCGTGCAGCACGGTGAGGAGGTGGCGGATGACGATCAGCTCGGGGAGCACGGCGTTTGTCCTTTCATTGATTGGTCCTTCCTTTCTCAGAGCCCGGTGAGCACTTTCTCCACGGCGGGGAATCCGAGAAAGAGAAGGAACCCGGCGAAGAGCAAGACGACCGGGAGGCTCATGCGCTCGGTGGCGGCCTGATCCGCGGTCTCGGCCTCAGCCAACTCGTGGGTCCGGAGCGACGCCGCCTTGGCCGCGAGCGAGGCCCGGACCTTGGCGCCCTCGGTGCCGGCCAGCGCCACCGACGCGGCCAACTCGGATAGTTCTCCCACGCCGAGGTCTTGGCCGAGCCGCCCGAGGGCGGCCCAGGGGGTCTGGCGGGCCAGCCGGGCTTGGTCCAAGGTCCGGCACAGGTAGGCGAAGGCCCATCCCGAGCCGACCCCCGCCGCGTCGGAGAGCGCCGTCTCGACCCCGCCGCCCCCGGCCAGGGCGACCACGACGAGATCGAGAAAGCTGGACAGGGCGTGGCGGAAGTCCCGGCGGCGCCGGGCGGCGTCGGCGCGGATGCCGAGGTCGGGGGCGACGAACCCGACGACGGCGAAGGTAAGAGAAGCCCACAGTGGCACCACGAGCGGCAGGTGGGCGCCACCCAGGAGGAGCAGAGCGGCGATCGCGGGGACGAAGAGCAGGCCGACGATGGCCAGGGTGACCTTCTCGGCCAGGTGCCGTTCGGGGCTGCGACCGAGCATGGCCAGATCGCGACGAACCGCAGCGGGGATGAGCCAGTTGGCCCCGGCTCGATTGAGGGCGTCGGCCGCAGGCCGACCTACCCGGGCGGCGAGGCCGCCGTCGCTCTCTGGTGTGAGGACGGGGGCGGGCTCGGGGAGCCGGCGCAACTGGGCCAGCGCTTGGGCCAGAGACGGTCGGGGCGGGTAGAGGCCGCGGACGATCAGCCACAGGCCCCCGCCGAAGCCAGCCCCGCAGAACAGGGCGCCGATCATGGCGCGACCCCCGAGGTGCGCTCGGGGGTCGTGAGCCCAGGGCTTTCGTTGAGGAAGCGCTCGACACTGGCCGGGCGGGTCATGCGTGAGAGCCAGACGAACGCAATGGCGAAGACCCCGCCGACTAACAGCAGGACGAGCTGGCCGACGGCGGTGTCATAGGGGGCCAGGTAGCCGCGGTTGAACAGCGCCAGGCCCAACACGAGGGTGCCGGTGGCGCCCAGGATGACCTTGACCGAGGTGCGGGTGCGTGCCCGGCCGGCCTCGACCCGCAGCCGCATGGTGGCCTGGTCCCGGGCCGCGGCGGCCAGCGAGCCCAGCAGCTCTCCCAGTCGTTGGGCCTGGTGCTCGGCCGCCAAGATCAGAGCGGCGACCACGAGGTCACAGGTCGGGTCGGCCACCTCGTCGGCGAAGGCCCGCAGTGCCGGGGCGAGACGCTCGCCTTCCAGGCGGATGGCCAGGGTGGCGACCTCGGCTCGGATCGGGAGGGGGGCGAGGGGGGCGGTGGCGACGATGGCCTGTTCCAGGCCAGCAGAACCGGCCATGGTGTCGCGCATCATCTCCGCCCACCCGGCGATCGCCTCGATGCGCCCCACCGCCACGCTGTGCCGCTTGGCGCCGCCCAATAGGCCCGGTGCGCCCCAACCGGCCAGACCGGCCAGCACGGCGCCCACCGGCCAACCGGTGGCCGCCCCCACCACGGCAGCGGCGCCGACGGCCAGGCCGATGCGCAGGTTGGCCCGTTCGACCCTATGCCGCTCCAGCCGGCGAGTCGGGCGGGGCACCTCGACGCCGCGCCAGCCGCAGATGACCAGGACCAGGCCGAGACTGGCCCCCGCCCCGCACAGGGCCGCCAAGGCGCTCACGTCTCCCACCATCCCTGGGGACGCTCCAGCAGGCCGGGGTCGAAGCCGACGGCGGCGAGTTGGTCGAGGGTCTCGTTGCGCAACGGCGCGCCGGGGACCGCCCGCCCATCGGGGCCGGGGCGAAAAATCTCGTTGGAGACCACCATCGGCCCCTCGGCGTCGACGACCTCCCGGATCGAGGAGACGTAGCGACGGTCTTCGTCTTGGGCCAGGTAGATCACGAAGTGAATGGCGTTGGCCACGAGTAGGTTCGTGGCCTCCAACGGCAGCCGTTCGGGGGCCTGGACCGCGTAGGTGGCCAGCTTCGCGAACGCCCCGCGAGACGACGAAGCATGCAGGGTGGCCATCGACCCGTCGGTGCCCTGGCTCATGGCATTGAGCAGCGCCAACACTTCTTCGCCGCGGGCCTCGCCCACGATCACCCGGTCAGGGCTCATGCGCAGCGCCCAGCGGACCAGCTCGGCCAGGCTGACCCCGCCCTCGCCCTCCAGGTTCGGCTCCCGTGCCTCCAACGCCACCACGTCGGGGTGAAGGTCACCGAAGCGCTCGAGGCCTAACTCGAGGGAGTCCTCGATGGTGACGATCCGCTCCGTTGGTGGGATGTCCGCCGCCACGGCGCGCAACAGGGTCGTCTTACCCGCACCCGTCCCCCCGCAGATGATGCACGACTTCTTCGCCAACATGGCGGCGCGCACGAAGTGGCGCAGCGCCAGGTCCAAGGTGCCCATCTCGACGAGGTCGTCGGGGGTGATCCGCAGGTAGCGGTGCCGGCGGATCGACACGCAAGGTCTCGCCGCTACCGCCATCAACGCGAACAGCCGTGACCCGTCCGGCAGCTGCAACGACAACCGCGGCGAGCCCCGGTCGAAACGACGCTCCCCGATCCCGGTCCGCGCCGCGGCGGTGCGCAACATCTCTTCGAGCTCGTCGTCGGAGGAGGCGATCGGCTCAACCCGCTCGCGGCGACCATCGGCGTAGCGGACCCACACCTGGTCGCAGCCGTTGGCGTTGATGTTCTCGATGCCTGGGTCGTCCAGCAGCCGCTGGAGCCGGTTGAGGCGGAACATGGCGTCGAACACCGCCCGAGACAGCTCGTCTTCCTCGGGCACCGACAGCATCTCGCTGCGGTCCCGCAGGGCCTCGTTGGCTCGTCGCTCCAACGCCTCGGCGATCAACTGGCGCCCCAATGCCTGCTCGTCCGCGCTGGCCAGTGGCGGTCGGCCGGCCGCGGCCAGCTCCCGCTCCCGGGCCGACAGCGCGGCGAGGACCTCGGCGCGCAGCCCGGCCACCAGCCCGGTGTCTGCGCTCACCCGGACACCTCCTCGGGTGCGTCCACGTTCGTCGAATGCGCCTTCGCTTCAGGCCGCCAGGGCCGCAGCACCCGCGTCCGCAACGACCCCGAGCCCGCCCCCGGCACCTTTTCGGTGCTCGAAGGCTCGGGGGCGTGGGCTGTGCCCGCCAGTGCTGTGTCGCTCAGTTCGGTGGCGAACCGGTCGGCCAGGGTCCTGGCGGCACGGACGAGAGGCGCCAGACGCAGCTCCCGACTCGACGCCGGCACCAACACCAACCCACTGGCCGCGTCGGGGTCCCACGGCAGGCGGGCCAACACGGGCAACCCGAGCGCGTCGGCGATCTCTGAGTCGGGGTAGGGGCCGTCGCCCACGGTCACCAGCCCAAGGCGGTCGGACGGGCGGCCTTCGAGCCAGCCGGCCAGCGCGTGCAGGTCAGCCAGGCGCGGCCGGACGGCCAATAGCACTCGGTCGGCCCGTTCCCAGAACCCGAGGGCGGCCGAGGCCGGGTCGAGCCGGCCGCAGTCCACCAGCACGTCGGCGCCAAGCTCACCAAGACGGTCCAACAGGCCGCCAGCCATGCCCAACGCGCTGCGGGCGTGGTCGGCCGAGGACGGACCGGCCAGTACCGCAGCTCCGCCGGGAAGCTGGTGGCAGTGCTCCCACACCAGGGCCGGTTCGCCGCCACGTCGCACTGCCGCGGCCAACGACATCAGGCTGGGCTCGGCTGGCCACCCTGAGCCCGCGGCCAGCGTCCCCCCGGCCGGGTCCGCTTCGATCAGCACCAGCCTTCGCTGCGGCGGCCAAGTGGTGGCGAGCGAGAGCGCCAGGGTGGTAACCCCGCAGGAGCGGACCGAGCCGAACGAAACGACGGTCATGTCAGCTCCCGGCGCCGACTTCGATCAGGCTGACTTCGCCCGCCGCCGCCAGCGACGCCACCTCGTCCGCGTCAGCGCTAGAGACCTGGAGTGAGAACACCGTCGGGTTGTCCGACTCAGCCGACGCCACATCGACCGCCAGCACCGTCGCCCCCACCGGACTGCCACTCGTGACAGTCCCGTTGCTCCCCGAAGACGACGAGGCGACCGGGACCACCTGCACCCGGTCCCCGGGGGCCAGGTCCGGCGGGTAGGAACCGGCCTTCAACCCGATCGCCACCACGTCCGAGCCCGACCCGACCGGCGGAGCGTTCCCCACCTCAGAGCTGGTCAGCACCGCCCCGGCCACCAACGGCACCGCCGCCCGCCGTCCCACCACACTTGACTCCTCGCCAACCAGCACGGCGTCCAAGCCGTCACCGGTCGAGACCCGCACCGCGCGCAGGTCGCCGGTGGTGAGGGCCTGGCCGGCGTCGAGGGGTTGGGCGACCACGAGCACTTCCTCCCGGCTCCCCAGGTGCAGCGAGGCGTCGGTGAAGGCAAGGGCACAGCCGACCACCAAGAGCACGCCCACGACGACGAGGGGCAGCTGACGGTGGCGACCGGAGGTACGCGTGCTCCCGGGACGGGCGCCCTCTGATGCCCGCTGCCCGTTGCTTCGGGTTGCCGTAGCCGTCGTCGTCATCGCCTCGTCTTCCTCAGTTGCTCCCACCCGTCGGGGTGTTGATCGCTTGCGACTCGGTCACCGTCACCGGGACCTCCGCCGCTGGTCCCGCCTGGAGCCCGAGGTTCCCGCCGCCCGCCGCGCCCACCGCCGTCCAGGTCACCGACCAGTAGACGGTCGCCGTCACCGTGTAGCTACCGGCCTGGGGCCAGGTGTAGGAGCAGTCCGTCGTGGCATTCGGGTCCGACGCGCTGTAGGGGTTGCCCGGACCGTCACAGGTCACCGAGTCGCCATTGCCCATGTCCCACACCACCTTCGAAGGCGCCGCCGTTGCGGTAGCCGTCACCGTCCCCGCCGACGCGCTCGCCGTCTTGTCCTGCCAGGCGCCCGGGTCGATCCACAACCACGTCGCCACTCCCACCAACTGCGGGCTGCCCGACGGCGGGGCCATCTCGATCGACGGCGATCCCAAGCCGAGCTGCTGCACCGCCTGCTCGCCGACCACCACCGGGTCCACTGCAACCGTGACGGCCCCTGGCTGGGCGTTGGTCACCCACACCGGCGGCATCGGGTCCACGGCTCCCGGACCTGAACACTCAGGGAACACCCACTCGCCCGGCTGCGCGCCACCGACACCGATGGTCGCCGTCGCCGATGGTTGCGCCGTGTAAGTGCAGCCGTAGGGCTGGTTTGGATTCGGCTTGCCCGGCGGTGGGTCACTATCCGCCTGCTTGGCCCATGCCGAGCCCCCCGGCGGTGTCCAGTGGGTCACCCCGGCCTGTACCGTCAGCTGGCCACCGGACGCTTGAGCGTTGGCAAACGTGTTCTCCCCGCCCGTGTCGGCCGCCCAAGCCGAGCTGACTCCAGCCAGCACGAAGCCAAGTGCAGCCGCGACGGTGGTTGAGATCACGACCCGGGCGCGCATTTCCCGTCCGTCACCGTCTGCTTGTAGACCTTCCACGCCCCGCCGGTTAGCACCAACGTCGAGGTAACGCCNNCAGGACCAGCTCCGATTGGACACCGTCGTTCTCCGGTGGCGTGATCGGCGGTACCGGCTTGCCGGACTTCGCGTACACAAGGACCGACGTGCTGTAGGCGCAGTCGACCACCGTCGCCGTGGTCGCCGACAACGACATGAGCTTCGGGTGAAGCGTGAACGTGCCTCGGCCCACCANNCCGGTCAGCTGCGGGGCGACCATCGTCGCCGTCAGCTCTGGGTCCTCAGGGTTGGCGTCAGCCAACGCATGCTCGAACGCTGACCAACCCGCCCGGTAAGCCTGGAGCACGGCGGTCGTGGTCGGATGAGTTGTCGTGGTGGCCGGCGCGCGGGCAGTGGTGGTCGGTTTGGCGGGAGGGGCAGCGCTGTTCGAGCCACCGCAGGCGGAAACCAGAAGCGACAGGCTTGCTACCCCGACCAGAGCGGCCACTCGCGTGCCCCGCCGATCAACTTGCATAGGCGAAGACCTCCGTTCAACATGTGGTCCTTGTCTCAGGATCAGCTAAGCCAAGGGCCTCCACATCCGGTATTTCCACCAATACACCTAGGAAAACGGCACTTCAACGANNCACGTCCGGATACCGAAGTTTAGGAAAACGGCACTTCAACGAGAGACAACACACCTCAAGGTGCGACGACATACCGGGATGAGCGGGGTCAAACTCTGTTTACCGGCGCGCACGCCGAAGCTGATTCCAGCGCAAGCGGGCCGTCTCGACCGACTGCCAGTTGGATTCGGCCCACTCAGCCATCGCTGCCAGCGGAGTGTTGAGCGAACGGCCGAGGTCGGTCAACTCGTAGAGCGTCGCCGTCTCAACTTGGCTGGCGTCAAGGTGACGGACGATGAGACCATCACACTCAGCACGGCGAAGCGTCTCGGTCAGCACCTTGTACGAGATCCCATCCAATCCATCGTGTAGCGCTTGGTATCGACGACCTCCATCTTTTAGTTGGGCCAGGAGTGCGAGGGTCCAGCGGCCCGCGAGTAACTGGATTGGCTTGCTGGCGTCGTCCCAGGCGTCATTCATCGCGACGAGTCGGGAGATCGGTTTGGCTCGCACCTTGACGGTCCCCTACGTGTCCACTCTCGGCCGCGGCACCATGTGCCGGGTCGAACAGCAGCCCCTGATGGCCTGACTGCGGGACTGCTCTCGTCGAGCGGAGCTCCGGAGCCGCCGGCTCGCCTGCTGAACAAGTTCTAGAGATACGGCGCGAGGACGACCAAGGCGTCGATGGTGTCCGAACGATCACCTTCGACCGAGCATCCAGACCGCAGCCGGCGTGGTTCAAGTGGAAACCGCTATTCACGGGGCCACCACAAGGACCCACCGAGGGAGTTGCCAGCAGAAGCTGAGAACGACAGCGGCGTGCTCGGCTGCCGTCACGTCGCTACTCGACCGCCATCAACGGGAAGAGTCACGCCATGGATGAACGCGGCATCGTCGCTGGCAAGGAACACGATCGCCGCTGCGAGTTCCTCGGGCTCACCTTGGCGCCCCGCTGGTGCTAGTGCTGCGATCTGATTGGCCATTTCACCGAAACGTTCGTACATCGGGGTACGCGTCGGGCCGGGGGCGACCGCGTTGACCCGCACACCACGCGGGCCATATTCAGCGGCCCAGGCCTTGGTCAACAGCTCAAGAGCCGCCCGGCTGGCGCCGTACATCGCCATGCCCGCCTGCCCGAAACTGGCAACCATCGTGCTGACATTGACGATGGATCCCCACCCCCGTTCAGCCATCGCTGGCGCCAGGGACGCCACGAGGAAGAACGGGACTTTGACGTTGAGTCCGAAGGTCTCGTCAAAATCTGCCTCGGTGGCAGTATCGGTCGGTCCGAGCAAGGCGACGCCAGCGTTATTGACGAGGATGTCAACATGACCGTGACCCGCCTCCGTCGCCCAGTCGACCAGATCCTGGGCTGATGCCGCGTCGGCCAGGGCGGTGAGCCGGAACGTTGCGCTACCTTCACCATCTTCTATCTCGGCGAGTACATGTTCGGCCCGTTGTTGGTTGCGCCCGACAACCAATACATGTGCCCCGCGGGCGGCAAGGGCTATGGCCGTTGCCTTGCCGATGCCGCTCGTCGAGCCGGTGATTAATGCGGTCTTACCTGCGAGGTCTGTCATGTTGTTGCTTGGGTCCTTTCTCATCCTCTGAACTGCCCGGACTTTGCGAGACCTGCGGCTCTATGAGAAAGCGCTCGCGTAGTCAGTGGCGAATTGCTGGTACGAGCTGGCCGGGCGGCCAAGGATCGAATGGACGTCCTCGCTTACCCACTCGGCGTCGCCCTGTGCGGTGAGGCTGAAGGCCTGCGCATTCTGCTCGGCGATCGCTTCAGGAACCCCGGCGTTGATCATCGCGTTCTTGTTTTCGTCGAAGCTGATCTCTCGGTACGTGACCGTCCGACCGAGCAACTCCGAGAGAACGGCGGCCACGTCGTAGTTCGAGATGAGCTCAGGACCGCTGAGCCAGTACGTCTTTCCGCTGTGACCGCCCGGAGAGGCGGCGATCTCGGCCGCCACCGCCCCGACATCGCGGGCGTCCACCATGCCGACAAGGCCCTTCCCGGCCGAGGACCCGAAGCTGCTCGTCTTGGCGATCACCGGTGCCAACGCCAGCGTGTTCTGCATATATGCGTTCGATCGCAGAAGCGTGTGCGGCAACCCTGACGCAGCCAGGCCGGCCTCGATCTCGGTCTGCCCGCGCCGTCGGGCGATGGGCGAATCCGCCGACGCCTTATTCGTGGCCTTGACGACGTGCTCGACTCCCGCCCGGGCCGCGCTGGCGACCACATTCAGCTCCTGGGCTGGAATGCCCGGGCTGACCAGCACGACTGCACTGACACCTGCCATCGCCTCGTCGATACTCTCTGGCACCTCCAGGTCACCCACCGCGATCTGGGCCCCAGCGTCGGCCAGCGCCTTGGCTTTCCCCGAATCTCGCACCAGCACGCGCACGGGCACGTGGCGCTCGACAAGTAGACGCGCTGCTTCAGAGCCGACGTTTCCGGCCGTGGTTATCAGGATCACGTGTGCCTCCATCCCTTCATCGCCAAAGTGAGTTGGCTCCACTCATGCGCCCGCTGAGTCGGACGAGCGCTGCTCCTCAAGGACGTCAGTTTTTGCCTCGCCAACCTCGATCAGGTGACCATCTGGATCGCGCAAGTAGCAACGGATCTCTGCGCCCCGGTCGATTGGCGGGGTCAGGAACTGTGCTCCCTTCGCGCTCCAGTCGTCGTAGACCTCTTGGATGTTGGCGACACGTATGTTCAGGAAGCTGCTGACCGTGTCGGGATCGGGCACAGTGAGCGTCACGGTTGGCTTGTCGTCGGTTGGGCCACCGCCCGTGTTGATCACGATCCAGCCGTTCGCGAGGGCCACGATCGTGGGCTCGCTAGCGGAGACGACTTCGCCGCCGAGGACATCTGCGTAGAAGTCTCGCGAGCGAGCGATGTCCTCCGACACGATGAAGTGGGTGAGCAGGATACCCGTTTCAGGGGCAGGGAACGTCGGCATTTCAGTCTCCTTTGGATCGTTGAAGGTGTGAAGCAGTCGTCTTGGTCAGTGGCGAGTGGCTTCGCTGCTCGGCCGACCATCAGTTGCTGCAAATCCGATCCGGCCGGATTGAGCACGTGCTACAGATCAGGCCCGGGTAGATCACCCTGCCACGGCGACGGGCGCCGCTTGGTCGTCGTCCGCGCCTGGGGCCATGTCGGCGACACGTACGTTCGGCGCTCGTAGTGCGATCACCGCGGCGATCACGAGTGCGATGCTGGCGCCTTGCAGTCCTCGCTGAAAGCCAAGCGTGAGCGCCTGGGAAGGTTGAGTGTGTATTGCGAGTAGATGGTTGGTACGGACCGTGGCGATGGAGACGAAGACAGCAAGCCCCAGCGCGGCCCCGAGCTGAAAGGACGCGGCGATCAACGACGCCGCGAGTCCAGCCTTGTCGGCCGGCACACCCCCATTGGCGGCATTCTGAACGCCCA
>PMHH01000013.1:13041-15635 GCA_003156595.1 Acidimicrobiaceae bacterium
GCCGAGTAGTGGAGCACGTCCTCCATGTAGAGCGTGACGAGAAAGAACATCGTGTAGAAGGCGGCCCACGCGAGAACTTGAGTGACATCGGCCGCCCCAAGGCCCTTGATCTTGAATAGCGACAGAGGCACCAGTGGGTTGCTATGGCGCTGCTCGTTGAGCAGGAACAAGACGATCAGCACAACGGCGCCGGCGAGTTCCCCGAGAGTCCGAGCTGTGCCCCAACCGACACTGGGGGCGTTCACCAGCCCATAGACCAAGAGAAGCATGCCGCCCGTGATGAGACCAGCGCCGACCGTGTCGAAGTCCCGTAGCGGCGGCGCCTTGGGTCGTTCCCCATCGATGACTAGGAACGACGCCACAAGGATGACCGCCACGACTGGGAGGTTGACAAAGAAAACCCAGCGCCAACTCACCTCAGACGTGAGCACGCCACCCAACAGCACTCCGGAAGCGCCCGCCATGGCGCCCATACCACCCCAAAAACCAAGCGCTTTGACCCGATCGCTGCGGGTATGAAAAGACGTCGTCAGGATGGAAAGCGCCGCGGGCGTCATCATCGCCGCGCCAACCCCCTGAGCCAGCCGGCCCCCGATCAGCACCCCTTCGCTTCCAGCCAGACCGCACACCAGCGACGAGATTCCGAACAGCGACGTCCCGGCAACGAGCAAGCGCCGCCGGCCNNTCTGGACCGAGAAGTGCAGATCGGTCCGGATCTTCGGCAACGCAATATTCACGATGGTCCCATCGAGAAGATCAATGAACGTGACCGCGCACATCAAGGCGAGGGTGAGCTTGCCGCGACGCGTCTCAAGAAAAGAGGGCGGAGCCGCCGTTGCTGATCGAGTTGCCACGGGAGAGGACCCTCCTAGTTAGTAAGTTAACTAACTGTACCACACGATCGAGAAGTACACGAGCGTTCCGTCAGCTGCTCGGGCGTCCATCCGTTGTCCTGAACATGCAGGCCCAGTCGGCTTTTGCGCCCGCGACCCCAGCTGGCACGCAAGCCTCCGTCGTCGTTTTCCCTGTTCAGGGCTGAGTTTGGCTCCGAGGCCCGGGAATACGTTTCTGCGGTCTTGATCGCCACATAGCTGCCCTCCCGCACTTGGTCAGTCAACTGACACTATCCTCTGGCGACATCGTCTAGAGTGGTGAGTGAGATGACTAACACAACGGCTGAGGACAGTGGGTCACCCGCACAGGAACGCCCAGCGAAGCGAGATCGACTGATGGATGCCGCTTCTCAGTTGTTCTACGAACAGGGAGTGGAGCGGACGACGATCGCCGACATCGCTGCTGCTGCCGACGTTCCCGCTGGCAACGTGTACTACTACTTCAAGGCGAAGGACGACATCGTCGATGCTGTCGTTTCCATGCGGATAGCAGGGATCGAGGCAATGTATGCGGCCCTAGCAGAGCGGTATGACACTCCGGTCGATCGACTCAAGGCACTGTTCAAATCGCTTTCGGGGCAAGCCGAAANNGTTGATGCAAGCCCTGATCGACGGAGCCGAACAGCAGTTCCAGGAAATAGGGCGTAGTGACGCTCATGAGCTCGCCATCGAGATGATCACCTCCTACCAAGGGTGCGCGGTCCTCGCCCATGCCACCGCCTCACCCGAGCTCATGAGACGCGAAGGTGATCGCGTCGACCGCTGGATCAATGAACTTCAGACATCCCCATCACGCCGATGACGAGCCTGCACGAAGCCGCTGTGCTGGGCCAGGCCGAGCGGGGCCTGGCCGTTGTTTCTACGCTGCGGGCCGACCACTCCATTCAGTCAACCCTGGTCAACGCCGGCATCCTCGATCACCCTGGGACCGGTCGGTCAGCAGTTGCCTTCGTCACCGCCGGGCCGGTCAAACGGGCTCACCTCCGGGCCCGACCCCAGATCACCGTGACGTTCCGGAGTGGCTGGCAATGGGCGAGTATCGAGGGCCTCGCCGTTCTGGCCGGTCCCGACGATCCCCAGCCGTGGCTCAGCCCTNNTCCGAGAGCGCCGACTCGCAGTGCTCGTCGACCCGCTACGGATCTACAGCAACCCGGGAGCACCGGCCGATGCGACCCGACAAGAGCCGTCCAGCCTCACTGGGCCCACAGAAGATGAGAGGGAATAATCCCAGTGAGCACACTCCCAGGAAAAACGGTGCTCGTCACGGGCGCGAACGCCGGAATCGGCAAGGATGTGGCCCGGCAACTCGCATTACGTCCTGAGATAGCGCGGATCTACCTGGCGTGCCGGAACCAAGATCGGGCGACAGCGGCAAAGGCCGACCTCGAAGCCGCGACCGGCCGGTCCATTTTCGACATCATTCTCATGGACGTCGCCGATCNNCCTGGCGGCCATCAACGGATCCCTGGACGCGCTGGTCATGAATGCTGGTGGAGTCGGCGGCAAGACGCCGATGCACTTGACCGCTGACGGGGCCACTTACATGTTCGCGTCGAACGTTCTTGGTCACGCCGCTCTCCTCGAGGCGCTGCTGACCGAGGACCGACTTGGCGAGGTGGCGGTCTTCGCCGGCAGTGAATCAGCCAGGGGAGTGCCGAAGTTGCGGATGAAACGGCCATCCTTCGTCTCAACCTCCGCCGA
>PMHH01000148.1 GCA_003156595.1 Acidimicrobiaceae bacterium
TCACGCCGGCGCCACTCTCGACACGCCGGCCACGGCGGCCACGGTCACGCCGGCACCACTCTCGATACGCCGGCCGGCTCGGGAACCGGGTCGGCGAACTCCTCGAAGGAACGCTCCCCTACCGGGGCGCTGACGGGATCGGTCGGCCGGCGCCGGCGGCGCCCGGGCCAGGCGGCCAGCACCGCCCCCGTTACCATGACCCCCCCACCGACCCAGATCCACATGACGAGCGGCTCCACGATCACCCCGATGAGGGCCGGATCCCCCGTCTTGGCCGGCGTGCTGGCCAGGGTCAGGTAGACGTCCTGCGTCGGGGTGCTCTTCACCGACGGGGTGCCGATCTCCTCGCTCGCGAAGGGGTAGTCGCTGATCGCCGGGGCGTACACCTTGCCGCCGTCGACACGGACTCTGGCTGCAACCGCGCTCCGAACGGGACTGGTCTCGGTTTGCATACCGAGGAAGGTAAAGGTGTGGCCGTCGTAGCTGGTCGTGACGCCGGGTTGGAGCGACAACTGGGTCTGCTTGGCGAAGGAGTGACTGGCCGCGAACCCCACCGCGATCAGCACCACTCCGATGTGCACGATCATGCCGCCGTTGGCCCGACCCACGAACCCCCGCCAGCCCTGGCGGCGGGTAGCCAGGATGAGCTGGCGCAGGGCGGACGCGCCCGCGAAGGCCCCCAAACCAAACGCTAGTAGCGGGTTGAAGCCCCGGACCCCGCCGGCCACGCACGCCACGAGCACCGCCACCGCAGCCGCGGCGGGCCAGAACAACCGGCGCCGCAGGAGCTCAGCCGAGGCCTTGCGCCATGGGAGGACCGGAGCGACGGCCATGAGAAACAACAGGCACACGACGATCGGCATCGTCATGCGGTCGAAGTAGGGGGCGCCGACGGTGATCTGCTCCCCGTTGACCGCTTGGGCAATCAGGGGAAAGACGGTGCCGAGCAGCACCACCAGCGCGAACGCCCCGAAGAGCAGGTTGTTGGCCAGGAAAGCGCCCTCACGTGACACCGGCGAGTCAATGGAGCCAGGCGATCGGAGCCGATCACCCCGCCACGCCAAAAGGCCGACGGTGCCGGCGCAGACGACCCCGAAGAAGGTGAGCAGGACAGCGCCGATCCCGGTGTTGTTGAAGGAGTGGACCGACTCGAGCACGCCGGATCGGGTCAAGAACGTGGTGAGGATGGTCAAGCTGAACGTCGCCATCACCAGCGACAGGTTCCAGACCCGCAACATCCCCCGTCGTTCCTGGACCATCACGGAGTGGAGGAAGGCGGTCGCGGTGAGCCAGGGCAGAAAGGCGGCGTTCTCGACCGGGTCCCACGCCCAATACCCGCCCCAGCCGAGGACCTGGTAGCTCCACCAGGCCCCCAGAACGACCCCACCGGTCAGGAAGGCCCAGGCAAAGAGCGTCCAGCGCCTGGTTTCGATCAGCCAGCCTTCGCCCACCCGTCCGGTGATGAGGCTGGCGCATGCGAAGGCGAATGGCACGGTGAAGCCGACCAGGCCGAGGTACAGCAAAGGAGGGTGGAAGGCCACCAAGATGTGGTTCTGCAGCAGCGGATCCGGACCCGGCCCGTTGGTCGGTGTGGCCCCGTGGATGGTGAGGAAGGGGTTCGACACGGTCATCATCAGGCCGAAGAAGAAGGCCGTGACCGCGTACATGATCGCCGTGGCCCAGGCGACGAGTGGGTCGGTGCGACGAGCGCGAAAGTGGATCGCCACCGCGGCGAGATAGCCCGCGAGGATCAGACCCCACAGCAGGATGGAGCCGGACAGGTCCGACCACATGGCGGTGATCCGGAACAGGAGCGGAGTGGCCAGGCTGTCGTTGTTGGCCACGTACTGCAAGGAGAAGTCCCGTGTGATCAGGGCGTGCTCCAGGGCGAGCGTGGCGATCACGGCGCCGAGCCCGACCACCCAGGTGTAGGTCCGGCCCGCTCGCAGGAGGTTGTCCCGGCCCCGCACCAGGCCGATCACCAGGGTGATGCAGCCAGCCAGCGCGCCCGTCAGAGCCAGGAGGACCGCGCTCTCGCCGACGGCGGCGTTCACGACCCCGACCCGCCGGCGCTCGACCCGNNCGCCGGCGCCCGACCCGCCGGGCAGCTGCGATTTGAGCCGATCCGGGTGGGCCTCGACGTAGTTGGCCGTGTGCTTGACCATGATCAGATCGGCGGCGTACACGGGCCCCTGCCAGTGGCCCTCGAGCACCACGGGGACGCCGGGCTTGAAGAGCTGGGGAGGTTGGCCGGTGTCAACGATTTGCACCGCCNNCTCCGCTGGCGTAGATGGAAAACTGGGTCGTCGTCCCGACCTGACGGACATCTGGTTCGACGGTTCCTTCGATGCGGAACTGGCTGGTTCCGAGGGTCGCCTTGTCTGCCACCGCCTGGGCGGTCGTCTTGAAATAGACGGTGGCGTTGTTGAGCCCTTCCACCACGATGAAGGCCAGCGCGCCGGCGATCACGAGCCCGGCCACCATCTGGCGCCGGCGGGTGCCGAGGAAGGGGCGGCGGGGGCGCGCCGAAGGCGGGGCCGGAGGGACCGAGGTCAGGACCACGTCTTCTCGCTGTCGGGAAGGCTGCGACCGAGCACCCGCCCTCGGCGCAGCGTCCGCCAGGTGTAGAGCAACACGATCAGGACGGTGGCACCCCAACCGCCGGCGACGTACTCGTTCACGATTGACTCGCCGGCTCGGGGGGGGCNNTTCGACGGTTCCGACGGCTGGTTCGAGTCGACCGCCCGGCTCGGGGGTGGCGGCGGCCACCACGGGCTCCGCGAGTTCAAGGCCGGCGCCGGCGCCGGCTTCGGCCCGCCGCTCCGCGATGGCCGTGGCAAACCCCTCTACCTCGTACCGGTCCTCGAGGACCTCGACCCGGAAGCGGTGCACGAGCAGCCACGAGAACAGCAGCCCGAAGGCGGCGAACGACAACAGCATGCCGACCAGCTGCCATCCGTGGATCAGGGGATTGGCGCGCAGCAGGGTGTTGCCCTGGTGCAAGGTCTGCCACCAGTTGGTGGCCTCATGGTCGATGGGTACCAGCAAAGCGGCCACCACCCCGAAGACGGCCGAGACCATGGCCCGGGATCGGCGATCGGCGATGGCCCGACGCAGAGCCAGGTAGCCGATGAATACCGCCAGCAGAAGCGCGGTGAGGGTCAGGCGGGCGTCCCAGGTCCACCACACCCCCCAGGAGCCTCGACCCCAGATGCTACCGGTGACGATGGTGATGACGCAGAACACCACGCCGATCTCGGCTGAGGCGGCCGCCAGCTGGTCCCAGCGCCAGCTCCGCGTCCGGGGCCACAGGTAGGCCAGGCTGGCCAGGGCGCACAGGCCGAAACCGACGTAGCAGGTGGTGGCGGCGGCCGGATGCACGTAGATGAGGCGGACCAGGTCTCCCTGCACCACGTCCGGCGGGGATACCACCAGCCCGACCCACGCGGTGGCCACCACCGCCACCAGCGTGCTCCAGCCGAGTATCCGGGTCACCCGGTCACCGGTGCCACGCCGGCCCCGGAGGTCACCAACAGAGCCCATCAGGCCTCCTCCACCAACGTCGAAAAGCCCAGGATCCCGATGGTCACGTAGATGGCGGCGAAGCTGGCGAGCAGCCCCATCCACTTCCACCCGTCGGCGCTCGACTGCCCGAGGGCCGCCATCCAGGCCTGAGTGGCGCCGAGCAGGACGGGCGCCACCACCGGAAGAATCAGCAGCGGCATCAGCGTCTCGCGAACCCGCAGCCCGGCGGCCATCATCCCGTACACCGTGCCGGCCGCCGCCAAGCCGACCGTAGCCACCGCGGCGGTCAGCACGAGCAGCCCCGGATCACGCAGGTCGGCCCCGAAGAGGACCACCACGCCGAATCCCAGCAGGACCTCGAGCGCCACCAGCTGAGCGGCGACGGCGCCGGCCTTGCCGAGGAAGATCCCGGCCGGGTCCAGCCCGGAGAGGCGCAAGCCGTCGCGGGTGCCGTCGACGGACTCGATCGAGAAGCTGCGCTGCACGGCGAGGAGCGAGCACAGCAACACGGCGACCCAGAACAATCCGGCGGCGGCTTGGGTGAGCAGGGCGTGGTTCTGATCGAACGCGAAACCGAAGAGCAAGAGCACCAGAATGGCGTAGGGCGCCACCTGCATGGTCGCGACCCGGCTCCGCAGCTCGACCCGGAGGTCCTTGCCACCGACGAGGACCGCGTCACGCCACATGCATCGAAGCCTTCGGGAAAAAGGGGTCCACCGCGGCGGTGATCATGCCCCCGGCCACGGTCACGATTCGTCCGGCCAGACCCTGGGCCCGGTCGAGCTCATGGGAGGCCAACACGACGGTGGCGCCGTGGCCGACCGCGTCACGGATCAACCCGTCGAGGAGGTCCCGGTGCTCGGCGTCGAGTCCGGCGTGAGGTTCGTCGAGCAGCCACAACTCCGGATCGCGGGCGGCCAGCACGGCGAGTGCCACCCGTCGCCGTTGCCCGGCCGACAACGCCCCGACCGCGGTGGTCGGAAGCCTTCCAACCAGACCGAGGCGTTCGAGGGCCGGGCCCGCGGCCGCGATCGGACCGCCCGCGGCGCGCACCGCAAACCGGACGTTCTCGGCCGCGGTCAGGTCGTCGTAGAGGGACGTGGCGTGTCCGAACAGCCCTACCCGCCGGCGCACGGCTCTGGGGTTGGCGACGAGGTCCTCGCCGAGGACGCGGGCGTCACCGGACACGACCCGCAACAAGCCGGCACAGGCGCGCAACAGGCTGGTTTTGCCGGCCCCGTTCGCCCCTTGGAGCAGAACGATCTCCCCCTGGGCCACGTCGAGGTCGACGCCGGCCAGAACGGGGAAGCGGCCCACCAGGGCCACTGCGGCACGAAAGCGGATGACGGGGTCCATGTCGGCCATGCAACGGTAGCCAGGCGGGCCCCTTTGGTGCCATCCGGGGCCCGGTTGTGGACCGCTACACGGTCGACAACCGGCCCAGACCGACGTCGTGCAGCAAGTCGGAAAACCAGGTGGACAGCACGTGCAGGTTGTCCGTCAGCAGCAGAACGCCGAGCGAAGCCAGCAAGAGGCCCGACACCAGGTTGATGGCCCGCAGGTGACGCCGGACGAAGGCCAGCACCCCGGTGAGGCGACCGAACGCCACCCCGACCGCGACGAATGGCACCCCCAGGCCGAGCGAATACGCCACCAACATGGCCTCTCCCCGGGCGAGGGTGTGGGTGTCGCTGGCCAGGCTCAGCACCGCGGCCAGCACCGGGCCGATGCAGGGCGTCCACCCGAAGGCGAACGCCATGCCCATCACCGGCGCGGCCCACTCACCGAGCCGGGAGGGCGCCACATGCCAGCGCCGCTCCCGCATGAGCCAGGCGGGCCGGACCAGGCCCGCGAACACGAGGCCGGCGCAGATGATGACCACGCCCGCGATCTGGTTGAGTAACCGCTCGTGGGCCTGCAGGGTCTGGCCCAGGCCCGAAGCGGTCGCTTCCAGGGCGGCGAACACGGCCGTGAAGCCGGCGACGAACAGGAGAGTAGAGCGCAGGAGGCGACGCTGGTTGGGCCGGGTCGCCACCGTTAGCTCGGCGCTGCTGACCCCGGACATCATCGACAGGTAGGAGGGGACGAGCGGGAGGACGCACGGCGACAGGAAGGAGATGATCCCGCCCCCGAAAGCCACCACAAAGCCCACGGGCGAGTGGAGTATGAGGTGGTTACCAGCCATGACCTGCGCCATCATGGCATCGAGCCTGGTCCACAACGTCGCGCCTGGAGGCCGGTAGCGTCGAGACTCGATGTTGCTCATCGCCGTAGCCCTCGCGTCCGGATCGATCGTCGGCCTGGCGCTCGGCGGGCGCGTCCGCCGGATAGCCGAGGCCCGCTTCCGGTCGGTCGGGCTGCTGCTGGCTGGGGCCGGGTGCGAATTCGCCGGCTCCCACTTGGGCGCTGGCTGGTTCGGTGGTGTCCTCCTGATCGCCGGCTACGGGCTCCTGGTGGGCTTCGCCGTTCGCAACGCCGCGCTGACCGGCATGGTGCTGGTCGCGGTGGGGCTGGCTGCCAACCTGACGGTCATCGCCCTCGACGGCGGCATGCCAGTCCGCGGCGTGGCACCGGGAGCCTCCTACGGAGCGCGCCATCACGGTGAGCGGCCCGGAGATCACCTGACGGGACTGGCCGACGTGATCCGCGTGAGCCCGCTCGGCGAGACGGTGTCCGCCGGCGACATCGTGCTATCTCTCGGCGTGGCGACCGTCGTGGTCCGCCTGATGCGACCGGCTCGCCGGCGCCCTCGACGCCCGTTAGACCTCCCGCTGGTCCGATGACACAGGCGCGCCCCGTCGCGGTGAGCATCTCGTACCGGCTCGGCGGGGCCGACGGCGTCTCTGTCGAGGCCGCCAAATGGCAATGGGCGCTGCGGGAGCTCGGTTTCGAGGTTCGCACGGTTGCCGGCGCCGGACCCGTCGATGTGCTCCTGCCCGGACTCGATGCGGGAGCCTGGCTGACCGGGCACACTCCGCCTCCAATCGACCGGGCTGCTCTGGCCGCGGCCCTCCACGGTGTCGAGCTGGTCGTGGTCGAGAACCTCTGCTCGCTGCCGCTCAACCCCGCGGCGGGTCGGGCGGTGGCGTCCGCCCTCGAGGGCCGGCCGGCGATCCTGCGCCACCACGACCTGCCGTGGCAACGGGCCCGTTTCGCGGGCGCACCTCCCCCGCCGGACGACCCGGCTTGGGCTCACGTCACCATCAACGAACAGTCCCGACGCCAGCTCGCCGACCGCGGCATCGCTGCCACGTTGATCCGCAACGCCTTTGACACCACAGCCCTCCCGGGTGACCGAGTGCTCACCCGCCGCAACCTGGGCATCCCAGATGACGAGCGGCTGGTGCTGCAGCCCACCCGGGCGATCCCCCGCAAGGACGTCCCAGCCGGCTTAGCGGTGGCGGAGGCCATCGGTGCGGTCTACTGGCTGCTCGGCCCCGCCGAGGAGAACTATCACGACGAGCTCGAGCGCATCCTCGCTCAGGCCCGGGTCCCCGTCCGTCACGGACCTGTCCCTCCGATGGTGGGGTCAGGGCGTATCCAGCATGCCTACGCGGCGTGCGACGCCGTGGTATTTCCTTCGACTTCGGAGGGTTTCGGCAACCCACCTGTCGAAGCCGCCATTTTTCACCGGCCGGTGGCGGTCGGCCCCTATCCGGTCGGAGCCGAGCTGCGGGCCCTGGGATTCCGTTGGTTTGATACCACCCAGCCGCAGGAGCTGGCTGGTTGGCTCGAGGACCCGGACCCCGGCGTGTTGACCCACAACTGGGCCGTGGCTCACGAGCACCTGGACCTCGCCGGCCTACCCGCCCGGCTGGCTGCGGTGACGGCGGCCGCCGGGTGGCGGACCGGGGCGCTCAGCGGCCGGTCGGTGGGGCCAGGCGATAGCGCCGGCGGCGGACTTTGACCGCCAGAAGGCTGGTCGCGACTCGTCGGGACGGCCCAGGCCGGAGGGGCTCGGGAGGTCGAGTCGTGGAGCGGGCTGGCGCTTGGTTTCCTGGCCTCATGCGCAAAGGTTCGATCCCCGGGCCTCAATCCCTTCTCCTGCGGAAAAACAGCTCCTTTTGGACGATCCGACCCATTGAGGAAAGGAAGGCCGCGTGAGCGACCAACGCCTGCGTCTGCCTGCCGCTCGCCGGCGTAACCAGCTGCTCGAAGTAGCCCTCGAGCGCTTTGCCCCAAACGGATTCCACGGCACCTCGATGGAGGAGATCGCCGACGCGGCCGGTGTCACCAAGCCGGTTCTGTACCAGCACTTCGGCTCCAAACGCACCCTCTACCTGGAGCTGCTCGAAACGGTCGGCCAGGAGCTGCTCCGAGAGGTCACCGACCGGGCCGAAGCCGAGACCCACCCCTATCAGCGCCTCCTGGCCGGCTTTCGGGCCTACTTCCGGTTCGTTTGTGAGCGCACCAGCGCCTTCCAACTGCTGTTCGGCAGCGGGGCCCGCCAGGCCGACGAGTTCGCCGAGGCGGTCCGGACCCTGGAGTCGAGCGTGGCCACCACCATCGCCGCTTTCATCGACGCAGATATCGATGACGACCACCGTGACCTGCTGGGCTACGCCATCGTCGGCCTCGGCGAGGTGAGCGCCCGGCTGTGGGTGAGCCGTCAGGAGGATGGCATCTCCACCTCGTTGGACACGCGCGAAGCCGAGGTGCTCGCGGTGCGGCTCGCCGATCTGGTGTGGGCCGGCCTGCGCGCCCTGCCGGGTGGTTCGCAGTCGTGAGCTCGCCCCGACCGAGGGTCCCTCCGAACTGCGACCTGACACTCGGCATGACGTGCGTCGACAAATCGGAGCCCGGCGTGACGGTCTGGCAGATGGCCGCTGAGGAACATCTGGCCAACCCGGCCGGCGTGATACAGGGCGGTTTCCTGGCTGCCTTCGCCGACTCGGCCATGGCGACCGCCACGGTGACCAACTTGCAGGGGCGACGGGCCTACACCGCCAACACCGAGCTCAAGATCAGCTACTTGAAAGCGGCACCAGTCGGTTCCCCGCTCACGTGTACGGCGCGCGTCATCGGCGGCGGCCAGCGGGTGACCTTCGTGGAGGCCGAGATCACCGACGGCGCCGGCCGGTTGATCGCCAAGGCCTCGTCGACCTACCTGCTGACGCCGAGGGACTAGCGCTTCAGAGCTTCGCCAGCACGGCGTCGGCGCTACTCACGTCCAACCCCAGCGTCTCCTCGACCGCCAGGTCGGTGACCACGCCGTCCTCGAGGATGGCCGCGTACCGCTTCGACCTGATACCCAGCCCGCCGCCGGTGAGGTCGGTCTCCAGCCCGAGCGCGTTGGTAAACACGGCGGAGCCGTCGGCCACCAGGGCCACCTTTTCCCCGACATCATTGGCTTCGCCCCAGGCCTTCATGACGAAGGCATCGTTGACCGACACGCAGACGATCTTGTCCACCCCTTTGGCCTCCAGGTCCTCGGCTCGCAGCACGAACCCCGGCAGGTGGTAGTCGCTGCATGTGGGGGTGAATGCCCCCGGCACCCCGAACAGCACCACTTTGCCCTGACCGAGTAGCTCCCCGGTCTGAGCCGGCACCGGGCCGTCCGGGCCCGGAACCTGCACCCTGACGTCGGGGATCTTGTCACCCACTGCGATGGTCATCGGACCTCCTGTTTTCTGGATCTGTCGGGGTCAGCCTACGGGCCGGCCGGCGGGAGGCTTCAATGGTGGCCATGGCCGAGTTGGATGATGTCGACCTGAGCCTCCGGTTGTCCAAGGAGGAGGAGCAGAAGCGCCTGGCCGAGGGGCAGCACAGGCTGTTGCAGTTGCGGCTCGTCAACGGCGGGCAGCTGACCGGCGGACGGCTCGGCCCGCCCGTGTGTGTGGTGTTCGAGGGCTGGGACGCGTCGGGCAAGGGCGGGGCCATCAAGCGTTTGCTGGCGCCGCTCGATCCCCGCCATGTGCGGGTGGCCAGCTACGCGGCCCCGACTCCCACCGAGAAGCGCCATCACTTCTTGTGGCGGTTCTACCCGGCGCTGCCCGGCTGGGGCGGCATGGCCGTGCTGGACCGTTCGTGGTACGGCCGGGTGCTGGTCGAGCGGGTCGAGGAGTTCGCCACCGAGGAACAGTGGGAGCGGGCCTACGAGGAGATCAGCAACTTCGAACGTTCGCTGGCTTTCGAAGGGATGGTGCTGGTCAAGCTGTGGCTGCACATCTCCCACGAGGAGCAGCTGCGCCGGTTCGAACGGCGGCAGGCCGATCCGCTCAAGCAATGGAAGCTCGGCCCGGAGGACTGGCGCAATCGGGAAAAACGGGATATCTACGAGACGGCCCTACGGGACATGCTGACCCGCACCGACCACCCACTCGGACCGTGGGACGTGATCCCGGCTGAGGACAAACGCTATGCCCGGGTCAGCGTCCTCGAGACGGTGATCACCCGGGTGGAGGACGGGATGCGCCGGGAAGGCGTGGAGCCTCCGCCGGCCGGCGGGCCCGACTGAGTCGGGCGTAACGTGGAGGGCATGGACGACGCACCCGCCGTACCCGACACCGACATGCCCCATTGGCGGGGTGTCAACCACTTGGCCCTCATCACCCCTGACATGGACGCGACCGTGCGCTTCTATCACGGGGTTCTCGGTGCCCGCCTAGTGGCGCATCTCGGCAATGAGGCCTTCCGGCACTACTTCTTCGAGCTCGGTCCCGGCAACACCGTGGCCTTCTTCGAGTACCGGACCATCGAGATCACGCCCTTCGCCAAGCCGGCCGGAGTGCCGGATCCGAGGGCGGTGCAGTTCGACCATGTGTCGTTCAACCTACCCGACGAGCAGGCTCTGCTCGCCTTGCGGGCCCGGCTCAAGGGAGCCGGGTCGGAGGTGACCGACGTCGTCGATCACGGCTTCCTCCGGTCGATCTACTTCACCGATCCGAGCGGCATCGCCCTCGAAGCCTCTTGGTGGGTCACCGACGCCACCGGGCGCGACACCGACTACGGCGACCCGGGCCTCTTCACTGACCCCGACCCGGTGCCCGCCCTGCGCGAGTTGCAACAGACCGGCCGCCTCCACTCGGTTCCGGCCACCAAGCTCAGCTGAGGGCGGCGGCCGGCGGCCGGCGCCCGATCCGGCACCGATTGGGACAGACCTCGCGTCGCCGGTCCCGGCTCGTACGGAGGTCTGTCCGTGTCGAAGCCCGATCCGGCGCCCATTGGGACAGACCTCGCGTCGCTGGTCGGGGCGCGCCACGAGGTCTGTCCGTATGCGAGGTTGGAACATACCGTCGGCGCGGTCGGTCCTCGACGCCTGAGCCAGACGCAGACAGCCCCGGCTCTGCCATGATCGGGCGCCCATGAGCGACCCGCGCATCGAGCAGGAAAAACGGATCGCCGCCGAGGCCGCCGCCGGCTTGGTCACCGACGGCATGATGGTGGGCCTGGGGACCGGTACCACGGTGGCGTACCTGCTCCCCGCACTGGCGGCCCGAGCGCTCGACATTCGCTGCGTGGCCACGTCGCCGGCGACCGAAATCGAAGCCCGCCGCCTCGGTCTCGATGTGCGCGCCTTCGAAGGCATCGACCACCTAGACCTCGCCGTAGATGGTGCCGATCAGGTCGACAGCGATGGGTGGCTCGTCAAGGGAGGCGGCGGGGCCCACACCCGCGAGAAGGTGGTGGCCGCCGCGGCGGTGCGGTTCGTCGTGATCGCGTCGTCAGACAAGATCGTCGATCGGCTGCGCCCGCCGGTGCCGCTCGAGCTGCTGGCGTTCGGGGTGGACTCCGTCCTCCGCGCCCTACCGGCCGCGACGCTCCGGCCTTCTACGCCCCCAACGCCCGATGGCGGACTCATCGCCGACTGGCATGGCGACTTCGGCGACCCCGGTGCCCTGGCCGCTCAGCTAGCCGCCGTCGCCGGCGTGGTCGAACACGGCCTGTTCCCGCCGTGGTTGGTATCCGACATCCTCATCGGCCGTGGCGACCAGGTGGAACACCGCTCGCCACGGGGCGGGTCCTAGCGATTCCGCATGCGGTCCCAGAACGACAAATCCTCCGTCGCCAGTAGGTTGCCATCTTCGTCATAGGCGCGTAGCTCGTGCAGACCGAACTTGCCTGAGGGCGGCTTCGGCCAGGCAACCCTGCGTAGAAGCGCAATCCGTCGACGATGCCTTGACCACACGCAAGTAGTTCGGATTCGTCTCCGGCGCCGGTGCGGATCAGAACGTTCCTGACTGCGGGCCGGGCCCGTACCACGATGCCTAGAGGCCCCTCCCCGCTCCGCCCCGTGTAGGTGCAGATGAGATCATCTCCCCAGAGCTTGGGACCGGCCATTCCTCCGCTGCATAGGTAGTCGCCGGGGCCGCTGACTTCGAGTCCGGTCCAGTAGCCGTCGTCGTCACCGCCAGCCTCCAGGGTCCATTGGACGTCGCGAACGGTTCCGCTTCCGATCAAGCGCGTCTCACTCACCTTGGTCTCTACCGCTGGTAGATGACGAACGAGGTCGGGCGGGCGACCTGGTCGTAGAGGGAACGGGCCGCGCCGTTGTACTGCTGGGTCTGCCAGTAGGTGTTGGTGGCTCCCCGTCGATCGGCCTCGTCGTAGGTGGCCTGAATCAGCTCGCGCCCGATCGAGGTTCCTCGGGAGGCGTGTGACACGAAGAGGTCCTCCAGGTAGCAATATGACGTTTCCGACCACGTGGACGGGTGGAACACCAAGTGGGCGAAGCCCAGCAGCTCCCCGTCGTTTCCCACCGCGACTAGGCCTACCATGCCATCGGTCTGCTTGATCAGGCGATCGAAGGTCCTCGCCGTGACCGTCTCCGATAGCTGGGCCCGGTAGAAGCTCAAGTACCCCTGCCACAGCTTGCTCCAGGCGTTGTAGTCCGCTGCTTCAACCTCTCGGATCATGCAGAGGAGGGTAAGGCCTGTGTCGCTTCCAGTCAGCCCGACAGTTACCATTGGAGTGGTGGCTTTTTGGGGCAGCTCGATCTATCGCGGCGATGATCGGCGGGCCGATTGGGCTTTCGGGTTCGGCCTTGTCGCCGCCGCTTCGCTGGTAGGAGTTGTTGCCACCCGGTCGGAGGACTTGGTTCAGGCTTTGCTCGGACTCATGTTTCTGGGATCGAGCGTGACCGCGCTGGTCCTAGGGCTGGTGGTCCTCGGTCGTCGCCACGTCTTGGCGAAGGTGACCGTTCAGAAAGCTTTCATCGGGGTGGCGCTCGGAAGTCTCGTGGCCGTCGCGGTTGGGTTCTGGGTCTTGTCACTGATCTTCGCGATCCACCAAGGTCAGAACAGTCTCCCGTTCCTGAGCCAGGAGAACCGGATCACGCTCAACTGCGTGAACGCCGAGGAGCGGTCAGGAGTGCCGCTAGGTCAAGCCTTCGACGACTGCTCAGGCTGTCCTTCCTCAGAGAGCCGGGTCGAGCCGGTGACCGGGAACGGCGTCAATGGCACATCGTCCTCCTGCCTGGTAAGCACCCAGACATCTTGGTTGTACTGGCCGCTCGCGGCCATCCCCTTCGGGTCGTGGCTAGTCGTGATGGCGGTTGGTTGGCGCCTGCTCTTCCGCCGCCCGTACCGACCTCCACCCCCGGCGCCGTGGCCTGCTTGACACTTGACTCCCGGACGGTCCATATCGATCGCGTTCCAGCAGGGCGCCTTGCGGTGCGGTGAGGTCAGACTGACGTCATGTCACACCCGGACTGGGGCGCCCTTCTCGCACGTTATGGCCAGCGTCTCCACGCGATTGCCGGCGACCGCCATCACGTCGTGTCACCGCTTGGTGGCCGACCAGGGCATCATCAGGGACAGGCTCGTTTACTCGAGACTCGGTCCAAGACGGGGCGTCGGAGCAGGAGCTAGCCAGGAAGCAAACCCGCAGGTCAGCCCTAGTTGATGTGCAGTCCAGAGATGGCCCGGGCGATGACCAGCTGCTGGATCTCGCTGGTGCCCTCGAAGATCGTGAAGATCTTGGCGTCGCGATGCCACCGCTCGACCGGGTGGTCACGGATATAGCCGGCGCCGCCGAGGATCTGAATGGCGTCGTCGGTCACCCGCACGGCAGTCTCGCCGGCGAACAGCTTCGACTGGGAGCCCTCGGCCGCCTCGAACCCCTTGCCGCTGGCACCTCGCCACGATGCATTCCATACGAGCAGCCGAGCCGCGTCGGTGTACATGCGCATCTGGGCCAGCTTGAAGGCGATGGCTTGGTTCTCGATGATGGCCCGGCCGAACTGCTTGCGTTCCTTGGCGTAGTCGAGCGAGTACTCGTACGCGGCCCGGGCGATCCCGACGGCCTGGGCCCCGACTGCCGGCCTGGTGGTCTCGAAGGTGGATAGGGCCGCCTGCGAGCGCTCACCGGTTAGGCCTTCCCGGGCCCGAGCCAGACGGGCATCGAGCTTGTCCTTGCCACCGAGCAACATGCGGCCAGGCACGCGCACGTCCTCGAGGATGACCTCAGCGGTGTGCGACGCCCGGATGCCCATCTTCTTGAACTTCTGGCCCTGGCTGAGACCCTTGGTCCCCGGCGGGAGGATGAAGCTGGCCTGGCCTCGGCCCTTTAGATCGGGTTCTACCGAGGCCACCACCACATGGATGTCGGCTATGCCGCCGTTGGTGATCCAGGTCTTGGTGCCGTTGAGGACCCACTCGTCGGTTGCCTCGTCGTAGACGGCCCGGGTGCGCATGGAGCTGACGTCGGAGCCGGCATCGGCCTCGGACACGCAGAAGGCAGCCACGGCGATCTTCTCGGGTGTCCCGAAACACTGGGGCACCCACTCGGCGATCTGCTCCGGTGTGCCGTTTCCGAAGATCCCTGCTACGCCGAGGGTGGTCCCGAAGATCGCCAGGCCGATGCCGGCGTCACCCCACGCCATTTCCTCCATGACCAGGGGCACGGAGATTCCGGTGGGATCGCCAAACATGCTGGCGATGAAATCGAGCGAATACAGCCCGATCGTGGCCGCCTCCTCGATGATCGGCCACGGGGTCTCCTCCCGCTCGTCCCACTCGTGCGCCGCCGGGCGCACCACCTTGTCGGCGAAATCGTGGACCCACTTCTGGAGCTGGATCTGATCCTCGTTGAGGCCGTTGGAAAAGTCGCTCATGTCTGCACCCTCCCTAGAGAGTTCCCCCGTTGTTACCCGATGGTAACATAGCCGGGTCAGGGACTGCACGCCATGTGACGAATGTCGCTCCTCAGGCCGGCGAATCTCAACGACTGGCGAATCTCAACGACTGGCGAATCTCAACGACTGAGGACCATCGCCAGCTGGCGGGACAGGGCGACCGGGCGTCCCTCGCTGTCCCACAGCTCGCCGTCCTCCTCCATCAAGCCGTCGACGAGCACCCGGGTCCGGAATGTCCCCAGCAGCCACCCCGGCGAGGGTCGGCCGCGGACATGCACGGTCAACTCGATCGTCGGCACCCAGCCGGCGGCCATCGAGCCGAGCAGCGTGGGTGGGAAGGCGTCCGCGAAGGCGACTGCAGACAGGGCGCTGGGCTCGGTCCCGTCGCGGAAACGGATCCACCCGGTGATCTCGAACGGGTCCCCCTCGCCAGGCCGGCCCCATGGGCTATCGGCGGGGAGGCGCAGGTCGAAGCGGTTCATGATCTCCGGGATCGGGCGGCCGGCGTGCCGCGTCAAGTGGGCGAGGCTCACGCACTCGTCGGGCGGCGGAATGTCCGGAGGGCGGGCGCTCACGCGCGTTGGCCCCTTACGTTCGGTCAAGTCGCCAAAGGCGCCGAGCACCCGCACCCGCTCCCGCCCGCCTTGGAGGACCTCCGCCATGACGGTGACGAACGTCCGGCCCGGCTTTATGACCTGGGTCCGGATCGTCACCAAGCCCTCGGCCGGCGGGGAAAGGTAGTGCGCGGTCACCGTGACCGGATCCGGCCGGCCCGCCTCCCCCTGCATTGCCCGCACCGCAATGGCCAGCAGGTAGCCACCATTGGGATTGTTCCCGACGTTCCAGCGGGGCTGGAGGTCGGCCGTCCAGCTGTCGCCGTCCCGCTGCACCGCGGTATCCCGCTCGAAGTCTGATCCGGTCACTTGCGAATTGTGGTCCCGTCGGGACCGTCCTCGACAATCCAGCCCTCGGCCTGCAGCTCCGAGCGCAGGGCGTCGGCCCGGGCCCAGTCCTTGGCGGCCCGGGCTTCATCCCGGGCGTGGGCCATGGCGAGGGCCTCAGGCGGCACCCCGGCCACTTGATCTTGGAGCGCCAAGCCGAGCGCGTCCTCGAAGATGACGAACACCGCCGCGGCTAGGGCCTGGCCACGTTGACCAGTGGCGGCCCGCGCCTGGCGCAGCAGGTCGAAGGCGCCGGCCACCGCGTTGGGGGTGTCGAGATCATCGTCCATGCGCTCCCGGAAGCGCTCGAGCGCGGCCGGGTCGGGATCTGAAGCGCGGGCTCCAGCGAACTCCCGGGCAAAAATGTCCAGCCGGTCGATGCTCCGCTCGTTCGCGGCCAGGCTGGACTCTCCGATGGTCATCGGCGACCGGTAGTGCGATTGCAGGACCTGCAACCGGAAGGCCCGAGGGTCGTGGGCATCGAGCAGCTCCAAGAGGGAGAGGGTGTTTCCCAGCGACTTGCTCATTTTTTCACCGCTATCGGCGACGACCATCCCTGAGTGCACCCACCGCCTGGCGAACGGCCGCCCGACGCCGAGGGCCTGGGCCCGCTCGTTCTCGTGATGAGGGAACGCCAGGTCCTGACCACCCCCATGGAGGTCGAATCCGTCGCCGAGCAAGTCGAGCGACATGACGACGCACTCGGTGTGCCATCCAGGCCGGCCCGGGCCCCACGGCGACTCCCAGCTCGGCTCGCCCGGCTTGGCCGCCTTCCAGAGAACGAAGTCGATCGGAGATCGCTTCCCGGCCTCCTCCGCCACCTCCACTCGGGCGCCGGCCCGCAGGCTTTCGAGGGGCTGGAGGGCCAGGAGCCCGTAGCCTTCCACCGACTCGGAGGCGAAGTACACGCCGTCGCCGCCGACATAGGCGTGGCCTCGCTCGATCAGCTCGGAGATCAGGTCGACCATGTCGCGGATGTAGGCAGTGGCGTGAGGCGACTCGGTGGGCCGCTCGACCCCCAGCCGGGCCATGGTGTCCCACCACACCTTTTCGTAGTGGGCCGCCACGTCCTCGGCGGACCGGCCTTCGGCGGCCGCCCGGGCGATGATCTTGTCCTCGACGTCGGTCACGTTCGACACGAACCGGACATCGAGACCGGACCAGGTGAGGTAGCGGCACACCACGTCCCACACCACGTTGAAACGCCCGTGACCGACGTGGGGTTCGCCCGACACCGTCGGCCCGCAGACGTACATCGACAGCCGGCCGGGGTCGCGCAGCTCGAGCGGGACGATGGTGCCTAATGCGGTGTCGTGCAGGCGTAGCACGCAAGTACGGTAGCGGGATCATGCCGAGCTCGGTCCCCGATAAACCGTCCCTGGAGGGCCTCGAAGAAAAATGGGGGCCGCGCTGGGAGGCGGACGACGTCTACTGCTTCAGCCGAGCTGCGACGCGGGAGCATGTGTTCTCGATTGACACCCCGCCCCTAACGGTCAGCGGGTCGTTGCATGTGGGCCACGTCTTTTCCTTCACTCACACCGACACCATGGCCCGGTACAAGCGGATGCGCGGCTTCGAAGTCTTCTACCCGATGGGCTGGGACGACAACGGGCTGGCCACAGAACGGCGCGTGCAGAACTACTTCGGCGTGCGCTGCGATCCCTCCCTCCCCTACGAAGCGGGCTTCACGCCGCCGGCGATTGGCGGCTTGGCCAAAGGCCAGGAGGCGGTGTCGGTGTCGCGCCCCAACTTCGTGGAGCTCTGCGAGCGCCTGGTCGCCGAGGACGAGAAGGCGTATGAGGCGGTGTGGGTGCGATTGGGCTTGTCTGTTGACTGGACGCAGCACTACACGACGATCGGGGAGAGCTCACGGCGGGCGTCGCAACGCGGCTTTCTCCGGATGCTCGCCCAGGGCGAGGCCTACACGGCCGAGGCGCCGACCCTTTGGGATGTCGACTTCCAGACCGCGGTCGCTCAGGCCGAGCTGGAGGATCGGGAGCGCCCTGGCGCGTACCACCGCCTGGTGTTCCACGGCTCGGACGGCGCGGACGTGCTGGTCGACACCACCCGGCCGGAGCTGCTCCCGGCGTGCGTGGCCCTGGTCGCCCACCCTGACGACGCTCGGTTCTCGGCGCTGGTTGGTACCACCGTGCGCACGCCGCTCTTCGGCGCGTCGGTGCCGGTGCTCGCCCACCCGCTCGCCCAGCCGGACAAGGGCACCGGCGTGGCGATGGTCTGCACCTTCGGCGACACGACAGATGTGGTGTGGTGGCGCGAGCTCGGGCTTCCGGTCCGGGCCGTGGTCGGCCGCGACGGGCGCCTGTTGCGGTCGGCCCCGCCCGGGTTGGACGCCGGCGCCGCCACTCTCTACGAGACGGAGCTGGGTGGACGCACTGTCCGCCAGGCCCAAGTCCGGATCGTCGAGTTGCTTGGCGCGGCCGGCGAACTGCGCGGCGAGGCCCAGCCCATCCAGCACGCTGTCAAGTTCTATGAGAAGGGTGACCGGCCCCTGGAGATCGTCACCAGCCGGCAGTGGTTCTTCCGCACGCTGGCGCATCGCAGCGCCCTGCTGCAACGGGGCCGGCAGCTGCACTGGCACCCTCCCTACATGGAGGCCCGCTACGCCAGCTGGGTGGAGGGGCTCAACACGGACTGGCTGATAAGCCGCCAGCGCTTCTTCGGCGTCGCGTTTCCGGTGTGGTACCGCCTGGACGAGCAGGGAGCGGCGGACCACGACCACCCGCTCCTGCCGAGCGAGGCCGACCTGCCCGTGGACCCGACCACCGACGTGCCACCAGGATTCAGCGAAGGCCAGAGGGGCCGGCCGGGCGGGTTCGCCGCCGACCCCGATGTCATGGACACCTGGGCCACTTCGTCGTTGACACCGCAGATCGCAGGAAAATGGGAGGCCGATGCCGATCTGTTCGGCCGGGTGTTTCCCATGGACCTGCGGCCGCAAGCCCACGACATCATCCGGACGTGGCTGTTCGCCACCATCGTCCGTAGCCATCTGGAGTTCGACTGCCTGCCCTGGACCGACGCGGCCATCTCGGGATGGATCCTCGACCCGGACCGCAAGAAGATGTCGAAGTCCAAGGGCAATGTGGTCACCCCGATGTCCCTCCTCGAACAGTACGGATCGGACGCGGTGCGGTACTGGGCAGCCAGCGCCCGGCCGGGCACCGACACCGCCTTCGACGAGGGCCAGATGCGCATCGGCCGCAAGCTGGCGATCAAGATCCTCAACGTGTCCCGGTTCGTGCTGGCCGCCAGCTCCGAGCCGGAAACCGGCGGGGCTGCGGCCAGCGCAGCTCAACCGGAGCTCGTGGACGGCGCGGCCGCACCGGAGGCGTTGGATGGGTCGGTGTTGGCGTCCCTCGCCCGGCTCATCGATGAGGTCACCACCGCGTTCGAGGGCTACGACTACGCCCGAGCTCTCGAGCGCACCGAATCATTCTTCTGGTCGTTCTGCGACGACTATGTGGAGCTGGTCAAAAGCCGCGCCTACGGAACTCTCGGCGAAAGCCGGGCTCGGTCCGCTCGGCTGGCGTTGCGGCAGACGTTGTCGGTCCTCCTCCGGCTCTTCGCTCCGTTCCTTCCGTATGTCACCGAGGAAGTGTGGTCGTGGTGGCACGATGGCGGCTCGATCCACCGAGTCCCGTGGCCGGCGGTTGGCGAGCTCGGGGCAGTCGAAGGGCTGCCGGAGGTGTGGGCCGCGGCCAGCGAGTTGCTCGGCGAGGTGCGCAAAGCCAAGACCGAGGCCGGCGTGTCGCTCAAAGCTCAAGTGGCGGTGCTCCGAGTGAGGGCAAGGCAAGACCGCCTCGACCTGGGGCAGGCCGCTGCTGACGACCTGCGCGAGGCCGGCGCCATCCTCACGATCGAATGGGCTGCGGCCACCTCGGAGATTGCTCCCGTCATCGAGGTGGTGCTGGCGTAAGTGCCGCCGGGCGTTGAAGAGGCTGGGCCGGACGGATGCGCCCGGCCGCGGGCGGCGGCGACTGATGAGAACCCGACGGCCGGGTGAGCTCACAGGTGTTCGCTTATCTGCCCGATCGGGGGGATAAGCGAACACCTGTGAGCCCAGGTTGTCTTGCGGCGGGCGCTAAAGGAGGTTCGGGCGGGCCGGATGCGCCAGACCGCCGGCCCGCCTACAGTCCTAGCCATGCCGATCAACCCTGATGCCGCCGGGAGCACCAGCGAGCCGCGCCAAGCCTCGTGGGACTCCAAGGACTGCCTGCTCTACGCTCTCGGCGTCGGCGCAGGCGTGAGCGATCCCACCGGTTTCGAGCTCGAGTTCACCACCGAGAACAGTCAGGACGTGACCCAGAAGGTCCTGCCGACCTTCCCGGTCGTGATACAGGGAGGAGGCGGAGCCTTCGGCAAGGTCGGCAGCTTCAACCTGGCGATGCTGGTCCACGGCGAACAGTCCGTCGAGTTGCACGCGTCACTGCCGGTCAACGGCACGGTGGAGTCCGTGACCACCATCACCGGCATCTACGACAAGGGGTCGGGCGCCGTGATCGCCACCAGCACCGTCGCCACCGACCAGCAAAGCGGCAAGGCGCTGTGGACCACTACCAGCTCCGCGTTCGTCCGGGGCGAGGGCGGCTGGGGCGGCGACCGCGGGCCGTCGGGCACGGTGCAGTTCCCCGAACGCGGCCCCGATCACACCGTCAGCTACGCCACCCGCCCCGATCAGGCCCTTCTCTATCGGTTGTCGGGGGACCGCAACCCCCTGCACTCCGATCCCCAATTTGCCGCGATGGGCGGCTTCGACCGGCCGATCCTGCATGGGCTGTGCAGCTTCGGCTTCACCGGGCGAGCCCTGCTGCACACCTTGTGCGAGTCGAACCCGGACCGGTTCGTGTCGATGGCCGCGCGCTTCTCCAAGCCGGTTTTCCCCGGCGAGGAGCTGACCATTTCGATATGGGTGACCGACGAGGGCTCCGCCCTCTTCCGCTCCTCCACCCCGGCGGGAGTGGTCATCGACGCGGGACGCTTTAGCTACCAGGGCTAGTAGGTCGTAGCAGGCAAACTGGGGGGTTGGAACGGTCAGTTCGAGTGATCGGTGACCGGGCTCACGCCCACTTCGGCCAAGACCGCCTCGGCGACGAAGATCTCGGCGTCGTCGGCTCGTAGAGCCAAGGCGATGGCGTCGGAGGGTCGGGCCGACAGGACTCGTCGCTGATCGTCGCGTTCGAGTTCGACGGTGGCGAAGAAGTGGCGCTGCTCCTCGACAGCCGTTATGACAGCCCGGTCGAGACGTCCCTCGAGCAGCGCCACGGCGGAGACGAAGAGATCCCAGGTCGACGGGCGACTCGGCACCGTATTAGTCCAGGCCGCCAGGATGGCCCGCGCCTCTGGCTGTCCGATGACCATTGAGACGCTCCGGTGCGGCGGGGATTCCTCGCGCAGCGTCAGCATCCCCGCCTCGACGCCAGGTCCGGTCGCGACCGCCACCCGGACGTTCGACACCGAGACTTTGACCAGGTCGTCGGGCACCGAACGACTCTAGGCTCGACCATCGAGTCCGCTCGACCGCGGGGCCTTCGGGCCCGACTTCTGAACGTCCCTCCACACCGGACGAGCCAGCACCAGGCCGGCCACCTCGCGGGCTCCGGCTCGGCGGAGGACCCGGGCCACTTCGCGCAGGGTGCTGCCTTCCGTCAACACATCGTCGATGACAAGGATGCGGGCTCCGGCGACCAGCCGTGGGTTGGGAACTACGAGCGATCTCCGCAACGGCCCCGATGCAATCGCCTGGCGCTCAGCCCAAGGCTGGCCTTGCATCGCCGGAGATTCCGCTCGCTTGATCACCGCTCCGATGGCGGTCTCCCACAGTGGCTCGACTAGGCGGCCCAACCGGGCCACGATCTCACCGACCGGGTCCCATGGTCGTCGCGCCTGAGGACCGGCGTAAGCGGGTGTGGGAACGAGTAGATCGAACTCCTCGAACCAGGTGGTGTGGGCGTGCAGGTGGTCGGCGAGCAATCGGGCGAAGACGTCCGCCCACCACATCTCGCGCCGGTACTTGTAGCGCAGAACCGCGCGCCGCAACGCCCCGCTGTGGATACCGACGGCGAACACCACCGAGAAGGCCCGATCCGACCGGCGGCACCAACGGTTCGGACAGGGGCCGATGCGCAACAAAGCCTGACCGCACACCGGGCAGCCGAGCCCGGAATCTCTTTGACCCACGTTGCCTCCCACCGCGTCGACGAGAGTTCCGACTCGGCTATGGCGCCGGGTGAGCCACCACGAGTGTGGCACACGGGCGTACGATTCGCCTCAGTGAACGGCATCTCACCCGCTCGAGCGTCTCGAGTCCCTGGGTTTCGAGTTCCAGGGTCTGGAGTTCCAGACTCTCGAACCGCGCCCTGGTCGAGCGGGGCGGATGCCGCCCGCTACGAGCGCGGCCGCCCGGATTACCCACCGGCGCTCGCCGCCGTACTTTCCGAGCAGCTGGATCTACGGGCCAACAGCCGCGTCGTCGACGTCGCCGCCGGGACCGGGAAGTTGACCCGGGTGCTCGCCCGGGGACCGGCCACGGTGACCGCCGTCGAGCCGCAGCCCGGCATGCTCGGGCAACTGCACATGGCCCTACCGGGAACCGAAGTGGTCGCCGGGACCGCCGAGCATCTGCCGATCCGCAGCGCCAGCGTGGACGCCTTGACGGTCGGCCAGGCGTTTCACTGGTTTCGGGTCGCGGACGCCAGCCATGAGTTCCACCGAGTCCTCCGGCCAGGCGGCCGGCTCGCGGTCATCAGTAACCAGCGGCACGAGCCCGAGCAGTGGGTCAAGGACCTGTGGTCGGTGCTCCGCGAGTACGAGAAGCTGGCGCCCGACCCGGGATCCAACCGGGGCTGGCGAACCGTTCTCGAGAGTACGGGCGAGTTCGGCGCTTTCGATCGATTCGAGATCCCCAACGAACAACGCTTCAGTGGCCAAGCCGACTTTGACGCCCGCTTCACGTCGGTGAGCTTTGTGATCCTCCTCGACGAGGAAACCCGGGTGTCACTCCTGCGAGATTTGCACGCGGTCGTGGCCGGCGTCGACCCGATCGTGATCCCTCTGCGCACGGTGGTCGAGGTGACCAGCCGCTGTGGGTGAGAGCGCCGAGCCCGCCGTTCTAGATGATGCCCTGGCGGATCGCAATGCTCACGGCGTGACAGCGGTTGCGGGCCTCGAGGCGCGTCATCAGCTTCGCCAGCACACCCTTGATGGTGCTCTCCGAGTAGGCGAGCTGCTCGGCGACGTCGCAGGTGTCGTAGCCGTCCGCGACCAAGCGCAGGACCTCCAGCTCGCGGCGGGATAGCCGCACCTCAGTGATCGTCGACACCAGGCCGCGTGGCCGCGGCAATTGCGGCGGATCGATCATGTCTGGCCGGGCCGCTTGAGTCAGATCGATTACCTCCGGACGACCCGCCAGCGTGTGGACCTGGACGCTGGCAGCCCGGCGCAGCAAACCCTCGGGGAGCTGGCTATCAGCCCGATCTGCCTGGCGGAGCATCTCAACTAAGCGGACAGACGTGGCTTCGGTCCGACGGAGGAACCCGGTAACCCCGGCCGCAACCACTTTGACAACGCCGGCCTCATCGAAATGGGAGGCCACCAGCACCACATGCGGTACTCCGTCGCGCTGAATAGCCCGGGCCACCTTGGCGACCGACTCGTCGGCGGCTTCAGCCACGACCAGCGCCACCCGGGCCCGGTCGAGGTCGACGGGGCCGACCAACTCGATGCTCGGCTCGCCCAGGAGCTGTGCCTTCGCCCCCGCGGCAGACAACGGATCAGCGGCATAGATGAAAACCGGCGTACGACTGCTCACGATACGTGACGGTACGGCACCGGCCCGCGCGCTCGCATCCGTAGCGAGTACGCAATTTTCACGCTGCGTGGTAAGGCTATGAGTGATTTGTTTGAGTCTACTTGTTATTCCATGCCGGGACCAAGTGCTCACGGTGAGGAAGGCGCGGGGACGCCGCCCACCGTGCTACTACACGACTATGCAAATCGAGGTGGTGGTCGAGATCCCCAAGGGGACCCGCAACAAGTACGAGACCGATGAAAAGGGCACCATCTGGCTCGACCGCATGTTGTTCACATCGACTCGCTACCCCGAGGATTACGGCTTCGTGCCCGAGACCCTGGCCGAAGACGGAGATCCGGTGGACGCCCTGCTGCTCCTCGAGGAACCAACCTTCCCGGGATGCCACGTCCACGCCCGCCCGATCGGTGTCTTTCTGATGCGCGACGAGGAGGGGGTGGACGCCAAACTTCTCTGCGTGCCGTCGAGCGACCCTCGCTCCGACCATCTCAACGATCTGGTCGATATCCCGGAGCACGAGCTACGGGAGATCGCCCACTTCTTCGCCATCTACAAGGACTTAGAGCCGGGCAAGGGAACCGAACCCGGGGGCTGGGCCGACCGCGAGAAGGCAGAAGCCATCATCGAAGACGGCCGCCATCGGTTCGCATCCCGAGCCAAGCAGCCCTGAGGCCCGCGCTCAGGCGGCCACCGGGAAAGCCCGCGCAGTCCAGGAACGACCGCCAGGCAGGGCCATACGACAGATCTTGGCCACTACCGAGCCGAACTGGCGGGAAAGACCGCCCGAGTTGTACGGCAACCCGTATTGCTCGCAGATAGCCCGAACGCGTGGTGCCAGCTCCCCATAGCGGTGAGCCGGCAGGTCCGGGAACAGGTGGTGCTCGATCTGATGACTCAGGTTGCCGGACATCAGGTGGAACAGCGCGCCTCCCTCGATGTTGGCCGATCCGAGGAGCTGGCGGAAATACCAATGGCCCCGGCTCTCCTCCTCGCTCTCCTCGACGCTGAACTCATAGGTGCCGGCAGGGAAGTGACCGCAGAAGATGATGGTAAACGCCCAAACGTTGCGAGCCACGTTGGCGGTGGCATTGCCGGCCATGGTGCTGAGCGCCATCGGTCCCGTTGCCAGCGGCCACAGCACGTAGTCCTTGACCGCCTGACGGGCCGACTTGGCCAAGCCGCCCCGCAGCGTCGGCCACGCCTCGGACCACGACTTGTCGCCGGACATCAGCCGCTCCGCCTCGACGTTGTGCAGCATGACGCCGTGCTCGAACATGAGCGCCAGCAGTGCCGCGTACAGGGGGTTGCCCAGAGCCACCGGCGTCCAGCGCTGATCAGGGGAGATCCGCAAGATGGCGTAACCGACGTCGCGGTCCTTGCCGACGATGTTGGTGAAGGTGTGATGCTCGTAGTTGTGGGAGAGCCGCCACTGGTCGCCCGGGCAGGCCGTGTCCCAGTCGAACTGCTTCGATGAGAGGACGGGATCCCGGGTCCAGTCGTACTGGCCGTGCATCACGTTGTGGCCGATCTCCATGTTGTCCAGGATCTTGGCGACGGCCAGGGCCGCCGTCCCTGCCAACCACGCCGGCGGGAAGAATCCGGCGAACAACAGGGCCCGACCGCCCGCGGCCAGGCCGCGCTGGGCTCGTATCACCCGCCGGATGTAGTCGACGTCGCGCTGGCCCAGATCGCTCAGGACCTCACGGCGGATGGCCTCGAACTCGGCCCCGAGGGCATCGAGGTCAGATGAGGTCAAGCCGAACTCGGCCGCAGTAGTCCGTATGGCGTCGAAGGTGACGCCCTCGGACCCGACGCCGCCCTCGGACCCGATGGACCCGATGGAATCGATGGACTCGACGGACTCGACGGACTCGAAGGACCCGACGGCCTCGACGGCCTCGACGCCTTCGACGCCCTCGGTCATGGTGGTGGCGGTCATGGTGGTGGTCACGTTTGCAAGTCTCCTCAGAGGTCGAATTCCACGTCACCAACAGGGACGCTGACGCAGATCCGGACGTCGGCTCCGGCGCCGCTGGTCAGCTCTCCGGTGACGATGTCCCGCACGGTCCCCGCCTGCAGCGGGCAGGCGCAGGTGTGGCAGATTCCCATCCGGCAGCCGGACGCCGGCCGTAGCCCGGCGGCTTCGGCCTGCTGGAGCACCGTCCGGCCGTCGCTGGGAACCGATGTCGAGCTGGCCGCGAACCGTAAGCTGCCGCCAACGGACCCGGCCTCGGCCAGCACCTGCTCCAGCGCGAACGCTTCAGTATGCAACTGTTTACCAATGCCCCGTTGCGCGAAGATCTCTTCTACTGCAGCCATCAGGGGCGCCGGACCGCAAACGTATGCCTCCGCGGCTGCCCACGACGCGTCGATGTCTGCCAGCTGGGCCAGGTCGACAAAGCCATCCAGGTCGCCGGTCCCCGGCTCGTCCGTGAAGACCCGGATCAGACGAATGTTCGGGTGGGCCGCCGCCAGCGCGTCCAGCTCCGATCGGTAGGTCATGTCATCCGACCGCAGGGCATAGTGCACGAAGGTGATTGGCCCGGTGTGGCCCTCCTCGCAGAGCGTCCGGAGCATTGACAGCACCGGCGTGATGCCGCTCCCGCCACTAATGAGCAACAGACGGCTCGGCCGGAGCGCAGGCATCGTGAACGCACCCTGGGCCGGGCTGAGCCCCACCACCAGGCCAGGCTGGGCGTGCTCGACAAGGAAGTTGCTTACGGTGCCGTGGGGATGGGCTTTGACGGTCAACTCGAAGTGTCGGCTCGCCGCGGCCGCCGAGCTGGCCATGGAGTAGCACCTGGTATGCCGCACGCCATCGATCTCCACGGTCAACTGGGTGTGCTGACCAGCCCGGAACCCTCTCCAGTTGCGATTGGGGTCGATCGTGAGGGTGACCGTATTGTCCGTCTGCCGCCGGACCAACGCCACCCGGCCACGCACCTCAGTCGTCGACCACGTGGGGGCGACCAACTCCACATAGCGGTCCACACCGTGGGGCGTGGCAGCCATGTCGGCCACCCGGACTGCTCGCTGGACGGCCCGCCAAGACCTGGTTTCAGTGAACATATGTATACTCTTACCCAATAGTGTACGATTGTCAACTGAAACAGCGTGTGAAACCTGTCATACCCCGAAGGGTGACATGCCGGCTTCTCGACCCAGAACAAGGACCCACACCCGGGCTCGGTCCCGCGACGAGCACAAGGAGCTGACCCGCCAGGCGTTGCTGCGCGCCGCTCTTCGGCTGCTGTCCCGCAACAGCTTCGACAGCATCAGCCTGCGGGAGGTGACCCGGGAAGCGGGTATCACGCCCACCGCCTTCTACCGCCACTTCGAGGATATGGAAGAGCTGGGCCTGGTGCTGGTCGAGGACTCGTTCGGCTCCCTGCGGGGCATGCTCCGAGAGGCTCGGTCCGACCCGGCGATGGCGGACGACGCCATACGGCGGTCCGTCCAGACCGTCGTCAACCACGTCAACGACCACGAAGCGCACATGCGCTTCATCGCCCGGGAACGCCACGGAGGGGTGCGGCGCATCCGGAGGGCGATCGAACGGGAGTTGGAGCTGTTCGCCAACGAGCTGGCCCTGGACCTGTCGGCCTTTCCTATCGTGCACGGCTGGGACAGCGACGACCGGCGCATGCTGGCGGAGCTGATCGTGGAGGTGATGGTGGCCGCGGCTGCTGACCTGGTGGACTCCGATCCCGCTACTCATCCGACCCGGGTCAAGCGGGCCGAGCGCCAGTTGCGCCTGGTCACTCTGGGGACACTCGCCTGGCGCCCCAAGCGTTAGCCGGCCCTCCCGCCGGCGGCGTCAACCAAGCGTTAGCCGGCCCGCCCGCCGGCGGCGTCAACCGAGCGTCTCGTCGAAGCCGGCCCGCAGGCAGTCGATCAGGACGCCCGGGTCGGAGATGGACACCGGATCCATGTTGACCCCGATATGCACGGTGTCGACGTGGCTGAGCAGGGTGAGGTTGAGGCCGGCGCCTCCTCTGGGGCCGATGGGGACGATCTGCTCGACCCTGGCCCCGCCCAGATAGAGGTCGACCGGCGATCCAGGGACGTTGGACGCCATCATGTCGGTCGCATCGAGCAAGCCGGTGATCAGGCGCATCGATCCCGGGATGCGCCGGAGCATTCCGGTGGCCTGCTCGAGAAGGTCGAGCACGGGCGGGTGGCAGGCGGCAATGACCAGTTCGTGCAGGAGCCGTATGCGCTCCACCGGGTCGAGGAGCTGTAACGGGGCGTGGACAAGGGTCGGGGCGAACTGGTTGCGCATGTCGGCCTCGGTGCCGCCACCGCGGGTGCTGACCGGGATCCCCAGCCGCAGCGACGCGGGATGGGATCCCCGCTTGGCGTGATACAAGCGCAGCCCGCCCAGCGCGGCGGCCAGGAAGACATCATTGACCGTGCCTCCGGCCCGCCGGGCGGCCTGGCGGAGGTCCGAGAGTGGGAAGGCCATGGCACCCAGCCGAGCGCCCGCTGACCGGCCCGCCAGGATGGGGCTGGCGGGGCGACTGGCCGCTCGGGCCAGAGACTGCAGGGCGTGCGCCAACTCGAGAGTGGCTTCGGCGCGCGGCTGCGGATCAACGACTGCGTCGCGGATCGCGGTCGTGGCCCAGGGAAGGACGCGGCGGGCCAACTCGACGCTGCGTCCGGCTTCGAACGCCAGGTCGTCCCACATGCGACCGAGCCGTGGTGCACGGTCCGGCTCGGGGAGCCGAGGCAACGCGCCGTCCGGGGGCGGGTGGCGCTCGAGGTCGAACAGCTGTGCGGCCAGCTTCACCGCTCCGAGTCCGTCGGTGAAGGTGTGGTGCAGCTTGACGACCAGGGCCGCACCGCCGCCCGGGTAGCCGTCCGACTCACCGCCGGGGCCCTCCATCAGCAGCATCTGCCACGGTGGCCGGTCCCGCTCGAACGGGCCCGCCGCCAGCGGCTCCGCGGCGCGCAACAACTCGGGCAGGGAGACCGGGCTGGGGGCGGCCACCCTGATCAGGTGGTGCTCCATGTCGAACTCGGGATCCGGCTCCCAGCGAGGTGGAACCGTGGGGAGCAGGCCAGCCGCAACCCGATCCCGGAGGCGGGGCAGGCGCCGGGACAGGCGGTCGACCCGGCGGGCCACGGCGACCGGGTCGGGGCGTTGGTCGAAGGTGACCAACACGGTGATGGTGGACCTGAGCGCCGGATCGTGCTCCTCGAGGCGCCACAGCAGGGCCTCCAGGTCCGACATGCGGCCATCGAAGCGGAGCCCGTCCTCCTCCTTCGTGTGCGTCATCCGGCGATGCTAGCGAGCGCCCGAGCCCCCTCAGAACGGGGTCATAGACGGGCGGTTGCCGTCGTCGCGCCGGTCCCAGTTACACGCCGACGAGTTCGGCGACCAAGTCGAACGCCTGGCCCACCGTCGCCAACTGCTCAGGGTCGACGTCGGGGATCTTGATGGCGAAGGCGTCGTTGAGGGCCAGGGTGATCTCGACGACGGCGAGACTGTCAGCGTCGAGGTCCTCCCGCCAGCGGGCGTCGGCGCGCACCTCCGCCGGCTCGATGTCGAGGACCTCCGCCACACAGTCCTGGAAGGTGTTGAACGCATCGCCTCGGTCCATCTCTCTAACGTACCGCCTCGCCCACCCCGCCTAGGGTGACAGGGCATGTCTGGACTGTTGGATGGAAAGCGGATCGTGGTAACCGGAGTGCTGACCGACGACTCGCTGGCGTACGCGGTCGCCGACCTGGCTCAGGTCGAGGGGGCGGAGGTGGTGCTTACCGGCGCCGGCCGGGGCCTGTCACTCACTCGCCGCGTGGCCCGCCACCTGTCTACACCTCCCGACGTACTCGAACTCGACGTCACCGTCCCCGGGCACGTCGAGACGGTCGCCGACGAACTGCGAACGCGGTGGGGTGCGATCGACGGGGTGCTCCACTCCATCGGGTTCGCGCCGGCAGCCTGTATAGGCGGCGGATTCCTCGACGCCGAGTGGGACGACGTGAAGGTGGCGCTGGAGATCTCCGCCTTTTCACTCAAGCTCCTGGCGGTCGGCTTGCGGCCGCTGCTGCAGGCCGCCGGCGGAGGGTCGGTGGTCGGCTTGGACTTCGATGCCACCGTGGCCTGGCCGGGCTACGACTGGATGGGCGTCGCCAAAGCCGCGCTCGAGTCCACAGCCCGATACCTCGCCCGCGACCTCGGCCCCGACAGGATCCGGGTCGACCTGGTGGCAGCCGGGCCTATCAAGACCATGGCCGCCAAGTCGATCCCGGGGTTCGCCCGCTTCGAGGAGGTGTGGGACGAACGGGCCCCCCTCGGTTGGAATGTCGCCGACCCGGCGCCGGTGGCCCGGGCGTGCGTGGCCCTTCTCTCGGACTGGTTTCCGGCGACCACCGGCGAGATGGTGCATGTCGACGGCGGGTTCCACGCCATGGGGGTTTGAAAAACGACCGGTGTCGACGTGGGTCCATCCCCCAACCCGACTGGACGGGTTGTGCTCGTCACTGGGGGCAACCGCGGCATCGGGCTGGCCATCGCCCGGGCCTTCGCTGATGCGGGGGACCGAGTAGCCGTAACCCACCGGGCTGAGCCGGTCGACGGTTTTCTATCCGTGCGCTGCGACGTGACCTCGGGTGAGCAGGTCGAAGCCGCCTTCAGTGCAGTCGAGGCGGAGCTCGGGCCGGTCGAGATCCTGGTATCCAATGCCGGGGTCACCGCCGACGGGTTGCTGTTGTCGATGAAGGAGGAAGCCTGGTCGCGCGTCATCGACGCCAACCTCACCGGCGCCTACCGGGTGGCGCGCCGGGCCACGTCGAAGATGATCCGGGCCCGCCGGGGGCGGATCATCTTTATCTCCTCGGTGGTGGCGCTCACGGGCTCGCCAGGCCAGACCAACTACGCGGCCTCCAAGGCCGGACTGATCGGCTTCGCCCGATCGCTGGCACGCGAGATCGGCGGCCGAGGCGTTACCGTCAACGTCGTGACCCCCGGCTTCGTCACTACCGACATGACCGCGGCCTTGTCCGAAGCTCGCCAAGCCGAGATCGTCGAGCAGATCCCGCTGCGGCGGATGGCCAACCCCGAGGAAGTGGCCGGCGCAGTCACCTGGCTGGCATCGGATGCGGCGAGCTACATCACCGGGGCGGTGATCCCGGTCGACGGCGGTCTCGGCATGGGGCACTGATGGCGGGCCTGCCCCGGCCCGATGAGGTGCTGCCTCACCGCCCGCCGTTCCTGTTTGTCGACGAGGTGACCGAGATGGTGCCGTCGCGCTCCGCGACCGGGCGGTGGCACCTAACCGGCGACGAGGCCTTCTTCGCCGGCCACTTCCCCGGCCGGCCCACCCTGCCGGGCGTGCTGATGGTCGAGGCCCTGGCCCAGCTCGGAGGGATCGCCCTCCTGTCCGACGAGCGCTACGCCGGCAAGCTGCCCCTCTTCGGAGGGATCGACAAGGCCCGCTTCCGTCGCCAGGTCAGCCCCGGCGACACCCTCGACCTGTACGTCGAGCTCGACCAGCTCGGATCGAGTGCGGGCAAAGGCCACGGCACAGCGCGCGTCGGCGACAAGGTGGCATGCGAGGTGAGCATGCTCTACGTGATCGTCAGGCAATAGCGGCTGCCGGTCCTGCGAGGGATCCAGGTCCATCGAGTTGCGGACCCGGATCAACGAGGTCCGCAACTCGATGGACTGGATCCCTCCTATCACTCCAAATCGCTGGCTGCCAAACGAACCACAATGCGCTCACCGCGCATATAGATATTTGCTTTTATAAGCAGGTGGCCAGGGCGACCTAAGGGTAAGGGGGACAGGTGCAGTGGATTGCTGGTGTCGTTCATTCGCACCAGCAATCCACTGCGGCTGGACCCGGCGGGTAACCCGCCGGGCGGTTTCGGCAGCGGATGGCTGGAAATCAGGTCAGGAGTGCCGACGCTGGCCCAGTCAGACGGCTAGGGCGATCCTGAGTGCGGCGTCGACTCGTGACAACTCATCCGCGCTAAGGAAACCAATCGAGGGCCCAAGCCGTTGAGGATCGACGGCCGTCGTCTGTTCGACCAGGACGAGGGTCGGCTGACCGCTGAGATCTACCTCGGGACGAAAGACGGCCGGCCTCGCGGAGGTGGAGGTTGGTGCCACGAGCCAGGTCGAGAGGTGGAGGTCGTCGGATTGGACGACGACACAGAATCGCCTGCCACTCTGTTCACGTCCGCGAGTTGTGCGAGGCGCCTTCAAGGCAAAGACCTCACCACGCACGAAGCGATTCCATGTCGGCGAGCACCCTCGCCATCTCTGCCCGGTCCTCTGGGTCGGCGGTTAGCGCTTCGGACTGGGCCCTAACGACTCGGCGTTGGCGAGCGACCGCAGCTTCTACCAGTGCCGAACGGATCGCCTCAGAGACCGGGGTGCCATCTGCGGTGAGAGCCTTCAGTGCCCGTTCGGTGTCGCTGTCTGGTCGGAAGGTGATGACTCGAGCCATGCCCGTATCCTACCTCCCTTGTGTTACTCAGCGTAATACCACGAGCCCGGCCGCCCAGGGCTGTCACAAGCGTGGCCGCGACGGCCTAGGGGTGAGGCGGGGCCAGGTGCGTGGGTTGCCGGTGTCGTTCATACGCGCCGGCAACCCACTGCGGCTGGACCAGCCAACTACGGTCGACGAAAGATCAGGGTTGCGTTGTGCCCCCCAAACCCAAAGCTATTGGTCATGACCGAGTCCACTAAGGCAGGGCGGGCTTCGTTCGGCACGTAGTCGAGATCGCACTCGGGGTCGGGTTCGAGTTGGTTGATAGTGGGCGGGAGCATCTGATGGTTTAGGGCTTGCACGCAGAAGACCGCCTCCAAGGCGCCCGACGCGCCGAGGGTGTGCCCGGTCATGGACTTGGTCGACGACACCGGGGGGACCTTTTTTCCGAAGACTCGTTTGAGAGCCAGCGTCTCGACCCGGTCGTTGGGCAGCGTCGACGTGCCGTGGGCGTTGACGTAGCTGATGGCGCCGGGGGCCAAGCCGGCGTCCTCACAGGCGGCCCGCATGGCGCGCACCGCCCCGTCGCCCTCGGGGTGCGGCTGGGTCATGTGGTAGGCGTCGGAGGTGGCGCCGTAGCCCGCCAGTTCGGCCAGGATCGGCGCCCCCCGGCCGAGCGCCGCCTCCCGCTCCTCCAAGACCAGGACCGCGGCGCCCTCCCCCATCACGAACCCGTCGCGGCCGGCGTCGAAGGGACGAGACGCGCGCGTGGGATCGTCGTTGCGGGTCGAGAGGGCCTTCATGGCGGCAAAACCGGCGATAGCGACGCGGGTGATGGCGGCCTCGCTCCCTCCGCACACCATGGCGTCCACCCGCCCGGCCCGGATGAGATCGAGTCCCTCCCCGATCGCCTGGGCTGACGCCGAGCACGCGGTGACGGTGCAGGAGCTGTAGCCGCGAATGCCCCATTCCATCGCCACCTGCCCGACGACCATGTTGGGGATGAACATCGGCAGGGTGTAGGGACTGACCCAGTCCGGACCCCGATCGTTGAGGAGAGCGGCGCCCTCCTCGAAGGAGTGCAGCCCGCCGATCCCCGTCCCGAACAACACTCCCACCCGATGCGGATCCGCGGCGACGTCGAGCTTCGAGGACTCGATGGCCTCCGCCGTCGCAACCAGCGCAAACTGAGCGACACGGTCGAGGTGTTTGGCCCGGCGGCGGCCGAATACAGCCTCGGGATCGAAGCCGACGACCTCGGCCGCGATACGGGCGGCGAACCCGTCGGGATCGAACAGCGTGATAGGGCCTACGCCTGAACGGCCCGAGACCACGCCCTCCCAGGTCGACGCCGCCGTCGGGCCGATCGGGCTGATGGCACCGATGCCCGTGACCACCACTCGGCGAGCAGACATGCCCGCGTATTCTACGGGTGCAGCCACCCGGCCCGGGTGCATTCGCTCGATGGCCCGATCGCGGCTAGACAACGGGGCGTGGCGCTGGTCACCGAACGGCAACGGAGTCGCCCCGAGCTCCCGGAAAGTCGGTCCTACCGGATCAAGCGAGCCCTGCTCGGCAAGCCACTCGTCACCGAGCAGCTCTCCAACGAACGGTTGAGCTCGCCGATCGCGCTGGGTGTGCTGGCCCCGGACTGCATCTCGTCCACCGCCTACGGCACCGAGGAGATGCTCACCATCCTGGTGCCGTATGTGGGCTTGGCGGCTTTCACCCTGGTGCTCCCGATCACCTTCGCCATCCTGGGCATCTTGATCCTGGTCACCTTGTCGTATCGCGAAGTGGTGATGGTCTACACCAAGGCTGGCGGCTCCTACGTGGTGGCCCGCGACAACTTCGGGGTCAACGTGGCCCAGATCGCAGCGGTGGCGCTGCTGATCGACTACACGGTGACGGTGGCGGTCCAGGTGGCCGCCGGTACCGACGCCCTCACCACGGCCGTCCCGGCGCTGGCGCACAAAGGGGATCAGGTGGCGATCTCCGTGCTGGTGGTGCTGGTACTGCTGTACGGCAACCTGCGCGGCATCCGGGAAGCGGGGCGGGTGTTCGCCCTGCCGACCTACCTCTTCATCACGACCACCGGCACAGTCATCGTGGTCGGGCTGGTGCGGGCCGCGGTGACCGGTCTGCCGAAGGTCAACGTCCACGCCAAGGGAGCCCTGGCGCTCGGAACTCATCACGGCAGCGGGTTCCTGATGGGCGCCACCGTCTTCGTCATGCTCAAAGCCTTCGCCAACGGCGGGTCGTCGCTCACGGGGCTCGAGGCCATCTCCAACGGCGTCGGCAGCTTCCGACCCCCGGAAGGGCGAAACGCCCGCCGGGTGCTGGTCATCATGAGCCTGACCCTCGGTTCCCTGGTCCTCGGGGTGTCGATCCTGGCTCACCTGACCCACGCCATCCCCTATGTCCTCGGATCACCGACGGTTCTGGGTCAAGAAGCCAAGGTGGTGTTCGGCACCAGTGCCTTTGGGCACGCGGTGTTCATCATCGTCCAGCTCGTCACCTTGCTCATCCTGTGGACGGGTGGCAACACCAGCTTCAACGGCTTCCCTTTTTTGGCCAGCTTCGTGGCCGAGGACCGCTTCCTTCCGGCCAAGCTGACCAAGCGCGGCCACCGGCTGGTCTTCTCCAACGGGATCATCGTGCTGGCTATCGTGGCGATCGCCTTGCTGCTGGTGACCAAGGCCCAGGTCGACTCGCTCGTTGCCGTCTACGCCATCGGGGTGTTCACCGGCTTCACCATGGCCGGGGCGGGCATGGTCAAGCACCACCTGGATGAAAGGAACCGCGGCTGGCGGCATCGGGTCCTGATCAACGGCAGCGCCGCGGTCGTCTCGTTTGCAGTGGTGATCATCTTCGCGGTCACCAAGTTCACCCAAGGCGCGTGGGTGGTGGTGGCGCTCTTCCCGATCATGATGTTCCTGCTCATCCGCCTCCACCGCCGCTATGTCGAGGAGGCGTCCGTACTCGGTGAGACCGCCGCAGAGGCCGCTGCCGAGGTCCGCGCCCTGCCCCGCCAGGTCGCCCTGGTGATGGTCGACCGGCTCGACCTGTCTACGGCGAGAGCCATCCAATACGCCCGGTCGCTCAGCGTCGACGACATCCGGGCGGTGCATTTCGCCATCGACACCGCCCGGGCCCAGGCCTTGGAGGACCGCTGGGTTCGGCTGGGTATGGGCCGGCTTCCGTTGGAGCTGGTCGAGTGTCCCGATCGGCGGGTTGTGCGCGCCGCCTTGGAAATGGCGGACGAGACCGCTTCGGACGGCCAGACCGAGGTGAGCGTGCTGTTGCCCCGCCGTTCGTACACATACGCCTGGAGTCGCCTGCTCCACGACTCCACCGGCGAGCGCATCGCCGCCGCAGTGAGCCGCCTCGAGCACGTCAACGCCACCATTGTCCCCTTCGACGTCGAGGGCGAACTACGGGATCGCCGCCGCGGCCGGACGGGTCCAGCAGCCGTACCTCCCACCGAGGGTGACCAGACGGAGGAGCAGCTGGACCAGCTGGTACTGTCGACTGTGCCGGGCACGACGCCGATTTCGGGCCTGCAGCCCCGCCAGCGAGCCAGGGTGGCCGGCCGGGTCAAGTCCCTCACCGTGCAACCTTGGGGCAACGTCCCGACGCTGCAGGTGCAACTGACCGATGACCACGGCAAGCTGATCGTGGCCTTCCTCGGCCGTCGCCAGATCGCCGGGTTGGGCCCCGGGAGTCGCATAGTCGTCGACGGCACCGTGACCGAGCGGCGCGGGCAGTTGGTGATGATCAACCCCGACTACGAGTTCGTGGCCAGCGCCGAACAAAAGTAAAAAATGTCGCGCCGGGCGTTTGACCTTGACACGGTGTGAAAGCGTATTAGTAGCAAGGTCGTGTTAAATATCGGAGACTTCGCTCGACTCGGCCAGATCTCACCCAGGATGCTGCGCCACTACGACGAGATCGGATTGCTGCGCCCGCAACGAGTAGACCCGGTCACGGGATATCGCTCTTACGGGGCACACCATCTCGCCCAGCTGCACCGGCTCCTGGCCTTGCGGGACCTCGGTTTTACGCTCGACCAGATCGGCCAAATCCTGCACGACGACCCTCCGCTGGATGAGCTTCGGGGCATGCTCCGCATGCGTCAGGCCCAGATCGAGCAGACCGTCGGCGAGGAACAGGCGCGACTGCGCCGGGTCGAAGCGCACCTCCGAACACTCGAAGGGAGCAATCTCATTGACATCCAGGACGTCGTCGTCAAACCCACCCCGCCACTTCGGATCGCCGAGGCAGTCGGTAGCGCCCCGGGCTTCGGTTCCGAGAACCTCGGACCGGTGTTCGCCCGGCTCCTGCCCGAGGTGTTCAACCACCTGGAGCGGGTGGGTGCCCGGCCCGGCATCTCGGTGGCGCACTACGAAGAGCCCGCTGATGACGGCAGCGTCGTATTGCACGCCGGCTTCGACATCGGCGACCAAGACGTCCCAGACGGTGACCGAGTCCGCGTTGTCGACCTCCCCACCATCGAGGTGGCGAGCCTGGTGCACCGGGGACCGATGGACACGGTGGTGCCCGTCTACGAGGCGCTCGTTGGCTGGATCGAGGACAGCGGGTACCACTTGGCGGGACGAAGCCGGGAGCTGTACCACGAATGGCACGAGGATGACCCCACCCGTAACGTCACCGAACTGCAGATCCCTATCACCATGTCCGCCTGAGTGGCCCCGTCGAGACTCCCCGAAAAGCGTGGCATGGAGGCCAGGTTTGGGGAAGGATCGCGGCGTGCGCCTCTCATATCCCGAAACGAAGACCGGGCCCCAGGTTGACGATCACCACGGAGAGATCGTCGCCGATCCGTACCGATGGCTCGAAGACTCCGATGCTCCCGCGACTGTCGCATGGATCCAGACGCAGAACACCCTCACAGAAGCGTGGCTGGCCGCGATACCGTCCCGCCCGGCCATCGCGGCTCGGCTCACGGAGCTATGGGACTATCCCCGGTTCGGTGTGCCGATCGAGCGAGGCGGTCAGTGGTTTCAGTTCCGCAACTCCGGACTGCAGGCTCAACCGGTTCTCTACGTGATGTCCTCGCCCGAGGCCGAGGGAAGGGTGCTCCTCGACCCGAACGTCCTGTCTGCGGACGGCACCGTCGCAGTAGTGAGTGCAGAGCCGAACCCCGACGGCGATCTCCTGGCGTACGCGACGAGCTCGGCTGGTTCGGATTGGATGACTTGGCGCGTCCGGGGCGTCGCCGACGGTGAGGACCTTGCCGATCTCGTCGAGTGGTCGAAGTTCTGCAAAGCGGCATGGAGGAGGGACGGGTCGGGCTTCTTCTACAGTGCCCCCGAGCGTCCTACTCCTGGTTTGGAGTTCGAAGGCGAGATCCGGAATTCTCGGGTGCTGTTTCACCGTCTTGGTGCCGATCCGTCCTCCGACGAGATCGTCTTCGCGGCTCCGGACGAGCCGGAATGGTTGCCAGATGCATCAGTGACCGATGACGGGCGATTCGCGGTCATCACGATCAATCGCGGCACCTTCCCAGAATCGCAACTGCATGTGATCGACATCGAACACCCGCACGGAGGGCTGCGACCGCTCGTCGCCGACTTCGTCGTGGAGGCATTCGTGGTGGCCAACGACGGAGAGCGGTTTTTGCTACTGACCAACGACGAGGCCGAGCGCCGGCGGATCGTGGCCGCCGATCTGGCGGCTCCAGAGCGATCCAACTGGATCGAGGTCATCGCTCAGTCCGACGACACGCTTGTCGGCGCTCGGCAGTGCGGGTCCTTCCTTGTCTGCTGGTACTTACGGGATGCCCACTCGGTCCTTAGGGTGCATGAGTTGGCGGGCCAGTTCGTGCGCGAGATCGAGCTACCTGCCTACGCCTCGCTGATCGAAGCGGACGCCGGCTGCGTGTCGGGCCACCCGGACCTCGAGATCGTGCACTTCGGCGTGACATCGTTTACCGACTCAGGCTCGCTGTGGTCACACGATCTCCGCTCCGGCCAGACCAGAGTCGTGCGACGTTCGACCGCTCGCTTCGACGCCGATTCGTATCTGACCGAGCAGGTCTTCGCCACTTCGGGCGATGGGACCAAGGTGCCAATCTTCCTGTCCCGACGGCGCGACGTCAGTCCGACTGGCGACATCCCCGTGTTGCTCTACGGCTACGGCGGATTCAACGTCTCGCTGACGCCAAGCTTCTCTGCCGGCGCCGCCGTATGGATGGAGCGAGGTGGCGTCTATGCGGTGGCCAACCTCCGAGGCGGCGGTGAGTATGGTCGGGCCTGGTACGACGACGGGCGACTGCGCAACAAACAAAACGTCTTCGACGATTTCTGCGCCTGTGCTCGCTACTTCTCTGACTCCGGCTGGTCACGCCCGGGGCGCATCGCCATCAACGGCGGCTCGAACGGTGGCTTGCTCGTCGGTGCTTGTCTCACCCAGCACCCAGAGCTGTTCGGAGCAGCCGTCCCGGAGGTCGGCGTGCTCGACATGTTGCGCTTCCACAAGTTCACCATCGGCTGGGCGTGGACGAGCGACTTCGGCAATCCCGATGACCCCGATCAATACCCCTGGTTGCGCGCTTATTCCCCACTTCAGCACGTCCAGCCCGGAGTGGATTACCCGGCCACGATGGTGGTCACCGGCGATCACGACGACCGGGTGGTTCCCGGTCACTCGTTTAAGTTTGCTGCCGCTCTGCAAGCCGATCAGGGTGGCGACGCGCCGGTACTTATCCGGATCGAGACCTCGGCCGGCCATGGCCTAGGCAAGCCCACCGCCAAGCAGATCGCCGAGCGGACCGACATCCTGACCTTCATCGAAGGTGCGCTTCTGGTCTCGGGCGTCACGGCGACGTCGTCGGCGACGTAACAGGCGACGTAACAGGCGGCGCGAAGTACTGCTCTATGGCTGCGGCCAGGCCTTGGGCGATGGTCTGCTGGCCGCCCGGGCTGGTCGCGATCGACCCCTCGAACGGGTCGGTCAGGTAGAGAGGCTCGATCAGGGCCCCGGGCATTTGGCTCGGAGTCGAGAAGTATCCGGCCATCGCCGGGCCGAGCAACAGCAGATGGCCGTACGCCGCCGCCTCCGCGGCCAGGCCGCTGCCGGTCGATGCCGTGGGCGCGAGCGACCCCAGGCCGGTGTCGCTGAGGGTGCCCTCGTTGGGGATGCCCCAGCCCTGGGCGTTCATCGCCCCGAGCACGTCCGTCTGGACCAGATTGGCCAGGCGGAGGCTGTCGGGCCAGAAAGGGCGGTCCTGGTCGTAGGCGGTCACACTTCCGGCGTTGGTCGGTGACGCGCCGGCGTCAAAGTAGATTCCGACCAGAACGGCAGCTCCTGCGTCGTTGGCGCAGATGTCGCGAGCCGCCTCGTCGTCGTGCGAGCCGAGCAGGGTCAAGGCCCCATCAGCGACGTCATCGGGGTGCAGCCGTAGGACGGTCGTGTCGTCGGTCCGCGACACGACCACGGTGAACCCCTGAGCGCGCAATAAGGCCATGGTGTCGAGCTCCACGGGAAGGGTGAGGGTGGCCTCAGAGATGGCCTGACCCGATTCCGTCGTCCCAGTCCCGCCGGGGTCGATCCCGCCATGACCGGCATCGAGAAAGACGACCGTGTGACGGTCACCCGCGGTGGGAGGGAACAATTCGCAGGCACCGGAAGCGAAGTACGCCGGGTCGATGGCTCGACTGGCCTCGGCAGCCGCAGCGTGCTCTCCGGTGACGGCGGCACGAACCCAGTTTCTGGCTCGCCCGAGGTCACGACCGACAGCCACCACACTTGCGGCGACGACTACGGCGATGATCGCCACGGCCGCGCCGACGACGAGCCGGCGCCCGCGAATCTGAGCCTGGCGGCGTGGCGACCGGACCCGGCGGGCGGTCGCCGCCGGCGGGGCGTCCGGCGCCGGTCGTCTGGTTGGCAGAGCGTGTCCTCCTCGGGTGCTGGCACGACCCTAAAGGAGCGGCATCGCCAGTAGGCATCGCGCGTCCGGCCGTCCGGCCGTCCGGTCTGGGCGGTACTTGGGCGTCAGCGAAGGCCCGCGAAGAGGTCGTCCTCCGGAACGGGCTGCCCAGTACGGTCGCGGGCCCGCACGAACGCCTCGCGGCCCATGACGGTCCCAAACAGCTCCCGGCTCATCCCGAGGAAGAAGATGTTGTCCGACTGGCTGGCGTGCGCCTTCAGACTGTCGTACTTGCGATCGGTGACGCCGGCGCAGTCCACGTAGGTCGTGATCAACTCGTCCGGCGTTCCGAACTCCGGGTCCTCTTCCATCGGCTCTGGCGGTTCGACCCCTTGGGCACGCAGGAGGTCGGCGAAGCCGGCCATCACGGATCTCGGCACCGCCGTGTAATACACCTTGTCGGGGATACCAGTACGGTCCGCGGCGGCCATGGTGATGCGGTGGGCCTGCACATGGTCGGGGTGCCCATAGAAGCCGTGCTCGTCGTAGGTGACCACGACCTGGGGTCGGTACAGCTCCATCAACGTACCAAGACGTTCGGCTGCCTCCTTGACCGGAGTGCTCCAGAAGCTCCCGTCGGCACCGTTCTGGGGCCAGCCTTCCATACCGGAATCTCGGTATCCGAGCAACTCCAGATCGCTGATGCCGAGCACGGCACAGCTGGCTTCGAGCTCCCGACGTCGCAGGGCGACGACGGCTGCCTCCTCATGACCCGGTTCGCCCGGCTTCACTCCGCCGGGTCCATCGCCGAGCTCACCATTGGTGCAGGTCACGAGCACGGTCCGGACACCCTCGTCGGCATAGCGGGCCAGGACCCCACCGGTCCCCAGAGCCTCATCGTCGGGATGGGCATGGACGGCCATGAGCGTCAAGGGTTGATCGGACACCACGCCAGCGTAGGTACTGGCTCGACCCTCCCGGCGATCCCGCCGCCGAGACGTTCACGCGGCGTGGGTAGGGTTCACCCACCATGCCACTCACCGAGCGGCGTCGGACACCCGGCATTAGCAGGGGTCTCACCCTCCTGCTCGCCGTGGCCTGTGGTGCCTCCGTCGCCAACCTTTACTACGCCCAGCCACTCCTGTCGACCATCGCCCGGACGTTTGGGACGGGTTCGGGCTCGGCCGGCCTGATCGTCACCTTCGGCCAAGCCGGCTACGCGCTCGGCCTGGCTTTCCTCGTGCCTGCCGGCGACCTGGTGGCCCGCCGTCGGCTGGTGCCGTTGGCCCTGTTGGTGAGCGCGTCGGCGCTCGTCGTCTCGGCCGTCGCCCCGAACCTGACCGTGCTGACGATCGTCGCCTTGGTCGTCGGGGTCGGCGCGGTGGCCGCCCAGATGCTCGTTCCGCTGGCCGCCTCCCTTGCCGAAGACGATGATCGGGGACGCGTCGTCGGCACGGTCATGTCGGGGTTGCTGATCGGCATTCTGCTGGCGCGCACCGCGTCAGGGCTCGTCGCCGGTGTGAGCAGTTGGCGGGTCGTCTACGGCGCGGCCGCCGTGTTCGTAGTGATTGTCGCGGCGGTGCTTGCCCGTGTCCTACCGCCCGAGGGCGAGCGACCTCGAATCAGCTACGCGGGGAGTCTTGCCTCCACGGCCCGACTGTTCGCCACCGAGCCGGTCTTACGTCGCCGGGCTCTGCTGGGCGCTCTGGCCTTCGCGGCCTTCTCGGTGTTCTGGACGACCATGGCATTCCTGCTATCCGGGGCGCCGTACCACTACTCCGACACCGTCATCGGACTGTTCGGCCTGGTCGGCGCAGCGGGTGCGCTTTGCGCGAACGTTGCCGGCAAGCTGGCCGACCGTCACCTGACGAAGCTGACCACGATCGCCTTCGCGGCCGCCATCCTCATCTCGTCCCTGCTGCTCTATGCCGGTCGCCACGCCATCATCTGGCTGGTTGCGGGGATCGTGATCCTTGACGTCGGTGTGCAAGGCATGCAGGTCACCAACCAGAGCCTGATCTACCGGCTGGCGCCCGACGCGCGCAGCCGCGTTACGTCGAGCTACATGGTCTGCTACTTCGTTGGCGGCGCCGTCGGCTCGGCGGTGGCTGGATCGCTCTATGCGTCGGGAGGCTGGGCTGACGTCTGCGTGCTGGTGGGCGCACTTGGCGCAGGCGCCACGGTCTTCGGTGTGTTTGACGGCGTCCATCCGGTCGCTCCGACGGCATCCGCCGCCACCCCTGCGGCGCGGCGGACGTCCTCGTCGTCAAGGTCGTGAGGCCCAGGCTCGATTCTTACCTCGAGCTCCCGCATGGCGAAGGTCCGGCCGGGTGCTCTATCGTCGTTGGAAACGACCAGAAGGGGCAAAATCGTGGGCGCACGTCGTGGAGGGCTGTTAACACGCACGATCCTGAAGGCCTTGACGGCTGGGGCGGTGATGGTCGTCACGGTCACCGTTGGTATTACCACAGCCGCAGCCAGTCCAACGCTAAGCGCCCCGACGAGCGGCACGGCCGGTAACCACATCCTCATCTCGGGCGGCGGCTGGCCCGGATACGACACTGTCTACGCCTACCTCGACCAGGGCAGCACGGACACGTACTTCTGTGAGCTCGACACCAACGCCAGCGGCAACCTGGGACCCGAAGCATGCACCCTTCCGACCACATTGACCAGAGGCGCATACACGCTCGAGGTCACCGACGAAACCCTCAGCGCCAGCCAGACGTTCACGCTGGATCCGTCATCGACGGCGTCCGATACCTCGAGTGGCGCCGTCATCGGCTCGGTAGCGGCCGGGCAGACGTTATACCTGGCCGGCGCCGGCTTCGACGCCAGCACCACTATAACGTCGGTCAAGGTGGGCGGCACGGCTGTTACCACCACGCCGGCGGCACCCGCGACGACGGCGGACGGCAGCTTCAGTGGCGCCACGTTCACCGTGCCGTCCGCCACNNCCGCCCCGACCCCGGGGGTCTCCGGCCGCAACTTGGCCGTCAGTGGAACCGGGTGGCCGATCAACGTGACCGTCTACGCCTACCTGGACCAGGGGGCGACGCAGAATTACTTCTGCGAGCTGGACACCGACGGCAGCGGCGACCTCGGACCCGGGTCATGCGCGCTGCCCACCACCCTGCCAGAGGGCTCCTACACCCTCTCGCTCACCGATGAGGCGGTCACCGTCAACGAGGCGTTCACCCTGGACCCCGGTGCGCACCTCAGCCAGACCACCTCGGGTGCGGCCATTGGGTCGGTGGCCGACAGCCAGCTGGTGTATCTGACCGGCAGCGGCTTCGGCGCCAGCACCACCATCACGTCGGTCAAGGTCGGCACCAAGACCGTAACGACCTCGCCAGCCTCTCCGGCGGTGTCCACGAGTGGGAGCTTCAGCGGCGTCACGTTTACCGTGCCCTCGGCCACGAAAGCTGGTACGAGCACGGTCACTGTCACCGACTCCTCGGGCAACAGCGCCACGTTCCAACTGACCGTCTACGCGGCCAAGCTCACCAACCCCTCGACCGTGGTCTCCGGTCGCAGCATGGCAATCAGCGGGACCGGGTGGCCCAACAACGACACCGTATACGGATACCTCGACCAGGGTGACACGCAGAACTACTTCTGCGAGCTGAACACCGATGCCAGTGGGGACCTCGGACCCGACTCCTGCGCGGTGCCCGCCACCCTGCCAGAGGGCAGCTACACCTTGTCCCTCACCGACGAGCAGATAGCCGTCAACAAGACCATCACCCTGGACCCCGGCGCCCACGCGAGTGACACCACGTCGGGCGCGGCGATCGGCCTGGTGGCCGCGGGCCAGACGGTGTACCTGACGGGCAGCGGATTTGCCGCCAATGCCACCATCAAGTCCGTGGAGGTCGGCAGCACCGTCACGGCCACCACGCCGTCGAAGCCGGTGGTAGCGGCGAACGGAAGCTTCAACGGCGTCACGTTCGTTGTACCGGCGACTACTGCGGCCGGCCCGGCCACGGTCACAGTCACCGACTCCTCGAATCACAAGGCGACGTTCGAGCTGAACGTCTTCGCTGCCACCGTGAGCGCCGCCTCCTCGGGGATCTCGGGTAGCAACCTGGCGATCAGCGGGGCCGGGTGGCCGAACGACGACACCGTCTACGCCTACCTCAACCAGGGCACCTCCTCGGCCTACTTCTGCGAGCTGTCCACCGACGCCAGCGGCAACCTCGGCCCGGACACGTGCGCAGTGCCGACCGACCTGCCCCAGGGCACTTACACCTTGTCGCTCACCGACGAACAGGTCACGGTGAACCAGGCCTTCACCCTCGACCCGGCGGTCAACCTGACGAACACATCCAATCAGCCGATCACCTCCGCCGCCCCAGGGGCTACGGTCGACCTGGCCGGGTCGGCGTTCACCGCCAGCAGCACGATCACGTCGGTAAAGATCGGCTCCACGACCGTCGCCACGACGCCGGCGACGCCTCTGGTGACCTCCACGGGATCGCTGAGCGGCGTCAGCTTCGTGGTCCCGTCCAGCATGGCCAGCGGAAGCTACACCGTCACCGTGACGGACTCCTCTGGGAAGCAGGGGACCGCCCCGCTGGCCGTGTCGTGAGCGGCTCTCACTGGCGTCGCCGTTGACGGTCCGTGTCAGTCTGCAAACGGCGCAATGTGCAACGCCTGATCTGACTGACGGGAGGCTCGGGACCCAATGATCGATAGCTTTGCGAAGGAGTACCTTCACGGCGATCTCCGCGACATTCGCAAGACGATGCTTTGGAAGCTCGACGGGCTCTCGGAATACGACATCCGCCGCCCACTGACGTCCACAGGAACCAACCTCCTCGGACTGATCAAGCATCTCTCGAACACCGAGGCCCGGTACTTCGGCGACGCCTTCGGTCGCCCGTTCCCCCGAGCGGCGTCTACAAGACGCCATGATCCGATTAGCCCGTGGGCCGAGGGTGAAACCGCCAATTAAAATTCGGCGACCAGATCCGTATCAGCCTATGAAGCCAGCGGTGCCGATGGGCGTGCCCAGGCCAGTCGGCCCGTCGTAGCCCTTTTCAGCCTGGCAGAGGAACGCTTTGGAGCAGGTACCGTTGGCCCCAACAGTGACGTCGTTGAAGTCGCCGGAGTGGGCGTACAGGTACGAAGCGGGATAAGTGCCGGCGGTGGGCGTTCCGGCGAGCGCGTAGACAGAAGCGATGATCGGCGAGCTGACGCTGGTACCGCCCACTTCGAACCACCCGCCCTGGTCGTAGGTGTCATAGACGGCGACGCCGGTGTTCGGGGCGGCCACCGCGGACACGTCGTTGTCGATGCGGTGCGAGCAAGCTGGATGGGTCTGCCAAGTTGGCTTGGCCTCGTACCTGCTGCATCCCGACCCGGTGCCTTCACCGCCACCGGCGCTTCCCCAGACCGTTTCTGTCCAACCACGAGCGTTGGAGGCCTGGGACAAGCTGGTGCCCCCGACTGAGACCACGAACTGCGACGCAGCCGGGTACGAAACGCCAAAGCCGCTGTCGCCCGCGGAAGCGACGATCGCCGATCCTGCGTGGTTGTAGTAGGCGCTATCGAAGGAGGGATCACTGGACGACTGGCTCCCGCCGTACGAGTTCGAAACGAAGTTCACGCCGAGGACTGTGACGGCGGAGTCCACGCCCGTGCCCAGGCTCTTGACGGACGGCCCGTTGGCTTCGACCAGGTAGACGTGGCACAGGGGGCAGATGGCTGCCACCATGTCGACGTCGAGAGATTCTTCGGTGGCCCAACCCGTCGACCCGGACGGGCTCGGAAAGTGGTTCGCCTTGCCGTTCTGGTTAACCTTGGTGAGGCATCCGGCCCCCGTAGTGCTGTTGCAGGCTGGCAGCCCCCATGAGGAGCGGTAGGTATTGAAGTCTGACACGGCATTCGGGTCGTCGTAGGCGTCCACTACCGCCACGGATTCTCCGGCGCCGGCGGTAGACGAAGGCAACAGGTAGGCGTTCTGCAGTTGCGAAGGCCCGTACCCGTACCCGGTCGGAGTGCCGAACCGGAACTGACTGGCCGGGCGGGCGGTCCGGTCCGTGCGGACCAGGACGAAGCACGACATCACGTTGGCATCAGCGCTCGGAGCGCAGGCCCGGCGCACACTGGAACCGGTCGCATTCGAGGCGAAGGCGGTGACAGGGGATGAGGCAAGCAGCATTCCAGCCGCGGCCACCCCTGCCATGGTGGCAAGGACGCTCTTATGAACCAAGCGGAACATTCTTGTTGTCTCCCCCTCGATGTGTGCACGGTTTGTGTCTTGTCGAGACGACTCCCCCAGAAGTCGGCTCCGCTCTCCACCGCCACGTTGAGGCCTCATGGTAACCAAAGGGATAACCGTGCCGCTAGCGGAGTTCCGCAATTGCAGTCGATGCGACTGGCGGCGAGCGCACGGTGGTTCGCCCCTCTCCTACCAATCGCTACCCTCCTCCCATGCCGTCGATGACGCCTCGGGAACGCTGGCAGGTCGGGCTGGCCGTCCTGACCGCATTTATTGGACCGTCCGACCGGCGGGCCGCTGACATCACGGCGGTCGCTGGTGAGCATGACCCCCGAGAGGTCCTGTTCGGTGTGCTCGGCGTGGCGCGTGACCTCTTGGCCCTAGTCGCATCCAGTCAGGACGTGGAACCATCCTTCGTCCTCCAAGCTCTGGCCGAGCAAGAGACCGACGAGATTCCGTGACGACCTGGATTGCAGCGTTTGCACGTCAATCTGTACCTTCGGGCAAACCTCTCAGCCTGTCCTCGTGATGTCGAATACGCTGCCGGATCGCGCGGTCGTGCACCGGAGGAGGAGGAAGGAACTCATGCGTGGGGGCAGGCCAACTGGTTCCTGGTATCAGGGTTCGGGCACAGAGGCACGCCGCGCCGGTCGGCCGTCCCTCCGACTCGCGATCGGAGCGCTCGTCGGCCTGCTCGTCGCGACCCTCCCGATGGCCGCCGTCCCCGCATCGGCCGCGCCGGAACCCGCTGGGTCTGGCCTGGCTCCGATCGTGTGGACCGGCAGTTCGCTTATCACGACGTCCGTAGGCGAGAACGGCGACATCCTGTTCTGGTGGCAGGCATCGGGCAAAACCAAATGGAACGAAGAGGTCGTGGCGAAACCCGACCCCAGCAATGGCATCTACCTGATGCAGCCATCAATCGCCTGGACCGGCAGCGAGGCGGCCATAGCTGTAAACGAGTACAGCGGTGATGGGTCAGGGCTGGAAATCTGGACCGAAGTCTCCGGCAGTACGAGATGGAACCCGGTGGACGATGTCCAACTTGTCAACGGCGGGGCCGAGGTCTTCACACCGCAGATCGCCTGGACCGGATCGAACCTGGTGGTCACGGGTGAGAGCGGGGGCTCTCTCTATTTCTGGTATCAGGACAGCTCGGGCGCGTTCCTCGAGCAGCAAGTCGCAGCCGCCACCGAGTCTGACACCTACAGCCAGCCGACCATCACCGCAACCAACGGAGCCGTCGTCATCCTGGCCATCCTGAATGGCACAAACATCGAGGCGTGGTACCAGCCGTTCGGAGATAGCGGTACTCCCTGGCCGTCCGACGGCTTGGGAGGCGGGAACAGCCAAAGTCGCTTCGAGGGCCCGTCGGTGACCTGGACCGGATCGCAGGTCATCGCCGCGGTCGAGGTGCAGGGGACGAACGCAGACGTTGAGTATCTGTCGCAGTCCGCACCCGGACAGCCGTGGTCCAACACAGGGCTTCCCAATCCGTCGGTTCCCTCGGGCGAAATCAGTTGGGCAGGCAACGCCGCCATCAACTGGACGCCGAACTCCAACGCGGTCATCACGGCAACCGACTCCGCCGACAACACCCTTTATTTCTGGTGGCAGTCGGCCGGTACCGCCAATTTCCATGTGCAGACCGTCACAGCTCCGGGCAGCAGTGCCACGGTCGGCACCACGCCCGCGATCACCTCCGGCTCCGACGCGGTGGTGATCAGCGACTACACCTCGGACGGCCTGTACCGCTACGCGCAGGAGTACGCCACCAAGCCTTGGAGACCTCAGCTGATCTCACCGTAACCGCGAGCCGGGAGAGGGTAACGGCGTGGGCTCGCGGCAGCTCGAACGTTTGCTCAGGCCCGCCGGTGCCTGCGCGATGAGAGCGTCAGGTGTCACTCCTGGGACTCAGCTCGAACTTTTCCACTAGTTCTACCGCCTGGCGGAGGGTGAGCCGGAATCCCTCGTCGAAGGCGATGCGGTACTCGTCATCACCCAGCGCGGCCTGCACCTCGTGCTCGTTCGCCTCGTACCCCTCGTGGTTGGAAATGACCCGTAGCGTCGAGTCGTGACCTGCCAAGAGTCGGGCCACGACTCCTCGAAGAAGGGCAGCCTGCCGAGGTGCACCAAGCGCGGTCAAGCACACCGCCTGTTCGGTCATCGGACCGAGGATATCGATCGTTGCGTGCATGCGATAGAACATGCCGATCGAGCGCCTGAGGAATTCGAATGCGCGATCGTGGTCGCCGCGGCAACGGGCTTCTTCTCCCAATACGCCGGTGACCCAAGCCACGGCGGGTTGGTCGCCCAGGTCGGTAGCGATTGCCAAAGCCCGCTCGAGGTTGGCGGTCGAGTCGACCGCCCGCCCCTCGGCGTTCTCGGTAGCCGCCCAGTTGGTCAGGGCTAGTACAAGCATCCTCCAGTTACCCGCCTGGTTGAACGCGTGGGTCGACGCTTCGAAATCCACGAACATGTTTTCGCTGTCACCGGCCGCTCGGCTAGACACCGGGTGGCTCCTGTTCCAGCTCAAGGCCCGGCGCATCAGCGCCCGGCCCAGAGTTTCAGAATCGCCGCTCTGGCGGGCCGCGGCCACGGCACCGTCAGCGAGGCGGGCGACGGCGAACGGTTCGGCGCCGAGCGCGGCCGAGGAAAGAGCCAGTCCGCTCAAGGCCAGGGAACGGAGTGTCTGGTCGCCGGCGACGTCGGCTAGCTCCAGAGCCCTCGAATGTGCTTCCCAGGCGGCTTCATGCTTGTGGTCGTAGGCGAAACAGTTGGCCAGAAGACTGGTGGCCCGACCGAAGAGAGCGGGGTCCGCGGCGGCATTCCGGCTCGTGAGTTCGACTAGCACCTCCAAACTGTCCCGTTCGCGTCGCGAGTAGAACCAGTAGTTCTGGAGGGCCACACACAGCCGCAAGGCGGCGGACGTGCCGTCCGGCTGGCGACGCAGGAATGCGAGCGCAGCCCGCAGGTTGTCGTAGTCGCGGCCGAGCGCGTGGAGTGACTGAGCCTGCTCAGGACCGGAATCCTTGTCGGCTGCGGCTTCCGCGAGGGCAAGGTAGGTCGCGGCATGCGCGGCTCTGACCCGGTTGACTGATGCATCACCCAGTTCCATAAGTCGCTGCTGCGCAAACTGGCGGACGGGTTCCAGGAACCGATAGCGGCTGTCACCGGTGGCGCCAACGTCGAGGTGCACTAGAGGCCTCGGTCCGGCGGANNTAGACCTTTGTCGACGAGCGAGGCGATCATCGCCGACACGGAGGATCCCTCGACCTCTTCGTCGAGCACGGCTTCACCACCCTCCAGATCCCATCCGGCCGGGAATACGGCCAACCGGGCAAGTACCGCCCGCTCGACGTCGGTCAGCAACTGCCACGACCACTGGAATGTCGCCTCAAGGGTCTGGTGGCGCGAAGGGCCGCCTCGCCGACTAACCGCGAGCAGATCGAAGCGGTGGTCGAGCCGGCGGTCTATCTCGGCCGGTGACATGGACCGCACTTGGGCGGCGGCCAGCTCGACCGCCAGCGGGATTCCCTCGAGGCGCCGGCAGATGTTCGAGATCGCGTCGGCGTTGCTGCCGCTGACTCGAAAGGCAGGATCCTGCGCCTGGGCCCGAGCTACGAACAACGCCACCGCGCCGCTGGTTTCTATGTCGGCCATGCTCGACTCCGACAGCGATGCCGGCGAGGGAGGTAGCGACAGTGACGGGACCGCNNTGCTCGCAGTTGTCGAAGACGAGCAGCATCTGGCGATCCCGCAGCGCCTCCACCAGCTCCAGTTGTCCGGAGGGATCACGAATTCCCAGGGCCAGGCCGACCGCTCCCACCAGACCGTCGGCATCGCCGACGTTCGCGAGCTCGACCAGCCAGACCCCGTCCGGACAACCTCCGACCAGGCCTCTCGCCTCCTCGACAGCCAAGCGGGTCTTACCCACTCCACCAACCCCGACGAGCGTCACCAGGCGGTGATCGGCGAGCAACCCTCGCAACTCGGCCAACTCCTGGTCCCGACCCACGAACGAACTCAAGTAGCTGGGCAGGTTGTGGCGCGACACTCGATCAGAGGCGACTGTGGTGACCGGTCCTGCGTCATCGAGTGGGGGGCGCCAGCACAGTTCCGGCTTCTGCAGGAGGACAGCCTCCTCCAGAGCCGTGATGGCCGGGCTGGGCTCTATTCCCAGCTCTTCGCCGAGCAGGCGGCGGAGGCGCTGAAACGCTCGGAGCGCGTCACTCTGCCGGTCCGAACGGTACAAGGCGAGCATGAGCGACGCCCACAGACCCTCCTGGAATGGCAGCTGTGCAACCGCTGCCTCTGCGTCGGCCACGACGCCGGCGTGATCACCCAGCTCGAGGCGGAGGTCAAGCCAGTCCTGCACAGCCGCGGCGCGCAGCCCGTCCAGGCGCGCCGCCTCGCCCGCCGCCCAACTGTACGCGGCCACGTCAGCCAGCGCCGGCCCCCGCCAGCGCTGCAGGCCTTCCTGCACCGCGCTCAGCGCGTCGAGGAGCCGACCCGCCTGACGAGCCCGTTTGGCCTCGGCCACGTCGGCCTCGAACTGCGCCGCCTCCGACTCGTGGTCGGCCAGGTCCAGCACATATCCGCCGTCTCGGTAAGAGATGCGCTCGTCGCCGATCAGCCGTCGTAGCTGGGAAAGATGCGATTGCAGGGTCGCCGCCGCCCGCTTCGGAGGTGAGCCGTCCCACGCGTCCTCTATAAGGGTTCCGGCCGGCACCACCTCGTTGGCCACCAACGCCAACCTGATCAGCAAAGCACGCCGCCGGGCGCCGGCCAAGTTGATCGCGCCTTGATCGGACATCACAGCGAGGGAGCCCAGCAAATCGATCCTCACCGGCCCCAACGTTAGCCACACGCGCTCTGCTGATCGTTCTGGTGCGACTGCAGCCGCCCTGCAGCACCGTTGCAGCGATCGAGCGCAACATGACTTCTGTGACCGACCGACGGCCGCAACCAACAGAAAGAACCAGAGAAATGTTTGAATCCAGGCACTCCAAGAGGGCCAGCGCTATGCGCGGGCATTCCCCCGCCCGAACCCGCATATCTGGCATCCGCCAGCGCCGTCTTCTACTCGTGTCGATGGTCGCGCCGGCGTTCGCGCTCGGCGGACTCGCCGCGGCGGTGACGGCCCCTACCCCGGCTTCGGCTCAGTCGACGATGGTCATCGACGGCACCGGTCTCACTCCCAACCAGGTCTACTTGTACAACGTAGGCACCGGCACGCACCTGGTGTTGTTCAACACCGATACCGAGCAGAGCCTCTCCCTCGACCCGGGCACGTACGGCTTCGACCAGTCCGGCTTCCTGTACGACTGCCAGGTGCAGGTCACCTCGACCGGCACCTGGTCGCTCGGGTCAGAATGCGCCGGCGCCTCTGCCGACGGCAACACTCTCACCCTCAGCGGTTTCGCCGTGACGGTAGCTACACCTGGCCTGTCCACCGCCGTCATCGAGAAGGCATACGGGGTGACCGTCGCATCGAACAGCTCGACCGCGATCCAGATGATGCCGATCCAGGCGGTCAACACCCAGGTAGGGCCGGGCGTCAGCCCGTGCAGCTTCACTCTCGACGACACCGGCGCGGCCGTGCTGACTGCTGGTTGCGGCAGCGGCGCCAACCTTTCCAGCGGGAACACGGTCAACTTCACCGGCTTCCCGGTCAGTATCGACGGGCGCAAGCTTTCCACTAACGAATACAGACTCGATGCCTACGGGCTCTCCAACACGGAGGTCCCCAGCGACGTGGTTCACGACTACAACCTGCTGCCCAACGCGCAGTACGAGATGCTGGTGGCCGACGGCAGCGTTACCACCTTCTACTTCGGAGTGGACAGCTCCGGTCATTGGACCTACGGCAGCACAGCGGACAAGAAGTTCCTGGGCGGGCAGGGCACCTCGAAGCTCGTGCTCAAGGGCCTCACCGTGCACGTCAACGCCACCGCCGCTCTCGGCAACACTTCGACGGGCACCTACACCCTGGGGGCCTTGACTTTCGCGGGAGGTTACGCCGACTCCACCCCGGAGAACCTGCAGCTCCTGCCGAACGCCTACGGGTGGGTCAGCTCAACCGGGTCCCCGGCGTCGTTCGACTGGACGCTCGACAACAACGGTCGGGTGGCGCTCCTTAGCCCGGCACCGGCCTGCGCCTACGGGAACAACACCACCACCCTTGTCATCGACTGCCAGGGCGCGCCGTCGGTCACCGAGGTATCCGGTGCCGCCAACCCGGTTTCGCAGGGTACGTCGTTCACCGTCACCGGCACGGAGTGCGATCGAGTGGAGAACGTGGCGGTAACGGGCTCGATCTCCTTCGTGGACGTCACGACTGGGGTCTCGTTGGGAAAGGCCACCCTCGGGGCCGACAGCGGCGCGGTCAACTGCGGCCAAGCGCAGGTGAGCGACAGTGAAACGCTGAGCCCGGGCACGTACAAGATCAAGGCAACGTACATCCCCGCTGGCACCACCGAGGTCCCGCGCAGCGCGTCGGCCACCTATAGCGAGACTGTGAACGTCGGCTCCTAGAGCGGCGGGTTGAGCGACACCTCATCACTGTCAAGAAGAGCTTCTAGCCGAATGCTCACCCATTCTGAATGCAGCGATCGGCAAGGAGCGGTAAAAGCCCCCGGTCCACGTTGACCGGGGGCTTCGCCGCGTCGAACTGTCGACCCCCGGGTCAGTCCCGTGATCCCGCCCTGGCCTAACCGAAGCGCCAAGCACCGAGCACCCACGGAGCTGAGGTTCGAGTAGCGACCCGACGTCCCGACGCTTGCCGCCCGTACGGAGGGAGCGCTCCGCAGGGACGCGGCATGACACATTGCCGAATGCCGATCAGCCTGTCTTGCCGCTGCGACCACTGAGAATGGTCACGGGGCGGTTGGACTCTGCCGTCGACGGATACCGAACGATTATTTCCGCGACTCCCGGTGGGAGTCAGCCTGCTACTAGCCGACAGGGGGTGGGATCAGGCTGTCCCTCCCCCCTGTCGGGGTTTGGTGGATCAGGGCGGGTTTGCTTATACGCCCGCTTCGAAAGTTACCGGGCTGAACGAACTGAACTCGTCGTCGGTGTACGGGGCGGAACTCCCGGTGCCATTCAGGGACACGTCACCGTTGGAATAGATACATATCGTTCCGATAGATCCGTTGACGTTGTAGATGGTCTCGCAAACCTGGTGGGTGGGCCAGTCGGCTTTGGGGAGCACGGTGACCGGGCTTCCGTCGCTGGGGTTGGTCAGACCGCCAGCGAGGTGCACGAACCCGTACTGGTCGCGGGTGACAGTCGGGTCACCGGTCGAGTAGGCGCCGCCGACCCAGCCGTTCACCAACTTGAGTTTGGTGGCTGCCAGGATCGACTGGCCGGAACGGAACGTGATACCAGCCAGGTTGGTGAAGCCGGAAACGTCCGAACCGATCGGTAGGACGTCGCCGTTCTTCTCGATGTAGAGGTAGCCGGTCGATCCGCCATTGGTGTAGGTGTTGACGTAGATGTCGGCCGGTGGCCTATCGGCGGTGGGAAGAACGAAAGCGACACTGCCAGATGCGCCGTCGGCCATCGACCCTCTGAGATGGACGATGCCTTCCGAGTCGACCGCGACGGCCGGATCCCCGGTCCCGTAGACAGAGTTCTCCGAAGTCCAGCTGTTCTTTAGCGTCACATCGGAGAAACTGAGCGGACTGCCGGCCACCGGAAACGAAACACCGTACAACCATGCGGCTTCGTTCACGTCGGAGCCGACGACTGCGACATCACCGGAAGTGCCGATAATCAGGTAGTCGTCGTCAGCAAAGTTCTCGCCTTGGATGTTGATATAGATGTCGCTGGCCGGCGCGTCGCCGGAGGGCAGCGCAAACGCCACCGAGTCGGACGAGCCGTTGTCGATCACCCCGGACAGATGGGCGATGCCGTTCCCGTCGACCGCGACAGCTGCCGACCCGTAGCCAGAGAGGTTCGTCCAACCGTTTTGCAACGTCACGTCGACCGGTGTCGGATAGTGGGCCGGCAGCGCGGCAGCGACAGCAGCCGGCAACCCAATGGCCAGTACTGGGGCCGCGACCAGCACCGCTGGAAGCCTGCGCGCCAGCCGGCGGAGCGAAACAGCCTTCATCCTGGAACTCCTTACCTTCGGGAAACGGGACCGGTAGCGGCGCTCGAACAATCCCACACATGAGCCCCAACTGCGCAGCGTAGACCCGGCTATGAGAACCTGTCCATATGAATGGCTGATCGGACGACCGCTATGGTCAACTTCTGAGTATGGTCATACTGGCCGGACGATCAGAGAGTCACTTCGGATGCCACAACTCGGACCCGATGCCTCACCCGTGACTGCTCCTCCCATGGACAGAAACTGCACGAAGGGGTCGTCATCCCTGGCGACGTTGAAGACCACGCAGCCGGCGGGACCGAGGATGAGTCGGTCAGCACGCCCTCGATTTCCTACAGGATGGGCGTCCAGGCGTTTGCGCGTGATGTCTACAGAGTCAATGTGCTCGCTCGCAGGACCCGTTCTGTGCCGTCGCGTCCTCGGCATCGCCGGGTCAATCGACACCTCGCCCGGTGTAGAGCTGGTTCATGCCGGCTCAACTCCGTTCGAGTGTGGACTCGTGGCCGTCCTGGTCTCGGCAAAAAAGCGTCGAATCTCGCCGGCCAGGCGCTTGGGTTGATCGAGCGCGATGAGCGTATAACTGTCCGGGATTTCGACCAGTTGGGTAGTTCCCAGAGCCCGGGCGAGCTTCTCGCCTTCGGCCAGTGGCATGACCCGATCCTCAGTGGCCCAGACCACTAACGGGGCTCCGCCCCAGCCCGACGAGGCGGTGTGGTGGTGACGGTCGCGTCGGTGGTGGTTTTGGGGGGGGCTGGGGTGGATCCCC
>PMHH01000005.1 GCA_003156595.1 Acidimicrobiaceae bacterium
AGGCCACTGTGATCGAACCCGCTTCTGGCTGTCCGCTCAGAAATGCGGCAGCGCTCTCCCCCCGTGGTTCACCGATTTTCCAATACCTGCGCTCCGGCTGCCACAGTGTGCCGCTCGAGCGAGACGCAGAGGGCATCGAGCTCCTCCTCCTCGCTCACGCCCAAACCGACATCACAATCGATGCACTTCCTCCGGGCCAGTGGACCAATCTGATGATGTCGTACCGGGCCCCTGCGCTGCCGGGCTCAGTCGTCATTCATATTTCCCCGTTCGGGCAGACCGGTCCGCGCAAAGGCCAACGAGCGACGAGCCTGACACTGCAGGCTATGGCTGGGTGGTCCCACCGCATCGTCGGAGACAGAGGAGAGCCACTCTTCGCGGGCGGAGACCTCGATGCATACGGCGGCGGCGTTCATGCGGCTGTCGCAGCTTTGACCGCCTGGCGGCAGGCTCACACAACCGCCTCGAGCGTAGAGTCCGATGTTTCCGTCTTCGAGTGCCTTGTGGGTATGCTCCCCTATCCGACGGTCCATGCCGAAATACTCAACGCAGCCGGATTAGCGATGCCGCCAATCATTCGATCGCTTCCGGGCGTGCTGGCTTGCAGAGACGGATGGGTGGGAATCAACCCTCTCAATCAGCAAGGTTGGAACGATGTCTGCGAAATCATGGGAATCCCCGAGTTCCGCGACCAGTTGCGCCAAGTGCAAGCAGACCCAGCCCTGACGATGGTCTTTCGGACGCAGGCCGAGCTATGGCTCCGAAAGCAGGATGGCGATGACATCGTCGATCTGATGCAGTCGATGCGGGTGCCGGCCACGCGGGTCCTGGACGGCCGCGGCCTGCTGAATCATCCCCAACTTCGCGCGCGGAACACATTCATCCGTCAGCCGGGAGATGACTTCCTGCGACCAGCTCCCCCTTGGCGGTTTTCATCAACGTCACTGCCGTTGCCATCAGTTGCGCCGCCCCTGGGGCGGGACACCGAGAGCCCATGGCGAACCCCGCGACTCCCTCCCAAGGAAGTGCTACCGGTGCGATCAGAACCGCGCCATTCAACGTGGGGTGGTGGCCGCCCGAACCTGCCTTACTCAGGTTTGAAAGTATTCGACTTAAGTGTGTATTGGGCGGGTCCCATCATTACGATGTATCTGGCTTCATTCGGTGCTGACGTTGTCAAGGTCGAATCACACCAGCGGCCCGATCCCTTCCGTTACAGTACCTCAACGCCAGAGCTCGGAGAGGATTGGTGGGAGCGCAGCGCCGTGTGGCAGAGCACCAACCTCAACAAGCGGAGTCTTACCCTCGATCTTACGAATAGCGTGGCACAAGACATCGCCTCCCGATTCATTGCACAGGCCGACGTCCTGGTCGAGAACTTCACACCACGCGTGCTCGATCATCTAGGGATCGACGTATCGGCGGCTTGTGCTTCGAACCGATCGTTGATCGTCACCCGTTTGCCGGGATTCGGGCTCGACGGACCGTACCGAGATCACATCGCTTGGGCACCTACCTTTGAGCAAGCAAGCGGACTTGCAAATGTGACTGGTGAACAAGACGGCGCACCCACACCGCCGGGTGGTTGTGCCGATCCCCTGGCGGGAATGCACGGGCTTCTCGCTCTTCAGGCAGCACTTATGCATCGTGACCGCACAGGTGAAGGACAAGTCATCGAAATGGCGCAACTCGAAGCGCTCACAGCATTAACTGCTGACCAGGTCATCGCCGCATCCGGAGAAGGGGAACTCCCCACTCGGCACGGCAACCAGCATCCGAATATCGCTCCACATGGCATCTATCCATGTCTCGGAGCCGACGAATGGATCGCTATCGCGGCGCAAGATGACGAATGGGAAACTCTGGCCGCTGAGGTCGGGCGGGCGGATCTGTTGGCCGACCCTGAGCTGGCAGACTTGGCGGCTCGACAGGCCCGGCGGCACGAACTCGATGCTTCCATTAGGGCATGGGCGTCACAGCGGCCTGCTCGTCAAGCAGAAGCGACGCTACGGAGCTGTGGCGTCACCGTGGCGGCGGTCATCGACCCCGCGCTACTCGGAGACGACGAGCAACTTCGTGCTCGAGGATATTTTCAAGCCATCGATCGGCCGGCTACGGCGACTTACCGGTACCCCGGATGGCCGATGCGCTATTCGTTCGGTCCTGATACGCCTCATGCCCATGCCGCTCCGACGCTAGGTGAGCACACCGAGGACTTACTTGCACATGTACTTCGAATGTCAGACTCGGAGATCGAGCGGCTGTCGGCCGATGGCGTCATCGGCACGGGCATGAGCCTGCGCCGCTGACCTATCGCATCACGCCCCTCCTGGGGTCACCGCGGTTTGGTGGCGCTTCGGATTTCAGCGGGGTGTGATCTTTGCGAGCAGGTTCCAGTTGGGCTTGCCGGCGTAGAGCAATGACCGGATTCGGTAGTTGCGGAAGCTGGTGAATCCGAACGCCGCTCGCTTCACTCGTTTGATCAGATTGTTGACGGCCTCGGTCGGTCCGTTGCTCACTTGAGCCTTGTGCCAGGCGGCGATCTGGTGCTTCCAGCGGATCAAGGTGCGACCGAGTGAGCGGGCCTCGCTTGGGTAGTCGGCGTCTTGGAGGTCGGCCCCGAGTTGCTCGACCCACTCCAACGCGAGCGCAGGGTCACCGTGGGTGTAGAGCTCGCGGACGGCTTCTTTGGCTTCCCACATGGTGGCCACGTCACCGCGGGGGTCACCGGCACGCAGGAGGCCGAGGAGCTTCTCTTTGCCCGCTTCGCCCAGTCGCTCTTCGGCCTTGGTGAGAAGGCGACGGCACCGATAGAGGGGATCTTCCTTGCGACCACGGTGCCCCATGGTCTCGTTTTGCACCCGCCGGCGGCATTCGTCGAGACTTCTCTTGTAGTCGATCGCGAGAGCGCAGGTGGGAGGCCGTCTGCTGTGTGACGGACGTAGGTCACACAGAGCCCGCGTGACCGCGCCGGGATTTCCGGTCCCCGCGGGCGTCACTCCGGTTCAGCTCGGTCATCAGTTCACGGTTCGTCGAACGAGCCGCATCCAGCGTCTCGGTCAGCTCCGAGACGTCGTTCTGCAGCTCTGCGATCTGCTGGCGTTGGCGATGGTTGTCGGCTTCGAGCTCGGCGGCGCGCTGCTCGAGTTGGTCGAGGAGTGGCCGGTGGTCCTCCTCACGGGCGGCTTCGGCGTCGGCACCGAGATGCCTGCTGAGCCGTTGCCGCAGCAAGGCCACCTCCTCGGCGAGCCGGCGCGCCCGGTCTTTGGTGTTGGCAAGTTCGGCGCGCAGACTCTGTTCGGTGAGCAGCGAGCGGCTGGGCGTTCGCCATGCTCGCTCGGTACCTACCTGACGCTGGCGGTCACGGGCGGTCGCGATGCGCGCGCTGAGGGTGGTGTCAGCGTAGAGAAGCGACACGGAAACCCCGGCACGTCGAGCCACAGCCGGAAACGTGATGGGCTCACCGCTTTGTTCCATCTCGCCGAGGATCTCGGCGGCTCGCTGGCGCTTGGTGCGGCTGTCGTTGCGGCGGGCGCGTCGCAGGGCCGCGCTGTTGTCAGTCACGGCGGATGCGGCGCCCGAAGGCGACGGGGACGGACTGACGGGCCTTGCGTAGCGTCTGCGAGGCGTCCTCGATCGCTGCCCGCTGGTCGTAGGCGATCCGCTCCAGCAGAGTCTCGTGGGTGCGGATATGGCCAACCACGATCTCGACTTGGCGCGCCACGTGCTCGATGGCCCACTCCGCTGCTCCAGCGGCGATCATTGCCTCGCGCTCGCGGCGCAATTCGTCCGCGTAGGCACGCAGCTCCGGCAGGTAGGAGGGGTCGGACTCGAAGTGCGAACAGCCGGCGCATTGGTATCGGATCGGGCAGGCTTGACCACCGGCGCGCACGTTGGTGGGCTCCGAGCACTTGCCCATCGGGACGGCCACCCATGAGAGTTGCTCGGCGAGGTCGGTGGTGGCAGAGGGCTCGGAGACGAGCGGACGGGTCTTGCCGTGATTATCGATGCTATAGAAGGCGAGCAGCTCCATCGCCTCCCTCTTCCGTGATTCCCCGACGTCGTAGTAGCCCATGGTCGTGTCGATGCTGCGGTGATCCATGAGGTCGCGCAACACCGGTGCCGGCACGCCTTGGTCGGCCAAGGTCTGGGCGTAAGTGTGCCGGAAGGCGTGGGGATGGATCGTCGAGCGATCGACGGGGATCGGGTCGTCGGCGCCGGGCGACGCCACGTCGATGCTCGGGATGCGCTCGATCCACGTCGTGATCCACGACCAGACCTGATGGGCGCTCAGGTGCGCTCGGCCGTCGCTGTTGCGGCTCGGGCGTGGTAGCAGCCACAGCTCCTGTGACGGGGTGTCGGGGAAACGCTGGCTGACCCACCCCTGCTGGTCGCGAATCGCCTGAACGAGAGCGGGGTCCGAGATGGGCAGGCGCCGACCCATGCGTTGGCGCTTGTGGTTGTCGTAGACGAGGACTGGCCGTCCAGCCTCATCGACATCGAGACACTCGAGATGCAGGCTGGCGATCTCCCCGCGGCGCCGACCGGTGTTCTTGAGCAACAGGTAGACAAGCACGCCCATCTCCCCGGCGCGATCGCCGAGCACCCGGCGAGCCGTCATCGGCCAAGAACCGGGGACGGCTCGCAGCAGGTCGACATGCGCGTCCAACGTGGCGACGACCTGCCCGGGGAGTGCCCGGCCGGGCTCGTGCTCGGGTCGACGACGAAGATCGCCCCGCCGGACGACGAAGGTGGCAGGAAGATCGGCCACGAGCTCGGCCTCCCTCGCCTCGCGCAGGACCAGGGCCACGTCCTCGACGATCCCAGCGAGCCGCTGGGCGCTGTAGGGCTGGCCACGTCTCGTCTTGAACGACGAGGTGCGTGCCAAGAATCGCTCCATGTCGGCACGCCCGAGGGCGGCCGGGTCCTCGCCGCCGCCGGGGCCGCTGGCGAGCACCGCAGAGAGCATCCGCATCGAGTCAACGCGGCTGGCGGCGCCGCTGGCCGAGCGCCCACCGGCCAGGGAACCGGCCGCCCAGCCCTTCACGGCCTGGCGTAACCAAGCCTGGCGGATCCCGGTGAAGTCGAGGGTGCCGCGGTGCCCCAAGACCCGCAGGTCCCAGCGGTCCGACATGCGTTCGGCAACAGGGTCGGCATAGGCCAGGCGGACCCGGTCGATCACGAAGCGCGCATAGGCGTTGTAGCCGTCGAGGCGGCCGATGTCGACCTCGGTCACCGAGGCGACGTCATCGGCACGCAAGAGGTCGACGAATCGACGCAGATGCCAGGGCTCGGTGGCCATGTGCTCGCCGACCCTGCAGCCGATGCCGTAGAGCAGCTCCAGACGGGTCAATTCGTGCAGGCCTCGCAGGGAGAGAATCTGGCCGCTCGCCGGCTGGCGGACCCGCCTCGCCCAGACTTCTAACCGCCGACCGGTGGGACGTCCTTGGGCAATCCAGCCGACGTAGTGGACCCGACAGAGCTGGTGCTCCTTGTAGGTCGCCTCGAGGAAACACGACGCCGCGACGCAAGGTCCGATGGCCTCAAGCGGCCGAGCCCTCGAGAGGAACTCCTCGAACGATCCCCCTTTGCGCCGGGAGACGTGCCAGACCTGCGAGTGCGTGTCGCACAGACCCTGAGGGTCGCCGACGGGCCTTCCGCAGCGATTGCCTGCATCGTCGTCGATGACGCAGCGCTCGAGCGAGAGATATACCCCGAGCGGACGTGGCCCTTCCACCAGCCAGGTCTCGAGGTCACCCGAGCCCGAGCGGGCGAACTGAGCTTGGTGCGAGTCGCACAGCGAACCAGCGCCGCACCGCCGTTTCGGGCAGCCGGTCGCCGCACAGCGACCCCGCCCGGTGAGGAGCCCACCTGGCCTGGGTATGACGACCAGGCGTTCGGGGTCCCATTCGTCGCCCAGGTCAATCTTCTCCACGAGGGACGCCATCAACCTGAGGCGCGGGTTCTCCGGAGGACGAAGGGTCGCAGGCGCCTCCTGCGTCGCTGCACGCAGCGGTGCTCGCGTCATCGCAATGCGCCACCCGAGCCGTGACCGTCGACTGCGGCGCGCATGTCCTCCCAACGGGCGTGCAGATAGACGTCACTGGAGCTGACCGAGGCGTGACCCAGGAGCTCTTTCACAATCGCCGGATCCTTTGTCGCCGCGGCAACCTCCGAGGCGAAGCTGTGCCGAAGCATGTGCGGGCGCGCTCGGAAGCCGACTTTCTTCGAGAGGCGGATGAACATGCGCTCCACGCCATCGGGAGACAGCGCCCGTCCCAACGGCGGCCGCCATAGGTTGACCAGCAGGTAGTCGCTCTCGCCGGCGGCGGGCACAGCGTCGCGTTCGAATCGATAGGCATCGTGGCAAACGACGAGGGCCTTGGTGACCGGCAGCACGCGGGGCCAGATCGACTTGGCGAGGGCGCCGTTCTGGTTGTCCTCGCGTCGAACGACGTGGAGATGGGCACCACTCACCGCGCAGCCGAGGTGGGCAGCTGACGGCAGCAGGTGGAGGTCGCTGAGGTGCAGCCCGCAGATCTCGGAGACGCGCATTCCGGTCGCGTACAGGGTCTCGATGACGAAGCGGTCACGGATATTCGCGCTGGCATTCACCAAGACGCCGACCTGTTCTCGCGACAAGGTGGCAGGAGCCAGCTCGACCCGACGCCGCCGCACACGTCGGCGCTCGACAACGGGCCGGTCAGCTCGCTCGCCGCGATCCCACCGACGCGGGGCGAACCGCAGCTCGGTCCGCGAACTCAGCCGTTGGGCGACCGCCGGTGCGCACCATCCACGGGAGGCACCGAAGCGCACGAACTCAACGACCGCCGCCAAGATCCCCTCCACCGTTGCGGCCGAGCGGGCCGTGCCAAGCACCACCACAGTGGGCTGGACCGCACGCCTCCGTTCCTTGCCTGGCCGGTGCTTGCGAGACGGTGTGCGCTCGAGCCATCGGGCGAATGCTGCGAGTTCCTCGACTTGGGGCGCCACCGAGTCGACGCCGACAGACGACGCCCACGTTAGGTAGAGAGAAAGCCGTCCTGCATAGGTACGCGCTGTGCCGACCGAACGGCCGTCCGCGTCGAGAAGCGCACGCAACCATGCGGCCGCCCGGTCGTGCTCAACGTAGGCATCGTCGACCACCGTCCAACCAACCCGGCCGTCGACCGGCGACTCCGTCCGCTGGGCCCAGAACTCCATGGCCGGCCAACGTAGGTGGTGGGTGTGACAGCTACGTCAAGAGATCCCTTCCGCCACACTGGATCTTGCCGCCTCTCGCGTGTGGTGGATGCCTCCCCCGACTACAAAAGAACGAGCTTGGTGTTGGCGAGCTTTACGACATGAAACGGATCGGCCACCTGGACCGCGTCGGGCACCATGGTGGTGAACACCAAACGATAGGAGCTCGACATATCCAACGTGGCGTAACGAACCTTGTCCCGCCACTCCTTTCCCTGCCGCTCGAGCCACGCGGTGGGTTCAACACCGCTGCGACCAGGGACGACGTCTAAGAGCTGGCCCGCTCCGACGTCGACCATCTGGGTGGAGTACTCCTGGCGGCGAAAGGGGCCGACCCGGACGAAGAGCACCTCGTCGAGCCCGAGGGCGCGCACCACGCCGAACCGTTTGGGGTCATCGTCGACCAACGCGGTGCCATAGGCGATGACGGTGTCGTTGACCGTGTGCCAATCGCACCCGAGCTCGAGGGCGATCTCGTTCACGCTGCGGGCATAGCGACCGATCTGCTCGGTGACCCATCGCCCGGCCCGGTCGCTCATCGCCATGCGCGGAGCTCCGATGCGAGGGTCTTCTTCGGTCCACGACCCGACCGGACACGAGGGCTCGGGGCAGCGCCAGCGGCACTTGTGCCAGATGAGCCGGGCCGGACGCCCGAAACACGGCAGGTCGACCAGCTCAACGGGCGAGCGATCCTTGACCTGGGCGAAGACGCCACAGTGCGCACATCCTGGCCGCTGCGCCCGAGACTCGATGTAGATGCAGACGAATCCGTTGACATCATCGTCGACGCCCAAGATGTGCACATCGGGCAAGCCCACCAAAAGCTCGCACATGCGCGTAGGGTCTGTTTCCACGGGGGCTCTCCGGTCTGTTGGCGTTAGGAACCGTCAGACTGGCAGAGCCCCCGCTCAATCTCAGGGATCCGTCAAAGACTCCACACCCCGCTTAGATCCGAAGAGCCGCATAAGGACGCATCTCGACCTGCCGTTCGTTCTGCCACCGGCGCTGTTTCGCCCGGTGTCCGCCGGGTCTGGTGAAGGTTCGCCGAATCAGAAAAGCGGGTTAGTGCTTGCTTGACAGTGCAGCGCTATCTCCTTAGAGTCTCCCTGGGCTGGATGGCTCAACCGAATGGGGGATGGATGGACGAGCCCGGAGAGCGTCGCAGTGAAGGAGTGGAGGCACTGGCCGGG
>PMHH01000137.1:0-8429 GCA_003156595.1 Acidimicrobiaceae bacterium
CATTATTCGGTTCCGGCCCACCCAACCCTTCCGCCATGATGGAGGTGTGCTCGAAGCCCGCCAGCTCAGCGTCGAGGTAGGAGGGCGCCTCACCTTGGAGGAGGCGTCGCTCTTGGTGCGCGCCGGCGACAAGGTCGGGCTGGTCGGACGCAACGGCGCCGGCAAGNNGTCCAAGGACGGCTCGGGTTCCTTAGCCAGGACCCGCGGGCGTTACGTCAGGTGACGGATGGGACCGGCTTGGCCCACATCCTGTCCGGGCGAGGTCTGGACGAGGCGGTTGTCCAGCTCGAGAAGCTGCGGATCGCCATGGAGGAGCACCCCTCCGAGCGGGTCATCTCCCGCTTCGCCAAGGCCGAGGACGCCTTCGCCGACCTCGGGGGCTACGCGGCGGAATCCGAGGTCCGCCAGCTGGTCGCCGGCCTGGGTCTGGGCGCAGACCGCATCGACCGACCGCTCGGCGTGTTGTCGGGCGGTGAGCGCCGGCGGGTGGAGCTCGCCCGCATCTTGTTCGCGGGCAGTGACGTGCTCCTGCTCGACGAACCGACCAACCACCTCGACAGCGACGCCAAGACCTGGCTCATGGGGTTCCTGCGGTCCTACCGAGGGGCGTTGCTGGTCGTCAGCCATGACCTGGACCTGCTCGATGAGGCCATCACCCGGGTCCTCCATCTCGACGAAGCCCAGCTGGTCGAGTACAAGGGCACCTACTCCCAATATCGACAGGCTCGGGCTGCCGACGAGGTGCGCCTGACGAAGCTCGTCACCCGCCAGCAGGCGGAGATCAAGCGGCTGGCCACGTTGGCCGACTCCATGCGCCACCAGACGGCCAAACGGGCCCGCACCGCCAAGAGCATCGACAAGCGGGTGATCCGATTGCAGGCCGGGGCCTCCAGCGGTCCGGGGAAGGGGGACCGGCGCTACCAGGTGCGGTTCCCCGTGCCGCCCCACAGTGGGCTCCTGGTGCTGGAAGCCGAGGGTTTGGCCAAGGCGTACGGGGGCCCCTCGGTATTCGAGGAGGTGAGCTTCGCCGTCGAGCGCGGCGAACGCCTGCTGATCATGGGGCTCAACGGCGCCGGCAAGACCAGCCTCCTGCGCATCCTGGCCGGATGGACGGAGCCAACGGCTGGGACCTTTCGCACCGGGATCGGCGTGTCCGCGGGTTACTACGCCCAGGAGCACGAAGGCATCCGAGCCGGCGTGGGTGTCCTCGACCACCTCCGTGATGCCTCAGACGCGACTGAGCGAGACCGGCGGGCCCTGTTGGGGATGTTCGGGTTGGTCGGTGAGGTGGCCTTCCAGGATGCCGGCACGCTGTCNNTGCTCGACGAGCCCACCAACAACCTCGATCCGCCGTCGAGAGAAGCCATCGGGCGGGCCCTGGCCGACTGGCCCGGGGCCATGATCCTGGTGAGCCACGACGTCGGCTTCGTCTCCGAGCTGGCCCCGGACCGGGTGCTGTTGATGCCCGACGGGACCGAAGACCACTGGAGTGACGACCTCCTGGACCTGGTGGCCATGGCGTGAGCGACGCCGCCTTCGTGCCCACCACCCGGACGGCCCTGCGCCGCCACCGCGAGCGGGCGCAGTACGACCGGGACGCGGTGTACGCCATCCTCGACGAGGGGTTCATCTGCCACGCCGCATGCGCGGTCGACGGCACCGTCTGGATGATCCCGACCGCCTACGGGCGCGACGGCGACCACCTGCTGCTCCATGGCGCCGCCGCCAATCACGTGCTCAAAGCCGCTGCGGCCGGGGCCGAGCTCACGGTGACCGTGACCCTGATCGACGGGCTGGTGCTCGCCCGGTCCACCTTTCACCACTCCCTCAACTACCGCTCGGTGGTGGTATTCGGACAGGCCATAGAAGTCACTGACCCGGTGGAGAAGGCCGAAGCGCTGACCGTGATCGTGGAGCACATGCTGCCTGGACGCACCGGCGACGCCCGTTCACCCACCGGCAGGGAGTTGGCGAGCACCCGGGTGTTGCGTTTGCCCCTCGACGAGGTGTCGGCCAAGGTGCGTACCGGCGGTCCGATTGATGACGCCGAGGACATGGGCCTGCCGGTGTGGGCCGGCGTGCTCCCCCTGCGGCCCGCGGCCGGCCCCGCCCGGCCGGACGACGCCAACCGGGCGGACGTGGCGGTGCCGGCGTACCTCACCCAACCCGACCGCTGGAGTGGCGGCCCGTAGGTCGCGGCCAGGCATACAGTCGGGCGCCATGGGTTCTTACATCGGTCCGGGGGTCTGGGAGATCGACACCTTGCTCGGCGGCTGGTCGCGCGTGACCGCCGGGTATCTCATCGAGGGCCCGGCGCCGGTGCTGGTCGAGACCGGCAGCCAGACCTCCGTGCCTGCCCTGCTCGCCGCTCTCGAAGGGCACGGTGTGGCGCCCGGCGATCTGGCCGGCGTGGCCGTCACCCACATCCACCTCGACCACGCCGGCGGGGTCGGCGACGTGGCCCGGGCGTTCCCTAAGGCGACGGTGTACGTGCACGAAAGAGGCGCTCGCCATCTGGTCGACCCCGAACGGCTCGTCCGCTCGGCGGCGCAGGTCTATGGGGACCTACTCGACTCCCTGTACGGGCGACTCGAGCCGACTCCCGCCGAACGGGTTCACGTGCTCACCGATGGCGAGACCATCGAGATCGGTCCGGGCCGCACCCTCACCACGGTCGACTCCCCAGGGCATGCCAAGCATCATTTGGGCCTCCACGACAGCGAGAGCGGCATCCTCTTCGCCGGCGACGCCGTCGGGGTGCGACTTCCCGATGGCGGTGTGCTGCGCCCGGCCACCCCGCCCGCCGATTTCGACCTCGACCAAGCGGTCACGTCGTTGCGCAAGTTCCGCGCCCGCAACCCGGCCGGGGTGGCTTTGGCTCACTATGGCCTGTTGCCGGACCCGCTGGAGATGCTCGACGAGGCCGAGGGGATCCTGCGCCACTGGGCCGAGGTCGCGGAGCGGGCGTGGCGGGCCGGCGACGACATCGCCGACGCCCTCGAGAAGGAGTTCGCCTCCGATTTCGACGGTATCGATCCGCAACACCGGGCCAAACTCGAGACCCTCAATGGCATCCACTCCAATGCCGCCGGGTTGCGCCGTTGGCTGGAAACGACCAAGGGCGATCCCGACTCGGTGCACCCGCACAGCCACTAGTAGCTGGTGCCGCGGGCGGCCGGCCGGGGTTGGGACCAATAGTGATGAGAAGTGGGCCATATACGGTCCACTTCTCATCAATATCCGTCGAGTGCCGCCGCGGGGGAGGGGGCCGGGCGCTCGCGAGCCCAGCCGCGGGCGGAACAGCACTGCGTGACGCACGGACGGGCTTGGCGAATACTGATCACTAGCGGACCGTATGTGACCGCTACCCACTGGTCATCACTGTTCGGACCGGTCCTGCGCCTTACGTGAGTGGGGAGCGGGGCCCGGCATCGCAGGAGGCTGCTCCGTTCATGTAAATGCGGAGCAGCATCCTGCCGTGCCGGGCCCGCCGCCGGCCAGCGGCGCCCGCGCCCCTCAGCCGGCCAACGGCGCCGGCGCCAGCACGCCAGAGCCGCCGCGCAGATACTGGGTCTGGTAAAGGTCAGCGTACAGGCCGCCCTCGGCGATCAGCGAGGTGTGGGTACCCCGGGCGACGATCGAGCCGTGGTCGAGGACCAGGATCTGGTCGGCGGCCTGGATGGTCGACAGGCGGTGGGCGATCACGATGGACGTGCGCCCCGCCAACGCCGCGGCCAGGGCCTGCTGGACGAGGAGCTCCGTTTCGGAGTCCAGATGCGCGGTGGCTTCGTCGAGGATCACCACGGCCGGATCCTTGAGGAGGACCCGGGCGATCGCCAGACGTTGCTTTTCACCGCCGGACAACCGGTAGCCGCGCTCACCGACGACCGTGTCATACCCCTCGGGCAGCGAGGCGATCAGGTCGTGGATGCGGGCCGCCCGGCACGCCGAGACCAGCTCGGCATCCGTCGCCGACGGGCGGGCGTAGCGCAGGTTGGCGCCGATGGTGTCGTGAAAGAGGTGGGCGTCCTGCGTCACCACTCCCACCGCTCCCGACACCGAGGCGAGGGTCACGTCCCGCACGTCGTGGCCGTCGATCGTCACCGATCCCGAGACGGCGTCGTAGAGGCGGGGGACCAGGCTGGACAGGGTGGTCTTGCCGGCGCCGGACGGCCCGACCAGGGCGGTCATTGTCCCCGGTTCGGCCACGAACGACACGTCGCGTAGCACCCAGGCGCTCGGCTCATCCGAGAGCCCGTCTGCGACCGTCTCGGCTGTCGCCTCCAGGGAGGCGACCGACACCTCGGACGGCGCCGGGTAACGGAACCACACGTTCTGCGCCGAAACCTGGCCCTCCAGTGGCGCCGGCAGCGGCGCCGCGCCCGGGCGGTCGGCCACAGACGGGGGCGTGTCGAGCACCTCGAACACCCGGTCGAAGCTGACGATGGCGCCCAGCACGTCGACCCGTGAGCTGGCCAGGTCCGTGAGCGGCGAGTACAGCCGGGTCACGTAGGCAGCCAGGGCCACGACCGTGCCCACCGCCAGGTGGCCGGTGACGGCGTCGCGCCCGCCCAGCCAGTACACCGCCGCGGTGCCGACCGCCCCGACCAGGGACAGCGCGCCGAAGAGGTAGCGGCTCAGCAGCGCCAGCCGTATCCCGGAGTCCCGCACGCCGGCGGCCCGGCGGGCGAACAGCTTCGACTCGGCGTCAGGCCGGCCGAAGAGCTTGACGAGCAGGGCGCCTGACACGTTAAAACGCTCGGTCATGTTGGAGCTCATGTCCGCGTTGAGCTGCATCTGGTGGCGCGACAGGCGGCTGATCCGCCCGGCCATGACCCGGTCGAGGATCACGAACGGGGGCAGCACCAGCAGCGCCAGGCCGGTGATCCCCGGGCTCAGCACGAACATGGGCACTAGGGTCGCCACCAGGGTCATGACGTCGGAGATGACCGAGGCCGCGGTGCCGACCGCATTTTGGGCGTCGAGCACGTCGCTGGTGAGCCGGCTCATGAGAGCCCCGGTCTGGGTGCGGGTGAAGAACGCCACCGGCATGCGCTGCACGTGGTCGTAGAGATCCACCCGCAGGTCGTAGATGATCCCCTCGCCGATCACCGCCCCGAACCAGCGGTTGAGCAGGGACAGGACGGTGGTGGCGACGGCGACGCCGACCAGGGCCGCGGCGAGCAGGTCCACCTGGCGCAGGCTGCGGTTTTGGATGGCGTGGTCGATGAGGTCCCGGACGAGCAACGGCGGGATGGACCCGATCACGGCGGTGGCGATGATGACGAGCAGGTACGCCAGCAGCCGGGGTCGGTACGGTGAAAGGAACCGCCAGATGCGCGCGCGAGTCCCCTTGCTCACGTTGGCGGCGCGCAGCTCGGCCAGGTCCCGGGTTCGGTGGTAGCCCCTCAATTTCGGCTCCTGTTGGGTTGGGATAGCGCTGTAATCATGTAAGTGCTAGGTGCAACGGATGCCGGGCCGCCGTTTGTTCCCTTGCCTCCTGGGTCGGGCAATATGCGGGGATGGCGCTGGCGCTCCATCTGTGTAACCGGGGCGAGGCCGAGCGGGTCATGGCCCAGCGGCGAGATGCCGCCGATCTGCAGTGGGCCGACGGATACCCGCTCGATGGGGACACCCGGGCCGCCGCCGCCTACGCCAGCCATCTGTCGGGAAGGACAGGGAAGGGCGGGTCGATTCCCTTCGGTTACTACCAGGTCCTCGAGGACGGGGTGGTAGTCGGGGGGATCGGCTTCCACGGGCCCCCCAAGGAGGGCGTGGTGGAGGTTGGGTACGGCATGGTGCCTGCGGTGCGGGGGCGGGGGGTGGCGACAGAGGCGCTGCGTCTGTTGTTGGATCTGGCGGTCGGGCTGGACGGGGTACGCCGGGTGATGGGGCGGACCGAGGAGACCAACGTGGCGTCCCAGCGGGTCATGACGGGGGCGGGGATGCAATTGGTGGGCCGCGATCCGGACTTCTTGCACTACGAGATCGATCTCGGGGAGTGGTCCGCGTCGGGACGGCAGGAGGGCGTTCCCCCCGGCAGCCGGTAGCGGTACCGGGCCACACCGCGGTTGTCGATCCAGTAGACGGACGGGGTCCACATATTCACGGTACGGCGTCCCGGCCTACGCTGCGGTCTATGCCCCTCCGCGAATCGTTCGCCGACCTTGGCCTCAAGGCCATGAACTCCGGCCACCGGGCCATCCTCCGCCTGAGCGGGGGCCGGGCCCTCACCTCACCGTTCGGGATGCCCGCGGTCGAGCTGCACGTCATCGGACGTAAGTCGGGTCTGCGCCGCACGACGATGCTCACCGCCCCCATCATCGACGACCGCCGGGTGGTGATCGTGGCCTCCAAGGGTGGCGACGACCGGGACCCGGAGTGGTTTCGCAATCTGGTGGCCAACCCCGACGTCGAGTTGACCGTGGTCAAGACCGGCACGACCCGTCTGTGCCGGGCCCGGGTCGCGTCCGCCCAGGAGAAGGCCGAGATGTGGCCGACCATCGTGGCCGCCTACAAGGGCTACGCCGGCTATCAGAAGCGCACCAAGCGAGACATCCCGGTGGTGATCTGCGAACCACGGCCGGCCTAAGGAACGGCTGGGGCGGCGCTCCGGGCCCGTTTGCCGCATTTGCCCCGACCTACGATGGGTCGGTGCGGTCTCGTCGCCTGACTTCGTGCGTGTGCCTGCTGGCTGTGGTCGTCGCGGCTGCCGCGTGCGGAGGCGGCCACCGTGGTCTTTCGGCGGCCGGTACGAGCGGGCCGCCGGTCACGACGTCTTCGATCGGGGGACAGGCGAGCGCAGCCGGGGGCAGCTCCACCACCTTGCGCCAGAGAGGCACGACGACCACCGTCGCGGACCCGCCCGCCGGGCCCGGGACCACAGTCGCGCCGGCCGGCGCCGGTCCCGGCGCCGGCCCGCCGGCCCCGGGCGGATCCGCGGCGACCACTACGACGGTCGGGGACGCCGCGCCCACCAACTCATCCAGCCCTTCGGACCCCTCCGGCCACGGGACGCCGACCGTCCTTGGTCCCGCCGCCCCTGGCACCTACTACGAGAGCCAGTCCGGCAGCCTCACCGCGGTTGGAAAGACCTACTCCGAGCCGGCTCAGGGCGCCCTCGTCGTCGAGTCGGCCACCGCCGGGGGCTATCAGGTGTGGGAGAGGAAGACGTCATCGAGCGAGCCCCCCGCCGTCACCGAGGTGCAATTCCGATCCAACGGGACATTCCTCGTCTCGGAGACAGAATCCACGCCGCAGGGGATGGTGACCTGCATCTTCAATCCGGCCGTTCCTGTGCTGCAGCCGTCCCCCGCGGCCGGCCAGACCTTCCAGTCCACGGCGAACTGCGGGAAGCTGACCGTCACAGTCCACGGAACCGTCTCGGGGCCCCAATCAGTCTCGGTCGGCGGCACCTCGTACGCCACCTGGCTGATCACCACCGACCTGATCGCCACGGGCGACGGCATCCAGGCCACCGGAACCCAGGTCGACTGGTACTCGCCGGCGCTGCGTCTCCCGGTCCAAGAGCAGGTCCACGAGACGGGGACCTACGAGGCCCTCTTCCCGTTTTCGATCAGCTCGACCAGCAAGCTGGAGTCAGCCCGGCCCACCTGACGACCGCTGGAGCCGCGGCTCACGGGCCACGCTGACTACGAAGCGGCGGCGCTGGCTGCGGCGACGTGCGGGAGGGCGAGGATCATCTCGAGCGGCTCGCCGGCCTCTTGACCCAGGACCCGCCGGGCGAAGGCGGCCAGGGCCTCTTCGTGGGCGACGTAGGCTTCGGCGATCTGACGTTCGGTCTCGTCGGGGGCGAGTTCGACGAGCTCCCGGTATTTCGCCAGGAACTGGGTGGTGATCGGCTCGAACGATCCCAGGAACTCCTCCCACGGGGTGTCGGCCAGGGCGTCGGCGAGCGCGGTGGCGCTGGCGACCGTGGCCGCGGAGTCGCCCCGGTCAAACCCTTGCCGTTCGAACACCGGCTCGGCCAGCTCCTTGGTAGCTCGCTCGAGGAGCGTCAGCACCTCGAGCTGCCGGCGCCGGCCCGGATCCTCCTGGCGTTCGGCGAGCAAGCCGAACAGCGTCTCGCCGAGCACCTCCCCCTGATAGGACTCCACCCACAATTCGTGCGCGCTCATAGCCTGACTGTAGGACTCGACCGGTCAGCTGTTCCAGAAAAGCATGTTGAAGGCCTCGTGGTTGGCCATTGTCGTCGCGTCACCGTTGAGCACCTGTATCCCGGTGCCCCAGTACGCGACGTTGCTGATCGGCGAGGCGTCGATGGTGTGGCCGGCGCCTTTCGGATCGTAGTTGGGGGTGTCGAGCACGAAGGCGTTGGAGTCGCCGTTGGTAGTCACGTTGTTGAACTCGACGCCGTCACCTTCTCGATTCGAAGCCGTGGCCTTCAGGGTGGCGGCCTTCCCGCCGGC